>DUQE01000042.1 GCA_012837925.1 Bacillota bacterium
GGGAGCCGAGGAGTATGACCGCATCGATGAGATTGCCAAGATATCTACTGTCTTTGTTTTTGCCACATGGATCATCTTGGGAGGCGCCACCGTGATCTTCGGTAGACCGCTACTACGTTTGTATACCACGAACCCTGAAGTTATCGATCTTGGGATGACTCGCCTGAAAATCATGATGGTTGTGTACTTTTCCTGTGGAACGATGAACGTGTTTCCGGGCCTTACCAGAGCGATGGGGTATTCAATTCTACCGATGCTCTCTACTCTGTTGGGAGCATGCCTCATGCGCATCGTGTGGCTTGTCACAGTGTTTAAGGCGTATCCTACAATGATGGTATTGTTTATGGCGTATCCCGTCACGTGGACCCTGGCTGGTCTTGGACAAGTCGTTAGCTTCTTCTACGCTCGCCACCAGGTACGCAAGAAAGCACAGTTGGCTGAAACATTTTCCACTCCTCTAGAAGTCTGAGCAACGAAAAAACCTTCTTGACAGTTTCGTTCTCATCTGGTTTAATTAAATGCAATAATCGCGAACGACGATGAAGAGACGAGCCCATGACCAGAATCTTTCAAGCGAGCCGGGGAGGGTGTGAGCCTGGCAAGAGTCTCTTGTGGACGGACAGCTTGGAGTTGCCATCTGATCAAAAGGATGTGCCGGTTTCCACCGTTATTTGGACTAAAGATAACTCTGCTCAGAGTTGAAATTTGGGTGGTACCACGAGAATCTCGTCCCATGGCGGACGGGATTTTTTTGTAAGCAGAGTTGATGAACTAGGGTGGCACCGCGTCTGTCACGCCCCTAGCCGTTCTTGGCTAGGGAATTTTTTTTACAGAAAGGAAGAGTAGAGTGAAACGTGTCTTAGTTGAGGAATTGCGTAGCTTGTTGGGACAGGAGGTAGTGGTGAAAGGATGGATATACCGTATTAGGAGACTGAGCCAAGTGACGTTTCTGATTGTCCGGGACCGAACGGGGACGATCCAGGTCTCTGTTGATCCCGCTCTAATCGCAGACGTCCAGATCACTACAGAGAGTGTGGTTGAGCTTCATGGAGTTGTAAAGCCAGAGCCTAGGTCCAAGATTGGCTATGAAGTAGTCGCTAACCAGATAAACGTCTTGTCACTGGCCGATCCTCTACCTTTCAATATCAACGGAGAGGAGTTGAACATTCCGCTCGACCTTGCGCTCGACAACCGCGTGTTGAGTCTGCGACACCACAGGGTGAGTCCGATCTTCAAGATCCAGGCTGTATTAGTTCAGACTTTTCAAGACTTCCTAAGCCGCGAGGGATTTGTACAGGTGTTTACCCCGAAAATTGTGGCGAGTGGCACTGAGGGAGGCACGGAACTCTTTGCCATAGAATACTTTGAGGACAAAGCGTACTTGGCCCAGAGTCCCCAATTCTATAAGCAAATGCTTGTTGGAGCGGGATTTGAGCGGGTGTATGAGGTGGGGCAGGTGTATCGTGCAGAAAAACATGCCACATCCCGCCATCTGAACGAGTACGTAAGTCTCGACCTTGAAATGGGTTTCATTGACAATGAACACGATGTCATGAATCTGCAAAATAGGCTTCTAAAGTATATGTTTTCCGCGATGCAAGAGAGGTGTGCCAAAGAACTCGAGATCCTTGGCATCGTAGTGCCAGAAGTACCCGAAATCCCTAGGATTGCTCTTGAGGAAGCCCTGAAACTTTTGACAGAGGAGTATGGGAAGACACATGAGGAACTTGATTTAGATCCAGAAGGGGAAAGGCTCTTGAGTAAAGCCATTCTAGAACGAACCGGAAGTGAGTTTGTTTATGTGACGGACTATCCCTGGAACAAAAGGCCCATGTACACGATGCCAAAAGGGGAGCATTCAACAGCCAGCTTTGACCTCTTGTTCCGAGGATTAGAAATTACTACAGGAGGGCAGAGAATCCACGATCGTGCACTCTTGGAGGCTAATATGCTCAAGAAGGGTCTGAGCCCTCAAGACTTTGCTTCATATCTGAGTAATTTCTCGATTGGCATGCCTCCCCATGGGGGACTCGCTATTGGTCTTGAACGACTGACTGCTCAGATCCTGGGACTGACAAACATTCGAGAAGCCACGTTGTTTCCACGCGACCGTCATCGTTTGACGCCATAGGTGTTTCGGATCAGACCATCAAGACAGCCAAGATGATGGAGACGAGAATAGCAGGTAACATGTTTCCCAGACGGAGTTTGGTCAGCCCCAGCATGTTCAGCCCGATTCCTATGATCAGGATGCCTCCTGTTGCCGTTAGTTCTGCCACTACAGGATCGCGAAGGAAAGGGGCAACAAGTGTGGCCAAGAGTGCAATACTTCCCTGGTAGACAAAAACCGGAAAGGCTGAAAACGCTACACCAATTCCCAAGGACGCCGAGAAGAAGACGGCCGTTACTCCATCGATTAAAGACTTGGCATATAAGACCTGATGGTCGTTCATGAGGCCACTGTTTAGACTACCGATGACGGCCATGGCTCCAACGCAATACGTGAGGGTTGCAGCTAAGAATCCTTGTGTGAAATCATGTGCTTGATCGCGGCTTTTGCCGCGGTCGAGCTTCTGTAATCTTTCACCGAGCCAAGCGATCTTTGCTTCAATGTCCAGGAACTCTCCAATGATGCTTCCCAAGGCCAGTGAAGCAATAGGTATGAGAACATTCTTTGTCGCTAAGCCCATGGAAATACCAATGACCGCGATCGCAAGACTAAGGGCCTGCATAATCGTTTCACGAATCCGGTCCGGGAGCTTGACAGCTCGCCCTAGGAGTGCACCACCGACAATCGCTATCAAGTTGACAAAAGAGCCCCATAGAACCAAGGACATAACCCCCATGATACAGTCTTGCCTAGAGATTTCTTCTCGCGGATCAACATCCCTGCTAGTCCCCACATCGGGTGGCTCAAAATATGGGTGCTTGGGAGGAAATGCCAATCAGAGAGAAGAATAATCATAGGATGTCGCATGGAAGAGAGGAGGGGACGTATGGGGTCGCGGATCATGCACTATTGCATAAGCTCATTGCTCAGCAGATGCTTGGACTTTCATGACAGCTCATTCCTGCTTGGCGGTATTGCACCTGACCTGCACAGTTACATGGGGCCGTCCCACTACCACCTCACCCACTTTTCCAGAAGAGATGAAAACGGTAATACCCAGACCGATTACAGTGCTTACATCGGCAAGTACTTGACCGGTACGATGACTTCTTTTCATCTCGGATATTTCTTTCACCTCATCAGTGACGATATCTGGAAGAAAGAGATCTATTACAAGAAAGTGAAAGGGTTGCCTCCAGAAGAAAGGGAGGAAGCCCTTGGAAAAAACTACAGAGACTTTTGGAGGCTGAACGGACAAATCATCGATTATCACTCCCTACAGCTTGAAACCCTACGACCATTTGCGCCGCACATGGACGAAATTGATCCTGGGCATTTTCCGCAGCTGATTGCAGCACTCCATGGCGATTTTGAGCGCAAGAATGAAGTGGACAGGGAAGAACTGGAGTTTTTGGATTTTTGGGAGGTATTGGCGGTAATCGATCAGTCGGTCAAGACTTGTTTGGACGCCTACGACGTATTGATTGCGAGTCACCGAGAACAGGGTCAGGTATAGGGGGAATTGTGTGGGACGTATTATGCGAAGTGACATCA
>DUQE01000043.1 GCA_012837925.1 Bacillota bacterium
GAAGTGGCCTTAGATTTGACCTGGGTCGAAGCCTATGAAAAGGTACTAGCGGGCGAGATTGATGCCTTACCCGCCGTGGGTAAGACGACCGAGCGGGAGCAACACCTCCTTTTCTCCGAACCCTACTACTTTTTCAAACGGGTCATTGTTACCCAAGATCAGGACACGAAAATTTCCGGCATCGAGGATTTGCATGGACTGACTGTCGCTGTACAGCGCAATAGTTCACACCACAGCTACCTGACCTACTATCCCCAGATCAACCTAAGTCTCTACGACTCTGCTGAAACGGCCTTAACGGCGGTGGCAACCCAGACCGAAAGAGTCTTCCTTGGTAACCTCGCCACCACAAACTATTTCATTCGTTCCCATGCCTTAACCAATCTTCGCTACGTTGCCTTTGAGGCAGACAAGGAACAAGCACTCCATTTTGCTGTACGTCAAGATTGGCCTGAACTTGTCAGTGTCTTTAACAAAGCCTTAAGTCTCATCAGTGATGACGAACGACTCGCGATCAACAATCGTTGGATCGGACTTAGTACAGATCCAGACTATGGTCCGGTACTTCGCATTGTAGCCATCATTGGCTCAGTGGTGGCTCTTGTTCTAATTGTATCCTTCCATTGGATTGCTGTCTTACGCCGAGAGATTCGCAAGAGAAGGCAAGTTCAGCAAGACCTAGAGCGAGCAAAGCAAGCCGCTGATGAGGCCAACGAGTTCAAATCGACCTTCGTGGCCAGAATGAGCCACGAGCTACGTACACCCCTCAATGCCATTACCGGCATGGCCTACCTTCTCAAGAAAACGAATCTCTCCTTAACCCAACGACTCTATGTGGACAAGATCACCCAGGCGTCATCAGGTATGATGGGTATCATCGATGATATTCTAGATTACTCAAAAATAGAGGCCGGAAGAATCGAACTTGATATACAGTCCTTCAACCTCGACCAGGTCATTCAAAATGTGGTCAATATCGTCCTTTACAAAATTCAAGAACAGGAAATAGGCTTTAGACTGGCCAAAGACCCCCAGATTCCCACCTGGTTTTTTGGCGATTCCAAGCGCTTGGAGCAAATTCTACTCAACCTCCTGAACAATGCAGCCAAGTTTACCAGTGAAGGTGAAGTATCTCTGGATATTCGACTTCTGGCCCGGGAAAAAGACACATACCACCTCACCTTCACCATCAAAGATACAGGTATTGGCATGGATGAAGAGCAAATGCATAAACTTTTTGATCCTTTCATCCAAGGCGATAGCTCTATCAGCCGGCGTTTTGGCGGTTCGGGGCTCGGGCTTTCCATTGCCAAACATTTGCTGGATCTGATGGGGGGAACGATTCAAGTCTTTAGTACCGAGCATGAAGGTTCAACCTTTATCATCGACTTGCCGCTGGTTGTTGATCTGAACCAGGAAGGCAACTATATCCAAGCTTTATCTGGAGATCCCTTCAAAGATGTCAGAACCTTGGTGCTGGAACGATCAGGCGCTAACATGAATGTGATCGAGAGCTACCTACGATCCTTTGGTATGCGTTGTGAACTTACCACCTCCCCAGCCAGCGCAATTCGTATGCTCGAAGCTGCCGACGGAACGTTTGCCAAGCCCTTCGATCTCCTCATCGTCGACTACGAGACTCCAGAAAAAGGCGGCTTTGACTTTGTGGACGCAATTGATCAAAATGTGAACATCGTGCAAAAACCAGAGTGCATCATGCTCCTTCCCATGATGCGTGTCGATCTCTTCGATGAACTGAGCAAGCACAAGATCGCGCTGGGGATTGGCAAACCCATCATTCCTTCGGTACTACTGAATGGGATCCTAGATATTTTTAACGTAAGGGCTGTGGGAGCCACCCGGGTTCTGGAAAAGGCAGAAGACGAGCTTGTCCCCCTGGAGCGTCATTA
>DUQE01000044.1 GCA_012837925.1 Bacillota bacterium
CAGTACGGGACTGTGGCTAGAGCCAATAAGCAAGCCAAAACAAGCGTCAGCCCCAAACGGAGCAAGACTTTTCTCACAAAGCCACCTACCCCCTCACATCTCTTTCATGAGTGTAGGTTACCCTGTGATCTGTCCCTCTAGTGAAGGAACTAGCTGGCAGAATAAGCTTTTTAGGACAACAGTGAACCCGTTCTCTTCAATAATTCCCGGGCATGTTCAAAGGTGATAGGCTCGTCCGTTGAGCCACCAAGCATGCGGGTTAATTCTTCCACGCGTTCATCAGGCTGAAGTAAACGCACACTTACCGTCGTGCGTTCGGCCTTCGAGCTCTTCTGTACTGAGTAGTGGTGCCTTCCAAAACTGGCTACTACCGGCAAGTGAGTTACGCATAATACCTGCCTCACATTACTCAAGGCCCGCAGTTTTTCTCCCAGGGCCAGGGCGGTACGCCCGCCAATGCCTGCATCGATTTCATCAAAAATGATGGTCGGCGTCTGTTCTGTTTCAACTAGGATGGCCTTTACCGCGAGCATCACCCTCGAGAGCTCACCCCCAGATGCGATCTTAGCTAAGGGTTTGAGATCTTCACCAATGTTGGGAGCCATCATAAATTCGATTTCTTCACGACCACCAGGTGAAGGCGTGTCTGTCGTTCGTGGTGTAAAACTGACTCGAAACCTGGTATTGCCCATGGAGAGGTCCGCCAACTCACGCTCAATCTGACCCTCCAAGCGCTGGCTCAAGTTCATCCTGCTCTCGGTGAGTACGGCTGCTTCCTTCATCCACTGCTCATAAATGGCGTTGGCCTCTTCATCTAGGCCTCCAGCTCGAACGGTGGCATTTTCTAACAGGATTAGCTCTTCTTCAGCCTCCTTTAGGTACACCTGAATCTCCTCAACGGTACTGCCGTATTTTCTTTTGAGTCCATCGATGAGATCCAATCTTGACTCGAGTTCATTGAGACGTTCTGAATCCGCAGGAAGATTGTCAAGGTATTCCCTAAACTCTCCATAGATATCGTGAAACTCCAAAGAAAGGCCAATATAGCGCTCCACTATAGGTTCTAGACTTGAATCAAGAGCGGAGGCACGGCGAAGCTCATTTTCCATGGCCGAGAGGCTGTGCAATAGTGACTCTCGTTCATCGTAGTCCTCCCCCATAACGTTCATGACGTAGTGAAGCCCCTGGCGAATACGGTCTAAGTTAGCCAAGCGAGATCGTTCGACTTCCAGCAAATCATCTTCCTGAGGTTGCAGGGCCGCGGCCGCAATCTCTTCCACTTGGAACGTCAAGAGATCGATACGGCGGTTTCGTTCTCTTTCGTCCCTGTGCAGGCGATTCAGCTCCGCTCGCACGGATGCCCACTGCTCAGCCAGATCGTCGACCTTTCTGCGAAGGGCCAAATGTTCTGTTCCTCCATACGTATCTAAGAGTAACGCATGTCCATCCGGATTTAGTAGACTTTGGCTATCATGCTGCCCAACGATATCGACTAACGAAGGCCCAAGTTCCGCCAATTGGCTAACCGTAGCCAACCGGCCGTTTATCCAGCATTTATTGCGTCCGCTGGTGTTAATCTCTCTGGTGATAATAAGTTCATCACCGTCTAACATACCCCACTCGCTCACTAGGCGCCTGGAGTTGTCATTGTGTGAAAAACTGCCAGAAATACGCGTTCCTTCTGCTCCTGTGCGTATCATCTCGAGTGAAGCTCGAGCTCCGAGCAGCAGACTGAGAGCATCAATAATGATGGATTTGCCAGCCCCTGTCTCACCGCTGAGCACACTAAATCCAGAATAGAACGACAATTCTAAGTCCTCGATCAGGGCAAAATTGCTTATCTGCAACTCCTTTATCACAAGCTCACCTCTTCATCAGTTCCTGAATTCTCGCGAAGAGCTCTCCTGTCGGACCAACCGGTTCAACAGGCTTGGGCTCTTCAGAATGCGTCAAAATCAAGATTGAATCATCGCCTGCAATACTTCCTATCATTTCTGGCCAATCGAGTTCATCGATGACTGCGGCAACAGCATGGGCCCCTCCCGGAAACGTCTTGATCATGATCAGTGGCCCGCTAAAGTGCACACTACAAACATAGTCCTCAAAAATGCGTCGCGCTCTCCTGACTAAATCCCCTCGCGTGACATTCGTTTGAATCGAGTATTTTGCCCCACCCTGTCCGTCGGGAACCTTCACGAGGCGCAACTCCTTTATGTCCCTGGATATCGTAGCTTGGGTCACGTTGTACCCAGCAAGCTGGAGGTGTTCCATCAACTCTTCCTGGGTTTCGACATTGTGGTCTGCCACAATCTCCATGATCTTGTTTTGCCTGCTATTCTTCATTGTTACCACCCCAACTCTGTGGCATCTTCAGCCTACTATGCAGGACTTGAAAAAAACCGCGTCCGCTCAGTTTCACAAAAAGAGCAGGCTTGTCAGCCCTTTTGATTGTTACATGATCTCCGGTCTGAAGCGGAAATCCATGCTGACCGTCAATGGTGAACATGACATCTTCACTCGCGCTATTAATATGCACACTAACCGCAGCCTCCGCACTGGTGAACACAGAGCGTGCAGCCAAGGAGTGGGCACAGATTGGTGTAATACATACGCATTCTAATAATGGCTCAATAATGGGGCCCCCCGCACTGAGCGAGTAGGCTGTCGAGCCAGTGGGAGTCGCGACAATCACTCCATCGGCCGAATAATCGGTAACATGTTGTCCATCAACGAAAATGCTGAGGTCAATGATCCGCGCAAAGGTGCCCCTGGTTACGACAAAATCGTTTAGGGCCACATAACGAGCTGCCTCTTCCCCGCCGCGATTGACAGAGGCCGTAATGAGCATTCGTTCCTCCAGGGTGTAGTTGCCGTCTAGCAGCGCTTCCATGGCCGGAAAAAGTCCGTCCGTCTCCACTTCGGTCAAGAATCCCAAGTGACCTACATTAACACCAAAAACGGGGACCTGAACTTGACTGGTCAGCCTTGCAGCATTCAAGAGTGTACCATCGCCGCCTAGGACAATGACGATGTCAAATGCTGCTACATTATCTAAGGAAGGATGCGTGATCACATCGTAGCCCACACCCCGTTCCTGCAGGAAACGAACCAACTCTTCTGTCAGGTCTAGAGCTACGCGCTTTCCGGTGTGCGGTATGATGCCAATATGCATAATCCACCCTTCCTTTCCTAATGCTGCTTCCTCCAAGCGG
>DUQE01000045.1 GCA_012837925.1 Bacillota bacterium
GCGGTCCATCTCGGTTTGTCGGTTCAAGGTGCAGTATGGGGAGAGCAGTACCCCATTGCAGTGGTGCCCCGTGATTATGGTTATCGCGCGAACCAGCTTCGCGCACGGGATATCCTGTCTTGTGGCCGCCTTTTGAATACGGGGCCGATGAGCGATTTTCTCCCTGACTTTGGTGTCGACGCTTTGCGTGTCTACTGTCTTTACATGGGACCGCCCGAAAGGGACTACGTCTTCCAATGGCAGGGACTAGCTAGTGCCTATCGTCTTGTGAACCGGGTGTGGACCTCCGGTCAGAACTGTAACAACGAAACTGATGAGCTCGTAGAGCAAGCTGAACTTCTAGAATTGCGGACACAGGTGCAGACACGCTTGAAAAACAGAAAACCCCACACAGCACTGGCGGCTATCATGGGGTACATAAAGGACAAATCAGTCTTCACAACGAAAGAGGCGGAGACGATAGGGTACTTGCTGCGTCCCTTCGCCCCATTTGTGAGCGCGGAGTTACTTGACTTTGTGGCGACGGTCCAGAATCACAATGGCCGGTAAGGTAACCACGCAGATGCCCAGAGCGATGATTTGGCTGAGCACAAAAGGACCATAAAGCTCACTATGCTGTCGAATGAAGTCTAAGAAGAACCTCACGACCGAGTGGGCAAACATCGTACGCAAGAACGCATACCCTGGATAACGTGGGTTTTTCGCCCACTTCCAGGCAAAAGGCAGGATGACGGCCGCGGCCAGCACTTCATACAGCTGTGAAGGGTGGACCGGTACCAGGCTATCGGGAAACTCCACAGCCCATGGCAAATCCGTGGGAGGCCCGTACAACTCACCGCTGAGAAAATTGCCTAAGCGGATAAAGATGTGTCCCGCCGGGAGAATAGGTGCGGCAAAATCAGCAATCTGCCAGTAGTTTAACTTGTGTTTACGGACATAAAAGTAACCAATCGTCATGACTGCAAGAATGGCTCCGTGAGATGCCATACCAGCCCGGGAAAAGATCTCCAGAGGGTTGTCAAGGAAATAACGCCAATAGGGAATGATTGCCCCTAAGCGACTGCCTATAAGTCCTGCTACAGCCGAAATGAAAAAAAGGTTCTCGATGAGTTCCACCTTGACGCCATGCAGACGTGCAAAGTATCGAGCAATGAAGTAGGCCGACACAAAGGTGCAGGCCATAAGGATGCCATACCAATAGATGTCTATTGAACCAACGCTAAATGCTATTGGATACATACTATCACCTCGCAAGTGTTCATAGAAGCTAGTTCCACCTTTCCTATGAAATACCTGCCCAGGACAGGAGGGTTCTGATGAAGAAAATCGTGCTAACGGGCGGCGGCACCGCAGGACATGTCACACCACACTTTGCTCTGATACCACACTTGCAGGAGCGTGGGTGGGAAATTCACTATATTGGCACGCATGAAGGAATTGAAAGGGAACTTATGGAGGAGCATCTTCCTTATTATCCCATTAGCGCTGGAAAACTCCGACGCTACTTTGATCTGAAGAACCTCAGCGACCCATTTCGTGTCTTGAAAGGAGTCTTTGAGGCCCATCGCGTTTTATGGAGAATCAAACCCCATGTCGTTTTCAGTAAGGGCGGTTTTGTCTCGGTTCCGGTGACCGTAGCGGCGTGGTTATTGAGGATACCAGTGGTCTTACATGAATCCGACCTGACTCCTGGGTTGGCGAACAAGATTAGTCTACCCTTTGCGAAAGAACTGTGTCTAACTTTCCCTGACTCACTGGAGCATGTAAAGGGTAAAGGAATTGTCACTGGAACGCCTATTCGCTCGGAGCTGATCAATGGATCGAAACGTGAGGGACTTCGCTACTGCAAATTTACGGATGATCATCCAGTTCTACTGGTGATGGGCGGGAGTCTAGGCGCGACGATTTTAAACCAAACGGTTCGCGACAATCTTGCAGCCCTCACCACACGCTACCAGATTATCCATCTGTGCGGGAAGGGGAACGTCGATGACTCGTTAAGGAATCCTCGCTATTTTCAGTTGGAGTACGCCAAGGACGAGTTACCCCACTTGCTTGCTGCCGCCGATTATGTTCTTTCGCGCGCTGGGGCCAACTCCATTTTTGAACTTGTCGCATTGACAAAACCACATATCTTAGTGCCCCTCTCGAGACAGGCGAGTCGTGGTGATCAGATCCTGAACGCCGAGTCCTTTGCCAAGCAGGGGTTTAGCTTAGTGATTCAAGAGGAGGAGCTGAATCTACGCTCGCTGGAGCATAATTTAGCTCTGCTTGAGGCAAACAAAGAAGCGTTCATTAAAACGATGAGAGAATCACAAGTAAGAGATGGCACGAATAATGTGCTCAGAATCATTGAGGAGTCAGCCAAGAAAAAGTAGTTGCCAAGACAGACAAAATATGGTTAAATGATAAGTAAGTTAGTGATTAAATCAGTCCGATAGGAGTGAGTATAATGTCAGTAAAACTGGCAGTGATTTACTACAGTTCAACAGGAACGAACTATCAATTAGCCAAATGGGCCAAAGAAGGCGCTGAAGAGTTAGGAGCAGAAGTAAGAGTTCTTAAAGTCCCTGAGTTAGCTCCACAGGCTGCCATTGACTCAAACCCAGCCTGGAAGGCACATGTTGAAGCCACTAAGGATGTTCCAGAGGTTACCTCTGCTGACTTGGAGTGGGCTGATGCATACATCTTTAGCGTACCTACGCGCTTCGGAAACATGGCTGCTCAGATGCGCCAGTTCCTAGATACAACTGGGGGGTTGTGGTTCCACGGCAAACTTGCCAACAAGGTCGTCAGCGGCATGACCTCTGCGCAGAACCCTCATGGCGGTCAAGAGGCTACGATTCTGTCATTGTACACCAACATGTACCATTGGGGCGCCATTGTGGCGGCTCCGGGATATACCGATCCGTCGATTTTCGCTGCGGGCGGCAATCCGTATGGAACCAGCGTTAGTGTGGATCAAGAAGGAAAAATGATTGAAAACGTAGAAGCTGCCGTCAAGCATCAGGCAAAACGCACGGTGACCGTTGCTGAATGGATCAAGAACGGCAAGAAGTAACACA
>DUQE01000046.1 GCA_012837925.1 Bacillota bacterium
GGCCCGTGTCAGTCCCAACTTCGCTTCACGGGCTGTGAGACCTATGACAGAAGGCATTTCAACCACCTCTGGACCTAGACTCACCCTAACGAGAATTTCCCGGTTCTGTTTTACCATCCTACCGGCCATAGGATCCTGGCTGATAATATGACCAGCCGGAACCTCATTATCAAAGATAGACTGTTCTACTTTTAAGACTAGATCTGCGTCCCGCAAGACTCGTCCCGCCTCCAGCTCAAAGAGACCGACTACATTTGGTACCCGAACTTCGTCTGGGAACAGGAACCTGGGAATCAACCTTACTAGACCAAATCCAACTCCTAGTAGAATTAAGAGTGTTACCACCACAACAAATCCCCGAGATTTGCGAGGTTCCTTTTTCTTGTTCGACGTCCTTTTCGGCTGCTTCTTCGTGCGTTTCTTCTTCGTGGCCAATCCAAGACCTCCTCTCCTTGACTTTCCTTGGGCGGGCAGAGGCATGGTATGGTCTTCTTGTTCTTGCCCATCCGTTTGCATTTCAATACGACGTTCAATCCTTTGAAACGCCTTGACAACTTCTTCTGCACTATGAGGTCGCTTCTTAGGCTCCTTATTGAGCAGTTTTAACACCAAATCCTCCAACTCGCCGTCAAGTTCAGGTCGCGAGTCTCGAAGGGGTAGTGGATTCTCTTGAATCTGCTTTAATGCTATGGCGATGGGCGAATCCCCCCTAAAGGGTTGATGGCCTGCTATCATCTCATACAAAACAATGCCTAATGAGTAGAGATCGCTAGCAGCTTGCACGTTGACTCCGCGGGCCTGCTCAGGAGAAAAGTAATGCACAGAGCCTAAAACCATCCCGGTCTGGGTCAAGTTCGTGCTACTCATGGCCTGCGCAATCCCAAAGTCGGTCACTTTCACGCGCCCCTCGTCGGTAACGAGAATATTATGCGGCTTAATGTCACGATGGATAATGCCATGATAATGGGCGTGAGCCAAACCCATGGCGATCTGCTTGCCGACACTCACAACAACGTCTTGCGGAAAACTGCCATAATCGCGAATGAGGTCGTGGAGATTGTTCCCCTGCACATATTCCATCACGATAAAGTGAGCGCGATCCGTTTCACCTACATCGTAGATGTTGACAATATTTGGATGAGACAGGCTCGCTGCTGACCGAGCCTCCCGCCGAAAACGCTCAACAAACTCTTCATCATCGGCGAACTGGGCCCTGAGGATTTTCACAGCAACAACTCTGCTGAGTAGATGATCCTTGGCACTATAAACCAAGGCCATCCCTCCGTCACCGACCTTCTCTAAAATCTCATAACGATTGGCCAACATTTCCCCAATCATACCCTCACCCTTTAACTCTTACTCGTCGATCCCGAGCGCCTCACGTAAGACAGTGACTCCAATCGGCACCGCCACCTCGCTGCCAGAACCTCCTTGCTCAACAAGGACGGCCACCGCAACAGTCGGACTCTCCGCCGGTGCAAACCCGATAAACCAAGCATGATCGCCACCATGTCCGGTCTGTGCAGTGCCAGTCTTGCCCCCATAGGATACTCCCCCAGAAACCCTTGACTGCGCCGTACCCTCTCTGGCCGCCAGAACCATGGCCTCTTGCAGATCCCTGGCTATAGAAGATGGCATGACCTGACCGGCTACCCTTGGTCGAGTGATCTGCCGCATTTTCAGGCCGCCGCGAAGCTCTTGAACAACATAGGGATGCATCATCACTCCGCCATTAGCGATACTTGAAGCCACAAGTGCCATCTGCAAGGGAGTCACTAAGATCGATCCCTGACCTATACCTA
>DUQE01000047.1 GCA_012837925.1 Bacillota bacterium
CATCGGCCCATGCTCTTGCGTGACCATGAAAGAGCTCTGCATAGCTCTTCATCTGGTGACGTTGGAGTATGGCGACGGCTTGTTCAGACACTTGTTCTGACGGGAAATCTCGGTTAGTAGTAACGGCAACGATTTTCTCCAGCGTCAGTGTGTCTCCGACCCCTAGAGTCAGCGTAACCTCTGCTTTGGCGAAACGCCGTGACGAAGTGTACAGGCCCTCCAGGTTGTCCAACTCCTCACCATTTCGGCAAACACGGAAGGAACTCGCCGCGGCCACAACAAAACTCGACTTCTTCGTCTTCATTGTAACGAGCTGTAAATCGGCTTCGCTTGATTCAGTGACACCGAGCCAAAAGTCCTCACCATAGTTAGCATCTTCATTGACGACGTTTCCATCTAGGTAAGGAACAAACGTGATTGTGGAGCCACTTTGGGTTGGATCTTGTTCTAGCGTAATGCTATAACTGATTGCTGCAAGCTCTCGGTGTTCTTTGCTGACGAAGCGTCTTGCATGAACGGAAAACTTGCGGCCTTCGGAATCTACAAGGGAAAATTGACGAGAGAGTTCACCTTTTTGCATGTCAAGCGTTCGCCGGAACTCTTCGGGTTTCCAAAGATGCAGGTCTAGCGGCCTCTGGTCGATAGAAACGTCGATGCCTATGTAGTTCACTGCATTCAAGACTTTGGCAAAGTACTCAGGATATCCGACTTTCCACCACCCGACAACGGTTCGATCCGGATAATAGACCCCAGCTATATAGGTCCCCTGTAAGCTATCGCCTGAGTATTGCTCCTCAAAGTTGCCGCGCATGCCCATATAGCCATTACCTAGTGAGGTAATGCTCTCGACAATGCGGTTGCGTTCGGGTTGAAAACCGTCCTCCACAATGTTCCACTCATGGGTTCCCAATAGTAGTTTCACAAAAGACCCCTCCTGTTAGCATACCTAGACTCATCATAACCTACTTACCAGACCTTGGCAATCGTTTGCACAACAACGAAAAAAACATAGTGCACTTAACGAGCCAAGACACGATGCAGGTCAGAGAGGGTGAAGTTTGCGAAGCCGGGAATGACGTAGTGTGCATCTTTCAACGTGTGTGGATCCCCGACTCCAATCGTCATCATATTGGCCCGCAAGGCGGCTTCGATACCGGCTTGTGCATCCTCAAAAACCACCGCATGCCTTGGCTCAATGTTCAGCAGCGATGCGCCTAAGGTAAAAACCTCCGGATCTGGTTTCGCCTTGGAGACCAGATTTCCGTCGACAATGGCATGGAAGTAGTCGGTTAGACCCACTCTGTCCAGAATCGTGCGTGCGTTTTTGCTTGCAGAACCCAAGGCAACCTTGATGCCCTCTCCTCGAAGCTCATCAAGGAAGGGAAGCACACCGGGAAGAATCTCTGACGCATCCATTTGGTTAATGTAGTCGACATACCAACCATTCTTCTTGCTGGCCAGTTGCTCTTTTTCTAGAGCAGTACGTTCTTGTTGCCCGATCTCCAACAAAATGTCGAGTGAACGCATGCGGCTTACTCCTTTGAGCCGCTCATTGTCTTGTTTGGTAAATTCGATTCCGATCTCATCGCCTAGACGCATCCAGGCTAAGTAGTGGTATTTTGCCGTATCCACGATGACTCCGTCTAGGTCAAAGATGGCAAGCTGTAAATTCATGGACAAACCTCCTCTTTGACCCATTATAACATGATTCTTCCATCGCAAACATAGTGTAGGTAAAAAAGGGGAGGTGGCGTACCTGATTGCCATTTATGCCCGTGTCAGTACGGAAGAACAAGCGAAACACGGTTTCGGTATTCCTGCGCAGATAAGGGAGTGCCAAGACTGCATTGGCGAGACTGAAGTTCTTGTGTTTGCCGATGAGGGCGTATCGGGCGAGACCCTTGAGAGACCAGCACTTGGAGAGCTTAGGCGACGGATTAGGGCCGATGAGATTAAGCAGGTATACTGTCTTGACCCGGATCGACTATCACGCAAGCTTCTCCATCAACTTTTGCTTACTGAAGAGTGGGAACGACAGGGCGTGTCGCTAAACTTTGTCAATGGTGACTATGCCAAGACGCCCGAGGGAAACCTGTTCTACGCACTGAGAGGAGCAATTTCGGAGTTCGAGAAAGCCAAGATTACAGAGCGAATGTGTCGCGGACGCCGAGAAAAGGCTCGGCAGGGAAAGGTCTTAAGGGACTTCAAGATTTATGGTTATGATTTCGATGAAAAAGACGAGCAGCTGGTGATCAATCCCACAGAAGCGACCATTGTGAAGCAAATCTACACATGGATCCTTACCCCTCCACCAGGCATCACAGGAATATCTGCCATTGCCCGCGCTTTGACTGCGGCTGGTGTGCCCACAAAGAGGGGAGCCAAGACATGGCATCGGCAAGTGGTGAGGCAAATCCTCAGCAACCGCACCTACATCGGGGAGTTTTATCAAAACAAGTGGGATACCTCCAACAACAGAGTGCGTCTTCGTCCCTTTGAGGAATGGATACTCATACCCTGTCCAGCCATCATTGAACTCGACACCTTTTCGAAAGCACAGCAAGTTCTGTCTTCTTTGTCAGTTAACTCGAGATCTTAATGCACTTGCGTACAACGAAACGCATTCGTCAAGAAGTAAAACTTCATGAACCCATCGGGGCTGATCGAGAAGGTAACGAAATCAGTCTCATGGACATTCTGAGCTCTGACGAAGATGAAGTGCTGGACACGGTCGTTTTCAATATTGACCGGGGGCTCCTAAACGAGCATTTTGGTTGCTTGTCACCGCGAGAACGCACTGTCTTAGAGCTTCGTTTTGGCTTAGGACACCAGGAAAGGTTGACGCAGCGACAGATCGGGCGACAACTCGGCATCTCGAGATCGTACGTTTCACGTATTGAAAAAAGAGCTTTAGGAAAACTACTCAGTGAAATGGGCGAGTGTTAGTCGCGTTTTCTGAACCTCGTTCTTGATGGAGCGCTCTCGCTTGAGGGCGCTTTTTCGTCGCCCATTTGTCTATGGCAAATTCTGTGATATAATTGATTGATATTAAGGAAAATGGAGCCGTGGAAATGAGAAAGCTGATTCCCGACCTGATTTGCGCGAGTGTATTTGACATTGATTTTGGTGATCTGAAGAAACGAAAGATCTCAGGTCTGTTAGTTGACATTGACAATACTTTGGTTCCCTGGGGTGAGCCGGAGATGGAAGAAGCCTTTATACACTGGGTTCGAAAGGCTCAGAAAGAGGGTTTCGCGATCTGTTTGGTATCCAACGCAAAACGGCCCCGCGCCCAGAGTTTTGCAGACCTACTAGGAATTCCTGCCGTTGGACTTGCACTAAAACCGCTTGGCCGAGCCTTTCGAAAAGGCATGGCATTGCTTAATCTTAAACCGCACGAAGTAGCAGTGGTAGGAGACCAGTTGTTCACAGACGTGTTTGGTGGAAATCGCTTGGGCATCTATACGATTTTGATCAATCCCATCAGCAGGAATGAACTTGACTCCACGAAGATGATGCGTAAGCTTGAGCGCCGGATGCTGGAGAGGATGGTCAGGCGGGGCGATATTAGCCCGCAACTAGCACAAATCCGTCAGGGGAGTGACTACGATGAGTGACAGACATTGTCAAGGTTGCGGTGCAAAGATTCAGACCACCGAACCCGATAGCTTTGGATTTATTCCGGAACGTGTGTTGCAGGAAGGAGCTGTTCTTTGTCAACGATGTTTCCGCATCAACCATTACGGTCGCGATGATATGGGGCCTGTCACTGCAAGCGACTCCTTGGCATCTATCCAAGCGGGAATGGAGTGGTCTACTGGCGTATGCCTCGTCGTAGACTTGCTTGACTTTGAAGCGGGACTTCCCCCGCAGCTATTAGGTCTTATGAGAGGAAAGGACTTGGTTCTGGCTGTCAACAAGGTCGATCTCATTCCCAAGACGACTCCACTGAAGGAAGTGGAGGGCTGGGTGAAGTCTCGCCTTGATTATTATGGTCTACCTGGCGTGAAAGCGGTGTTGGTAAGCGCCGCGAATGGTTATGGGTTTCCAGATCTAGCGGATCAGCTGCTCACTTTGGGCAACAATGTCTTGTTCGTTGGCATTACGAATGTGGGAAAATCCAGTGTGCTGCAGCGACTTCTGCAAATGCGTATTGGAGGTGGGCATCGTAAGAAAATCGATCCCACGATTTCTCCCTATCCAGGGACAACAGTCAACGTGTCGCGCTGGTCGTGCCCCGGTGGCTTGGTGTTGGCCGATTCCCCCGGTTTCGTTCCTAAGGGTAGGATTAGTGACATGGTCAGTCCAGACCTTGCTTTAGATATCATTCCGCACAAAAGCCTGTCTTCGCATCTCTATCCGGTACAGGAGGGCGATATGGTCTACATTAAAGGTTTGTGTGCCATAGAGTGCATCGCAAGTAGCAGCCAAGGATTACTGATCGGCTTCACCGGTTCTGGTGCCCAGTGGAAGAAATCCTCAAGCAGACAATTAGACAAGTGGCTGCAAAAGGGCACTCAAGATGCTTCAATTGGGCAGTGGGAAGAACATGTTGTATCGTTGCAGCCAAGACAGGACCTGGTTGTTAGTGGGTTGGGGTGGGTATCGGCTCGTAAGGCGCCCTACCGACTAAAGCTGCATATTCCAGAAGGAGCAGAATTTACGGTCCGGCCGAATCTCATTGGTCCGAAAAAATAAAAGCGAAGTTTTATGCATAAAGCTTGTCCTCCTTGCACATACTATAAATATCAAAACATGTCAGGGAGGATAAACTATGTCAGTGTTCGTTTATGAGACCGCTGTGGACTGGGAGTCCAGTGACAAGCTGCTCTGGGAGATTCGTCAAGCCGTTACCAGGCTCAAACGATCGAATCCACAACTGGCCGATTGTTCTTTGGCTGACGTAACCTTGACAAAGGACGAAGCCACCGTTAACGTTACCCTTTTCTTCCAGTCCTAACCCCATACGGGGTTTTTCTTTTCGTGACAAAGAGGATAGGCAGGAGTTTCCATAGAACAAATAGAAAACAAAGACAACAGAATTTAGGAGGTCGAGTATGGAACGAATAACCAAGATTCGAGAGCGTCTGCAAGCTGAAGGGGCAGATGTTTTCTTAGTTTCTAGTCCACTGAACAGACGTTATCTGACTGGTTTTACCGGTTCCGCAGGTTTGGTGTGGATC
The DNA here is from genome assembly GCA_012837925.1 of Bacillota bacterium. Taxonomy (GTDB): domain Bacteria; phylum Bacillota; class Limnochordia; order Darwinibacteriales; family Darwinibacteriaceae; genus UBA5420. The sequence goes on from DUQE01000047.1 coordinate 5,184, forward strand.
TCCAACACTAGGCAGGCTATCTTAACGGATTTTCGGTATCTTGAACAGGTGAAAGCAGAGTGTCCTGGTTGGGAACTAATTAGGATTGAAACCTACATTGAGTCTCTGAACAACTTGATCGAAGCAGACAAGGTTCAGACGATTGCTTTTGAGAAAGACTATGTTACAGTGAAGCAGATGGAAGACTGGAACGAGAAACTCCCGCCTAAATTCTCGGGTGTTTCTGGTTGGGTCGAAGAGTTGCGCATGATCAAGAGTGACGATGAGATTGATAACATCCGCAGCGCTGCTCGAATTGCTGACGAGGCCTTCGCCCAGCTGTTGCCCACATTGCGTTCAGGTCTCACTGAGCGGGAGGTAGCACTGGAGCTGGAGTTCTTGATGCGCAAGGCGGGAGCGAGTGGCATGTCTTTTGATCCGATTATTGCTTCGGGTCCACGAAGCGCTTTGCCTCACGCCAGGCCAGGGGACCGCATTTTTAGCGTAGGAGACTTCGTGGTGTTTGACTTCGGGTGTGTTGTGAACGGTTACTGTTCTGACATGACACGGACAGTAGTGATCGGCGAACCCGAAGAGAAACACTTGACGATTTACGACCTGGTCTTGGAAGCACAAATGGAATCACTAAAAGCAGTGGGACCAGGCAAGACTGGCGCGGAGATTGACGCCATTGCACGTAACATCATCAGTGACAATGGGTATGGTGAATATTTCGGGCATGGTCTAGGACACAGTCTAGGTTTAGAAGTTCACGAAAATCCAAGGTTGTCCAAGACGGATCAAACCGTGTTGCAGCCGGGAATGATTGTCACCGTTGAGCCTGGAGTCTATCTACCGGACTTCGGCGGCGTGCGCATTGAGGATCTCGTTTTGGTTACAGAGGATGGCCATGAAGTCTTGTCCTCTACCTTTAAAGAGTTGTATGTAGTGGGATAAGGAGGAAGCAGCAATGATTTCAGTGAATGACTTGCGTACAGGTGTAACAGTTGAACTCGAGGGTGATATCTATAGTGTAGTAGATTTCCTCCACGTGAAACCGGGTAAAGGCGCTGCGTTTGTCCGGACGAAACTCAAGAATATCCGCACTGGATCGAGCGTAGAACGCACTTTTAGGGCAGGAGAGCGTATTGCCAGGGCTCACATTGAGTCCAAGCAGATGCAGTACATGTATAACGCTGGTGGCGAGTATTTCTTCATGGATATGGAAACCTATGATCAGATTGCTTTGCAAGAAAGCGACTTGGGGGATGCTCCGAAGTATCTGTTGGAGAACATGACGCTGGGGATCCAATTCTATCAGAACCAGGCAGTAGGTGTAGATTTGCCTACGACGGTGATCTTAGAGGTGATCCAGACAGAGCCTGGTTTCAAGGGTGATACGGCACAGGGAGCAACCAAGCCCGCAACGCTGCAAACGGGAATCACGATTCAAGTACCGCTATTTGTTGAACAGGGTGAGATGGTAAAGGTAGACACTAGGACTGGGGAGTATCTCTCGCGGGCCTAGGCAAACAGAAAAAAGCAGGGGGTGGACTTGTTGAAGACTATTAGAGAGAAGATTGCCTATTTACGCGGGATCATTGACGGAGATCCGTCCATGACCGAAGGGCGGAATGGCTTCTTGTTCGCGAAGGTGCTGCAAATTCTTGAGGATATGGCACAAGAAGTGGATGAGTTGGCCCAGGCCCAGGATGAGCTGGAAGAGTACCTACAGGAAGTCGACTATGATCTGGCGTATCTAGAGGATGAGTTGTTCCTCGACGATGATGATCATGTCTGTGGCTGTGATGACGATGACGAATGGGATGACTCGGATGAAGACTCTTTAGTGGAAGTCGAATGTCCTGTGTGTGAAGACATCGTCACCTTCGATGAGGATTTTCTGTTTGATGAAGGTGTACAGATTCGTTGCCCTCGTTGCGATGCAGTGGTTTTTGAGACCGCCGACTTTGAAGAGCTCAACGATCTCTTTGATGAAGATGATGTACTGGAAGAACCAGATGAAGACTAGGTTTAACTGAACGTTTTAGAAAGCGGGTTGCCCCCTGGTGGGGCAACTTTTTTTGTTGTCATACTTGTCCCTTTTTGGCATATAGTGTGGCAAAGGGTGAGTCTCCTATGATGAAGTTTTTGGCACCGACCTTAAGGATGATCCTCAGTCAAGCGTCTCTGACACGGCTCGAAGAGGTGCGAGTTCGTCTCAACCGTCCACTTATGATTAAAGACGCGCGAGGATGTGTCTTCTTGTCTGCAGCTGGACAGCCGTGTCCGCCTCTTCACGGCTATGTGGTAAACAGAGATGATCTGGATCGCACACTGCAATTGGTTACAGACAGTTCTTGGTATGCTTGGGAACAGGAAATCCAAGGCGGTTATCTGACACTTCCCGGAGGGCATCGGGTGGGAATGGGTGGCCAAGCGGTATACAGCGACGGGCGATTGAAGACTATCAAGAACATCTCATCCTTGAACTTTCGCCAGGCCAGGGAGGTTATTGGCGCGGCGGATCCTGTTTTCCAAAATGTAATGCTCCCAGGCAGTTCGCGCATTCGCTCCACCTTAATTGTGTCTCCACCTGGCTGTGGGAAGACCACCCTGCTACGCGACCTCGCTCGACAAGTGGCCAACCATGGGTTACAGGTCGTTGTGGTCGATGAACGCTCCGAGATCGCTTCATGCCATCGAGGTGTTCCTCAACTCGATGTTGGACTGCAGACCGACGTTCTGGACGGTTATGAAAAAGAGATCGGTGTACACCATGCTCTGAGAGGACTAGGTCCCCAGGTCATCGTGACCGATGAAATAGGTCACGGCGGCGACGCAACGATTCTAGCCGACATCGCCCGAAGTGGAGTCAAGGTCATCGCCACGTGCCACGGCGACTCATGGGAGACGTTACAGCGAAAAACGTGGGCCAAGGGATCCTTGGAGATGTTTGAACTCGTCATTATCTTGTCTCGTCGCAATGGACCCGGGACGATAGAATCTGTTCTAAGAGTCAATGGGAGTACATAAAATGATGAGGACAGGTGTGGGGGTGAGCAGGTGCTGATCAAAGGTCTGGCTGTAGGTCTCATTGTCTTCTCTACGGGAATGATGGGTATGCTCATCGCACAGAGCTTCGCCCACCAGGTGCAAAACCTAAGACAGCTGATTACCTTCATCCAGGTGCTAGAATCGGAAATCCAGTTCGCCAGAACAACACTGCCAGATGTAATATTGGCCCAAGCTAAGCAGTGTTCTGGTGATGTTGGCACGTTCCTGGGTATCTTGAGCACAACACTGCAAGCTGGCACGGGCGAACCCCTTGGGGTCATTTGGGGAAAGGGACTTGAGACCCTTTCTGCTAACGGTTTTCCCCGAGCAGTGCTGGAAGATATGCGCACGCTCGGTGATGTTCTGGGCACAAGCGATGTTTCAGAACAAGTCAAGCACCTAAGAGTATTGCTACATCGCCTTGAGCAAGCCCTAAAGCTTGCCGAGGAACAGCGCGACAAGCAAACTCGTTTATGGAAATACTTGGGTTTTTCTGCAGGCTTGCTCATCTGTTTACTCTTGCTCTAGGGAGGGTTTGAAGTGACGGACTTGTCTCCAATCTACCGCATTGCCGGACTGGGAATTCTAGTAGCAGTCCTCAACATATTTCTTGTGCAGGCCGAGCGAAAGGAACAAGCGCAAATGTTGAGTCTAGCAGGGGTAATTATCGTTCTTCTCTGGCTGGTTCAAATGGTTGGGCAGCTTTTTTCAGATGTTGAAGCTGTCTTTAGGTGGTGAAATCCTTGCTGTGGCTTCCCGTTGTGGTTGGACTAGGAGTGGTCTTAACTGTTTTTCAGGCCCATTTGCGAGAAGAACAACCTGCTTGGGCTGTTCTTGTCGGCATCTCCTTTGTGACGGTTGTATTCTTGACGTTGATACCCCAATTCAGTAGTTCGTTTGGTGCACTAACCAGCTTAGCGCGAGAAGCCAATGTCAGTTCTCTCTACTTAAGCCCTGTACTCAAAACCATTGGCGTGGCCTATCTTACTTCTTTTGGCGTTCAGATTAGTAGCGAGGCAGGTGAAGAAGCGATATCTGGCATGATCGAGTTGGCCGGGAAACTGGTGATTCTGCTGATTGCCCTACCCCTTCTCCAAGCCATTTTGTACACGTTGTTTGGAATACTTGGGTTTTAGGTGATGCATATGAAGCGGCAGATCATGATCATGAGTCTCGCAATACTCCTGGCGGGTGCACCATGTTATGCACAGTCACAACCTCATCAAGAGTCCATTGAAGCACAACTCGAGGCCCTTGATCTGGGGCAGTTGTCTGGCTTCACGGAGCTCTTGGAGAGAGAGTACCAAGACTTTCTTCCAAGCCTAAATGTACAGGATCTTTTGAAAGGCACGAGCAAGACTCCTTCGCCTACAGAACTCTTACTTCTACTACTACAGAACTTCTTGAGAGAGCTCTACTTGGGCATTCATCTTCTTCGGCAACTGGTGGTCATAGGTATCTTAGCCGCTTTATTAGAGAGACTAAGTCGTTCTTTTGGGACAAAAGCAGTCGTGGATCTAGCGTTTGCCGTGTGTTTTCTGGTACTGGTCATTCTCGGACTACAGAGTTTCCAGGTTGCCTCCAGTGTTGCGACCAACGCGATTAACCAAATGGTCGAGTTCATGTATTCGCTGATACCAATGCTCTCCTCTCTCTTGCTTGCCGTTGGTGGAGTGACATCGGCCGCAGTGTTTCATCCCCTGTTATGGGCTTTGGTTGGAACGATAGCAAGCTTGGTGCAAAACTTGCTCTTGCCCATGATACTCATGAGCACAGCGTTCTCGTTGGTGTCCCATTTCAGCCCCGACCTTGCCTTTCCCAAGTTAGGCAGCCTACTCCGACAGGGCGTGATCACGCTACTTGGTATCTTCTTCATCGTTTTCTCGGGTTTCATGGTTGTTAGGGGAGCGATCGCCCCGGTGGCCGATGGAATCTCTCTACGCACAGCCAAGTACCTGACTAAGACATTCATACCCATAGCTGGCAGCATGTTCGCTGACACACTCGAAGTGGTGGCGGGCGGGTCTCTTTTGATCAAGAACGCAGTGGGCGTTTTTGGTCTTCTCATGATCATGTTTTTGGTGGCAACACCTTTGCTGAAGGTTTGGGCGATGATCGTTGTCTACAAGATCGTCGGTGTGCTCTTACAGCCCATTTGTGATCAACGCATCGTACAGGTTCTAGCTACCATGGAGTCCTCGTTGACACTTGTTCTGATTGCGTTGGCTACCGTAGCGTTGATGCTGTTCTTATCCATAACGATTCTGGTAGGCATAGGGAACCTAGCTGTATTTATGAGGTGAGATAGATGTACTGGAGGGAATGGCTTCAGACCTTGCTTGGCCTCGTGGTCCTTTTAGGAGTACTCGAAATGCTTTTGCCCTCAGGCGAACTTGCCAAATATTCGAAACTCGTCCTAGGTCTGGCGCTTATGCTGGCCTTTCTGCAACCGCTCACTATACTGTTGAACCAGGATGTCCGTGACCTGGACCTCTCATGGATCAGTGAAGAGGCGTCCAAACCCGACGTAGAACGACTGGCTGACAACGTCCGACTCGCGGCAGCCACCCCCTTTTTACGGCAGGATGAGCCAGTGTTGATAGCCCAGATGGAACAGCTACTCTTGAGCTTGGACGGCATCGAGGAAGTAACAGTGCACATGGATACACAAGGCCGGGGAAGCACACTGGTAGAAGTCCATCTACGCCCATTTTCAGATACACAGGCGGAAACAGTTGC
>DUQE01000048.1 GCA_012837925.1 Bacillota bacterium
CCTGCCGTTGAGGTTGAGGAACAAGAGTAAAATCAACGTAATAGAAAGGCGGGAGACAATTGAGTGTTTTAGTCCCAATGGTTGTAGAACAGACAAATCGAGGAGAGCGGGCCTTCGACATTTACTCCCGGCTCCTAAAAGATCGCATCATCTTCATCGGTGGTCCCATCGATGATCAGGTGGCAAATCTTGTTATTGCACAGTTGTTGTTCTTAGAGTCCGAAGATCCTGACAAGGATATCCACTTGTATATTAACAGTCCAGGTGGGGTAATCTATTCCGGATTGGCAATTTACGATACGATGCAGTACATCAAGGCCGATGTTTCCACGATTTGCGTGGGCATGGCCGCCAGTATGGCTGCTCTCCTGCTCGCTGCAGGAGCCGATGGAAAACGTTACGCTCTACCGAATTCTCGAATCATGATTCATCAACCCCTAGGGGGAGCACAAGGTCAGGCCAGCCAGATTGAGATTCAAGCCAAGGAAATCTTGTTCCTGAAGAGCCAGGTTAACAAGATCCTGCAACACCATACTGGCCAGCCACTGGCGAGAATTGAACAAGACACAGACCGTGATTACTACATGACTGCTCAAAGCGCACAAGAGTACGGTTTGATCGACGGTGTGCTAACGAAGCACCAGACTGGGAACAAGGACAACATGTAGCAATGGATAACAGACCGTGACGAGTGAGGTGGGGTGATTAGATGTTCAAATTTGGCGATGAAAAAGGACAGTTAAAGTGTTCTTTTTGCGGGAAGATGCAAGAGCAGGTTAAGAAGCTCATCGCCGGACCAGGGGTCTATATTTGTGACGAATGTATAGAGCTCTGTAACGAGATCATCGAAGAAGAGTTCACCGAGGACCATGATATTGAACTGGATAGCGTTCCTAAGCCAAAAGAGATTAGGGCAGCGCTAGATGAATACGTGATTGGGCAAGACGAAGCCAAAAAAGCACTGTCGGTGGCTGTCTATAATCATTACAAACGTATCAAGAGTAATGAGAAGACGGACGACGTTGAGTTACAGAAAAGTAACATACTCATGCTTGGACCAACCGGAAGTGGAAAGACGTTCTTGGCCCAGACTTTGGCGAAGATTCTCAATGTACCCTTTGCCATTGCCGACGCAACAAGTCTGACAGAGGCAGGCTATGTGGGAGAAGACGTGGAAAACATCCTCCTCAAGCTGATTCAAGCAGCTGATTATGATGTGGAACGGGCTGAGCTCGGGATCATCTACGTCGATGAGATTGACAAGATTGCTCGCAAGTCTGAGAATCCATCGATTACCCGGGATGTATCTGGCGAAGGTGTCCAACAGGCGCTCTTGAAGATTCTCGAAGGAACGGTAGCCAGCGTTCCGCCGCAGGGTGGACGCAAACACCCCCATCAAGAATTCATCCAGATCGACACGACGAACATTTTGTTCATTTGTGGTGGCGCCTTTGATGGGCTTGAGAAGATCATCGAACGCAGAATCGGGCATAAGACAATCGGCTTTGGTGCTGATGTGATGACCCGGGAAGAGAAGAAAATTGGCGATATTTTGCGCCAGAACATGCCTGAGGATCTGTTGCGCTATGGGTTGATCCCCGAGTTTATCGGCCGTGTCCCCGTAGTATGCACTCTCGATGCTTTGGATGAAGAAGCTCTGATTCAGATTCTCACCGAGCCCAAGAATGCTTTGGTCAAACAGTTCCAGAAGCTTCTGCAAATGGACGGAGTGGTTCTGGAGTTCGAACCCGAAGCTCTGCGTATGATTGCAGCCAAGGCTTTGGAGCAGAAGACTGGGGCGAGAGGTTTGCGCACTGTTGTTGAGGGAATCATGCTGGATGTCATGTATAACGTGCCGTCTGAAGAACATGTTTCCAAGTGTGTGATCACTCGTGGTTCTGTGGAGAAGGAAGAACAGCCTTTGATTGTGCGAAGCAAATCGAAGGGCAAGGGAAAAGAAGAAAGCGCTTAACGCTAACAAGAACTATAGATTTATCAAGGATAAGTCCGTATCTAGGACTTATCCTTTTTCTATCCTCCGGGCATAATAGGAGAGTAAGTCTCGGAGAGGAGTGATAATGATAATGGGAATTCTCGGATTGATCAATCTGTTTTTTGCTATTGTCATTGGTCTGTACTTTTGGAATCTCCTTCGGCAACAGCAGGGAAGCAAATCCGCTGTTGATCGAGAATCAAGGAAAGAAATGGACAGGTTAAACCGCCTCAAGTCCATCTCGCTGACGGAGCCTTTGTCAGAAGTGACTCGGCCACGTGATTTTCGCGAGATCATTGGACAAGATGACGGGCTCAAGGCTCTGAGGGCAGCGCTTTGCGGACCAAATCCTCAACATGTCATTGTTTATGGCCCACCGGGTGTAGGCAAGACGGCAGCTGCACGGGTTGTGCTAGAAGAGGCCAAGGCGAATCCGTTGTCTCCTTTCAGACAAGACGCTGTATTTGTCGAAGTTGACGCTACAACAGCTCGTTTTGATGAGCGCGGGATAGCCGATCCTCTCATGGGGTCTGTCCATGATCCGATCTACCAAGGGGCAGGTCCCCTCGGAGTAGCAGGTATCCCTCAACCCAAGCCCGGGGCCGTTACCAAGGCGCATGGAGGCGTGTTATTTATTGACGAGATCGGGGAACTCCATCCCACCCAGTTGAACAAGTTGCTGAAGGTTTTGGAGGACCGCAAGGTCTTTCTTGATAGCGCTTACTACTCCTCCGAAGACCCCAATATTCCCGCGCACATTCACGAGATCTTTGAAAACGGTCTCCCGGCCGACTTTCGACTCATCGGTGCCACAACCCGGATGTCGTCTGAGCTTCCCCCCGCGCTACGATCACGCTGCTTAGAGGTGTACTTCCGCAACCTAAGTTCTGAAGAAATCGGCGTGATCGCGTCAAACGCTGCATCCAAGATTCATTACCCTATGAGTCTGGAAGCGCTCGAAGAGATCAAACGTTTCGCCAGTAATGGGAGGGACGCGGTGAACATTGTACAGATTGCTGCTGGTGTTGTCACAGGTGAGGGGCGCAAATCCATAGAGAAGGCCGATGTTGAGTGGGTTCTCAGCTGCGGTCAGTACGCACCAAGGCCCCAGAGTCACGTGCGGAAGGAACCTACCGTGGGAGTCGTCAACGGACTCGCCATGTATGGTCCCAACATGGGTACGGTGATAGAGGTAGAGGCTACTGCAATCCCGGTGGAACCAAATCAAGGTAAGACGCAGGTAACAGGTGTCATGGAGGAGGAAGAGTTCGGGAGGCAGGGGCGAACCATGCGACGTCGGTCGCAGGCTCGCTGTTCTGTAGATAATGTCTTAACAGTCTTAAAGTCCTGCCTGGGGCTAAGACCACAGGACTATGATATTCACATCAACTTTCCTGGTGGAATACCGGTTGATGGACCTTCTGCAGGGATTAGTATGGTCACCGCCGTGGCTTCAGCGTTGACCAATCGACCAGTAACGAGTCTTGTGGCTATGACGGGAGAAGTGACGATTCATGGTTTGGTGAAGCCTGTGGGTGGTGTTGTGCCCAAAGTTCGGGCAGCTCTGGAATCGGGCATTACCAAGGTGCTGATTCCTGCAGACAACTGGCAAGAAATTTTCGAGACTCTTGAAGGTGTCGAAGTCGTCCCAGTTGAGAAGATAACAGATGTCCTGGATCATGTGTTATTGCATTCCCATAGAGAGCAGATGTCACCAACTGCATCCCTAAGGAGACCGAGTGACTTATTAGGAGCCTCTCCCAAAATCTCTCCGGGGATAATTCCCTGATTTTCCAAACTATGATACAATGAATGTACATCATGAAATCTGGGGGTGTAGAAATGGTACAACAAACTATGGCAAGATCTCTTCCGTTGCTACCTCTCCGTGGAACGCTGGTGTTTCCTCACATGGTGACACCGCTCGAAGTGGGGCGTGAACGCTCCATCGAAGCCGTTGAGCAGAGCATGCTCAGAGACGGGCGTATTGTCTTGGCAGCACAGCATCAGTTGGCCGTGGAAGATCCGCAGCCTGAAGATATTTATAGTGTCGGTACTCTCTGTGAGATCAAACAGCTCCTGAAGGTACCCGAAGGCCAAATCCGAGTCTTAGTGGAAGGCCTTGCTAGAGTTACATTAGACCATATTGATGATGCTGACGGGTATTATGAAGTATTTGTGACAGAAGTCCCTGAGACAAACGGAGACATGGACAACTATGAACGCGAGGCGCTTATGCGCATTGTTCGCGATGAATTTGAGAAGTATGTGAGGCTCAGCAAGAAAATTCCTGCTGAAGTGCTAATGTCGGTGAGCAGCATTGACGATATTCATCGTTTTGCTGACACAATTGCCAGTCAAATGAACGTGATGTTCAAGGAAAAGCAAGACTTACTTGAGATCTTTCCCGTTGATAAGCGACTTGAGGCTATCCTCGGGCTACTCTACCGCGAGGGAGAAATTCTTGGCCTAGAGAAGAGTATCCAGCAACGGGTGCGCAAACAGATGGAAAAGGCCCAGCGGGAATACTATCTCCGCGAGCAAATCAAAGCCATCCAAGTTGAACTGGGTGAACGGGATGAAAAAGGAAGCAGCGAGATTGAAGAACTCAAGGAAAAACTAGAAAAAGGCAAGCTTCCGAAAGAAGCGAAAGCCAAGGTTCTGCATGAAATCCATCGCTTAGAACGCATGGCGCCTATGGCCGCCGAAGCTACTGTTGTGCGCAATTATATTGATTGGATGCTATCTTTGCCATGGTCAAAACGGACGAAAGACCGTTTAGATCTGAATTTGGCTGAGGAACTCCTTGATCGTGATCATTACGGTCTCGAAAAAGTCAAAGAGCGTATTCTAGAGTTCTTGGCTGTTCGTCAATTGACAAAATCGTCGAAGGGGCCAATTCTGTGCTTGGTCGGTCCACCTGGAGTGGGTAAGACCTCGCTGGCACAATCGGTGGGATCGGCATTGAATCGTAACTTCTCCCGCCTTTCGTTAGGCGGTGTACGTGATGAGGCCGAAATTCGAGGCCATCGCCGCACGTATATTGGATCGATGCCTGGACGTATTATCCAGACCATGAAAACGGTGGGAAGCCTCAACCCCGTAATCGTCCTGGACGAAGTCGATAAACTCGCTTCGGACTTTAGGGGAGATCCTGCCTCTGCGCTCTTGGAGGTACTTGATCCTGAGCAGAACAACCGCTTTGGTGATCATTACCTGGAAGTTCCCTTTGACCTGTCTGAGGTACTCTTTATTACAACAGCCAATGTCCTGCATTCCATTCCGGCCCCTTTGAGAGACCGAATGGAGGTCATTGAGATTCCTGGGTATACCGAGTATGAGAAGTTCGAGATTGCGAAGCGTCATCTCTGGCCTAAACAGCTCGAGAACAACGGTCTTCGAGAAGACCAGCTTCAGATTTCGGACAATACAATTTACAAGATCATCAGTGAGTACACCAAAGAAGCTGGAGTGCGTACGCTAGAACGACGACTTGGCACGGTGTGCCGCAAGGTTGCCACTGAAATTGTGAAGGGACAGATCACCAGCGCCCGGGTCAATGTCAGTAACTTGCACAAGTATCTAGGAGCGCCGCGTTACTTGCATAGCCAGGTTAATCTCGAAGACAAGGTTGGTGTCGCCACCGGCTTGGCGTTTACACAGGTGGGCGGAGAGACGCTAACGATTGAGGTCACTGTTGTCGATGGAAAAGGAAAGTTGACTTTAACGGGTAAGCTCGGCGAGGTCATGCAGGAATCTGCGCAAGCTGCATTAAGCTATCTGCGTTCTCGTGCCGTGGAACTTGGCATCGATCCGAAGTTTCATGAGTGCAAGGACATTCATATGCATATTCCAGAAGGAGCGATTCCCAAGGATGGTCCATCGGCTGGTATCACGATTGCGACAGCTCTGGCCAGCGCCTTGACCAATCGGCCAGTGCGGCATGATCTGTCCATGACGGGAGAGATCACGCTCCGGGGCAGAGTGCTTCCTATCGGAGGAGTAAAGGAGAAACTCTTAGCAGCCCATCGAGCAGGGATCACCCATGTCTTATTGCCTGTTGAAAACGAGAAAGACTTAGAAGAGATTCCAGCTAGCGTGTTATCGAAGTTGAAAATCTCCCTGGTGGAGCATATGGATGAGGTCTTAGCACACGCTCTCTACGCAGAGTCTGTGAGCGAGCAACCTTTACCTTTTGTTGTGCCCGATGTACCACCAGTGGTGAATGACGAGACGTGGATGGGAGATCAGTAATATGGCTCTCAACTTGCATAACGCAGAATTCTTGACCAGTGCGGTGAACCAGCAGGGCTATCCACCGCACGGTCTCAAAGAGATTGCTCTAGTGGGGCGATCCAATGTGGGCAAATCGTCCCTTATCAACACCCTGGTGGGTCGTAAAAAGTTTGCCCGAACCTCCAACCAACCGGGAAGAACACAGACCATCAATTTCTATCGCGTGGACACGCTCTGCCTTGTGGACCTGCCCGGCTATGGATTTGCCAAGGTGCCAGAGGGGGTTCGAAAAAAGTGGGGTCCCATGATTGAAGGTTATCTTACGGGCCGCCCAAATTTGGTGGGAGTGCTCCATCTCGTTGATGTACGTCACAAACCTACTGCGGACGATCAGACGATGAATTCGTGGTTACGCGAGATGGACATGCCCTATGTCCTCATTGCGACCAAAGTCGACAAGATTAGCCGCGGAAAGTATGGCCAACACTCCAAAGTGATCAGGGAGTGTCTAGGAGTCGATCCAATACTCTTTTCGGCTGAAAGCCGCCAAGGAAGGGAACAGGTCTTGGTGCTGATCCATGATATGATGGCATGATCTTAAGTCGGCGGAAGTTCTATACCAATTTTCTGGAAATCGGACAGGATATTGCCTTTGTGTAAAGAATTAATCCTTAATTGTCATGGGGATGGGGGTGTTTCTGTGCTACAGAGGGATTCTAAACGAGTCCACTTCAATATGTACGTCGTGATCGTACTCACCATCGTTTTAGGGGTCGTCTTTTACCGCGGGTTTGACAAGTTTAACTGGCTTGTCGCGTTGTTTTTTACTGCTCTTTCCATTTTCCTGAAGGAGAGCGTAGTGAATGTGGACGAGCGTAGTGACATGTCCCTTGGTATCACTGTGATCCTCCCTATGATTTATCTTTGTGGTGCTACTCCAGCTATGCTTATCTCTGCGTCCAAGGGCATCTATGATGGATTGCGATACAAGAAATCATGGCAGCGTACGATGTTCAACTCGGCTCAGTTTGCCCTTTCAACCCTCTTGGCCGGCATCACAATCGAGTATTTGGCTAGTCTGTGGGGAGAGACAGGTATCGGCGGTGTTCTTGCCATGTCTGTTGCGACCATCGTGTACATGTTCTTCAACAAGGGGCTAGTGGCTCGGATTGGTGCTGTTCGAAGAGGAATTCCTTGGCGGACGGAAATGGCAGCCAGACTGGGGACCGGTTTTTATAGCCATGTGACAAGTGGGTTTATCGGGATTCTCTTTACTTTCTTTATCATGAGCTACGGCTATTGGGGTATGATTGTCTTCTCGGCCCTCGTTGTTAACTTGTCAACCTTGTTGAAAGCAGCCGCCGATGTGCATGTTGAACGTGGGCAGAGGAAGAAACTCCAGGAAGAACTAGTTATTGATGAGATGACCGGAGCCTACAATTTCCGGTACTTGAACAACTGGCTGAATGATCCGTCGGAAACAGAACTGGCCCTGTTGTTCATGGACATTGATGACTTTGCCATTTTCAACAATACTTATGGACATGCAGAAGGCGATAAGGTGTTGCGCCTACTTGTGGAGAAAATTAAGGAGAGTATCCGATCCGAGGATCAAGTCATTCGTTACGGTGGTGACGAGTTTGTCGTGTTCTTGCACGGCATGGATGCCGAAGGAGCTAGGCAAGTGGCTGATCGCATCATGGATAATTTGGCTACCGTGAGCAATCCAAGGTGGAAGGAACCCCTTACAGTTTCGTTGGGGATTGCAGCTATGCCGCAACATACTAGGGATAAGCGTCAACTGTTGCTGTTTGCCGATCAAGCGATGTATCAAGCGAAGGAGTTCGGAAAAAATAATGCCAAAATGTGGAATATAGCGAAGGACCCTGCCTAGGCGGGAGTCCTTTTTGTGTGCGTACGCAGGTCGTGTAGTGAACCACTGACTAGTCGCTGAGGGGACGTGTGCCAGTGAATACGCGGGTAAACTTGAATATCTACATTGTAACCATGATGACCGTGGTCTTGGGTGTCATATTCTACAGTGGATTTCGTGAAGCCAGTTGGCTTGTGATGCTCATCTTTGCACTTCTGCAGATCTATTTAGCCGACGTAAAGGTACGTATTAGTGAGCGCACCGACGTTTCGCTGGGTGCTGCCGCTGTACTGCCCATGGTTATCATGTGCGGCGTAACCCAATCGATGCTCATTTCTGTTCTTCTGGGCATCTATGATGGTGTGAAGGGTAAGAAAGAATGGCAACGTTCCATGTTCAATGCCGCGCAACTAGCCTTGTCAGCTTTGATGATGCGCTTGAGCTTTGTGTATGTTCGCGATGCATTGGCGGGCACTGGTTTTGAACTTGCAGTCGCGGCAATCGTGGCAACGGCGGTGTACATTGTCTTTAACATTGGGTTGGTGTGTCGCATGGCCGCTATCTCCAGGGGTGTTTCCTGGCTTGCTCACTTTAGACTAGTGTTTCCTCTCCTGATGTACAGTAGCTTTAGTAGCGGCTTTATTGGCATTATCTTTGCATTCTTTATCTTGAGTTATGAGTTCTGGGGACTGGTGGCCTTTTCCGTCCTCCTGATCAGCCTGTCGGGGCTACTGGAGGCTGCTGCAGCGGTCAGTGTGGAGCGGGAGCAGAGGAAGCAGCTCGAAGAAGAGCTGGTCATTGATGAGATGACGGGTGCCTACAACTTCCGCTACTTGAATAACTGGCTCGGTGAGCCTTCGGGCGAAGCGATGAGTCTGCTGTTCATGGATATTGATGACTTTGCTCTCTTCAATGATACCTACGGCCATGCTGAGGGCGACAAGGTTCTAGCGCTCTTGGTTGAGACGATCCGCAAGAGTGTGAGGGAAGACGATCACGTCATTCGCTACGGCGGTGATGAGTTTGTGGTGCTATTGCGAGGGGTTGACGCAGAAGGAGCAAGGCGACTTGCAGGTCGCATTGTAAAGAACTTGACTCTGGTGACGACCCCTACCTGGAAGGAACCTATTACGGTCTCCCTCGGCATCGCGGTCAAACCTGAGCACACGAAGGATAAACGTCAGTTGCTCTTGTATGCCGACCAGGCGATGTACAAGGCTAAAGAGGCGGGTAAGAATAATGCACAAGTCTGGAGCGAAGTTCAGGACATCGCGTAGCATTCTAACAGGTATCATTCGCATCTTTTTTCACGAGCATCCCTCAACGAAGCAGGATATTGGGAAAAAGCAAAGAAATTACCAATATCGGCGAGGTAGCGGTAAGGGGGTGTTGGCTTGCCGGATGCGAATGTAGAACGACGGATGGACCGTGCTATGGATTTGCTAGCAGCCATTGCGGTCATCTTGGGTGTTATTTTTTACAGTGGTGTTCGTGAAGGGACTTGGCCAACCATTCTTGTCCTCGGCGCTCTGCAGGTATACTTGCAGGGTGTTTCGGTGCGTATAAGTGAAAGAACAGATATCTCGCTGGGTACAGCCGTAGTTATGCCCATGGCACACATCGCCGGCGTTACACCATCGATGTTGATCGGTGTGCTTCAGGGAGTCTATGATGGTGTGCGAAATAGAAAACTCTGGCGACGAACCATGTTTAATGCAGCACAGTTTGCCATTTCCAGGCTCGTGGCAACATTGGTGCTGGAGTATTTGAAACAAGTCCTGGGAACGACAGGGGCTGGATTGGTCGTTGCACTGATGGTGGCGACGGTTGTCTATATCGTCTGTAATATCGGGTTTGTTTGCTATGTGGTGGCGAACTGGAGAGGCATTTCCTGGTTTACGCAGATGCGCCTGGTTTTGCAGATGGGATCCTTTAGTAGTTTCAGCAGCGGGTTTATTGGAATCATCTTTACGTACTTTGCCATCAGTTATGGTTTTTGGGGCATCGTGTTATTCGCCATCTTGTTGGTTAACCTCTCAGGGCTCCTAAAGGCAGCGGCCGAAGTAAGTGCGGAGCGAGCGCTCAGACAAGAACTAGAGGAAGAGCTGGTCATTGATGAGATGACGGGTGCCTATAACTTCCGTTTTCTCAACAATTGGCTGAGTGAGCCTTCAGACGAAGCAATGAGTCTTCTTTTCATTGATGTTGATGATTTCGCCGTCTTCAACAATACCTATGGTCATGGGGAGGGCGATAAGGTCCTCAAAGAGTTGGTCGAGACCATTACAAAGAGTGTTCGGGCCGATGATCAAGTCATCCGCTATGGGGGCGATGAGTTCGTCGTATTCTTGAAGGGAATGGATGCCCAGGGAGCGCAGCGCGTCGCCGAGCGCATTAGGGAGAACCTATCCACATGTAAGAATCCCACGTGGAAGGAATCGATTACTGTTTCTTTAGGAATTGCGGCCAAACCCTATCATACGTCGGATAAGAGGCAGCTCCTGCTTTTTGCGGATCAAGCAATGTACCAGGCTAAGGACGCTGGTAAGGACACGATTCAAATGTGGAGCGCTATCAAGGACCCTGCTTAGGGTCTTTACCTTTTGCACTGGAGGTAGAGATGTGAACTCGGTATTTGACTATAGCGGGTTTCTCGAGGAGACCCTGCAGGAAAGTAGGAAACACGCAGAACGTGGCCAAGTAGCTTCGTATATCCCTGAGTTGAAAAAGGCAGACCCAAGAATGGCTGGTGTGGCCTTAATGACCCCGCAGGGCCTTTTTGAGGCAGGTGACTCCCGCGTTGACTTCACGCTGCAGAGCATATCCAAGGTAATTAGTCTCTTGGTGGCCTTGGAACAGCGCGGAGTAGAGGCAGTGTTTTCCAAAGTGGGTTCTGAGCCCACCGGAGACTCGTTTAACAGCATTGTTAAGCTGGAAACCTCGGAGCAAAAGCCACTCAATCCGATGATCAATGCCGGAGCTATTGCCGTCTGTTCACTGATTCCTGGTTCTTCTGTCGAAGATCGTTTTGCACGTATTGCCGACCTTTTGGAGAAGATTCTGGGGAGGCCGGTAGAGGTAGACGAGTCGGTGTACAAATCCGAGAAGGAGACAGGACATCGCAATCGTGCCCTGGCTTATTTTCTCAAGGACATTAACGGCCTTGAGGGTGATGTAGAAGAGGTACTGGACCTTTATTTCCGGCAATGTTCAATTTTGGTTAATTGTGCCGATCTAGCCCGCATAGGCATGTTCTTGGCTACGAAAGGTATAGGTGACGATGGGACTCCAATCGTGTCAGCCAAAGCCGTGCGCCTAGCCTCGGCCTTTATGGTGACATGTGGCATGTATAATGGGTCGGGAGAGTTTGCCATTCAGGTCGGGATTCCGGCCAAGAGTGGCGTTTCTGGCGGGATTTTGGGAGTCGTTCCCGGGCAGTATGGTGTGGCCACGTTTGGGCCGGCTCTAGATCGTAAAGGAAACAGCGTTGTTGGCATCAGCATGCTAAGGCGCTTATCGGAGGTTCTAGACTTCAGCATCTTTTAGGGGAGAGTGCTATGGGTACAGAACGCGTAACTTTTTCCACGAGGAGATTCTTGGTGGGTAAGGCTGGTCCTTTTCCGCGCCTCGTTTTTCGTGAGGAAGTCATGCTCGCTTTGGACCAGTTCTCCCATTTGCATTCCGAGGGGGAGCATGGCGGATTCTTGATCGGAAGAAAACACGAGCTGAAGACCGCCGAGCAATACGAGCTCACTGTCGAGCGTTTTGTCCCGATTCCCCAGAGAAGCGACGCGTCGCGCTTAGTCATCCACCAGGACCACTACCGGACCGTCGAGTTAGCGTTAAAAAATGGTGAAGAAGTGTTGGGCTGGGCACATACGCATCCTGGTTTTGGTGTGTTCCTCTCCAATTTTGACAAACAGCAGCATCAAAGGTTCTTCCCGGAACCTTGGCAGATAGCCTATATTATGGACAACCAGGCGCAAGAACGTGCAGTTTATCGATTGGTTGACGATGAGTGGAGGCGCCTGGACGGTTACTATGTTTTGCGTGACATGGCGGAAAACGAAGTCGGCATTACGTCGGGGGCTCGCACTGGGGGTCCTTGGTTACGCGTTCTGGCGACCGTCTTAACGATTCTAGTGTTGGTAGCTGGTGTAGCGATTGGTTGGCCCCTTGTGAGGGATTTGCTGACCGAACCCGAACCTGCGAGACAACTCGCAGTAGAACCAGAACCAGTTGTACAGCAAGCGCAGACAGAGGAGACTTCTACTCCAAGTGTCGTGGACGCAGCTCCATCGGAGGTGGAGACAGAACCCAGAGTCGTCACCATCACTCCGCCGCCAACGATACCACGTTACGTAGATTACGTAGTGCAACGTGGCGATACGTTGTGGTCCATTGCGGGAAAACTGTGGGGAGACCCGAGTTTGTTCCGTCTGATCGCTGAGGAGAATGACATCGCCAATCCGAGTTCTATTCGTGTGGGACGAGTTTTGCGTGTTCCTGCCGATCCTCACCAAAGATAATAGAATTGTCAGACATAAGGTAGGAAAATTCACAAAAAAATAAAAATAAGCAGGAATTCCTAACTTCAACTCGAATTGCAGTAACATCCGGGGAAGGGTTGAGGAGGTATGCTTATTAATCGTTTAGATCCATCATTTGTACAGTCATCATTAGAACTTTTAGGTAAGGCTTGTGAGGGACATCCTCACTTGCGGGTGAAAATCGCTGTTGATTGTGTGCAGAAAGGGTATGCTACCCATGAACAAGTGGCTGACTTTTTGGGCCTGAGTGTGGATCGCTGGAGGTCGTTTTATGAGCACTTCCAGGAGGGCGACGTTGCCAGGATACCAAATAAACTCCGAAATGTCGTCCCTGCTATTGATTTGCGCCTTCTAACAGGTTTCACCGATGATCAGTTGAACATATTAGAAAGGGCACTGGAAGTGCCGATCTTGATGGCGGAAGGAGTCGATGAACACCATCCTCTGCTACAAGAACTGAGGTTTTTGATGGTTTTTGGGGTCTTGTTAAAAGGCAAACATGATCGGTTCAAAAGCTATTCCCTGCGGATTGCCTGGTAGTAAAGAAAAGGAGTCGATTTGCCTTGCGGCAATCGACTCCTCTTACTTAGTCTTGTCTCTTCTCAGCAATGGTTTGCTTGATCTGACGCAAGAATTCGTCTACGCTGAGCGAACCGAGGTCGCCTTGTCTACGATGTCGAACAGAGACCTCTCCGGCTTCTTGTTCCTTTTGCCCTACAACAAGCATGTAGGGGATCTGTTGTAATTGTGCTTCGCGAATCTTCTTGCCAAGTTTCTCTCCTCTGCGGTCCACTTCAACTCGGATACCTGCTTCAAAGAGCTTTGCCTCCACTTGGTCCGCGTAGTTGAGATAGTCATCACCCACTGGGATCACCTGAACTTGAACAGGTGCAAGCCAAGTGGGGAAAGCACCGGCTGTGTGTTCCACCAAGATGGCCATGAAGCGTTCTAGCGCCCCGTAGAGCACGCGGTGGATCATGACAGGCCGTTTGCGTTCGTTATCTTCATCAATGTAGGTGAGATCAAAACGCTCGGGCATGGCAAAGTCTAGCTGAATGGTTGCACATTGCCATGTTCTACCGATGCTATCTTCGAGATGGAAGTCGATCTTCGGTCCGTAGAAGGCACCATCGCCTTCGTTGACCACATAGTCCAGCTTTTTCGCTTGGAGGGACTGTCGGAGTGCCTCTGTAGCTACATCCCACATAGCATCATCGCCAATGGCGTTTTCTGGTTTGGTCGAGAGCTCAACATGGTATTTGAAGCCAAAGGTCTTGTAGACCTCATCCACAAAATTGATAACTCCTTCAATTTCCTCCTGGATTTGGGAGGGTAACATGAAAATGTGCGCATCGTCTTGGGTAAAGGCGCGTACACGCATCAAACCGTGCAGTGTTCCAGATAGTTCATGACGGTGCACCAGACCCATCTCAGCCATGCGAATGGGCAGATCCCGATAGGAGTGGAGTTTACGTTTATAGACGAGCATAGAACCTGGGCAGTTCATTGGTTTAATGGCAAAGGTTTGCTCATCAATTGTGGAGAAATACATGTTGTCTTTGTAGTTCTCCCAATGTCCTGATCGGTGCCAGAGATCTTCATGAAGCATGATGGGGGTTTTGATCTCCACATAACCATGCTTGCGATGCTCTTCACGCCAATAGTCCTCCAAGACGTTCCTCAGTACCATGCCCTTGGGATGGAAGAAGGGGAACCCAGGTCCTTCGTCTTGAATACTGAAGAGATCGAGTTGTCGACCCAAGACGCGGTGGTCGCGTTTGGCGGCTTCCTCTAACATACGCAGATGGGCTCTGAGGTCCTTGCCGTTTAGAAAAGCCAGTCCGTAAATTCTCTGAAGCATCGGCCTCTTGGAGTCGCCTCTCCAGTAAGCTCCTGCCACGTTCTGCAATTTGAAGTGCTTAACCTTTGAGGTAGACTCCAAGTGGGGCCCCCTGCACAAATCCATGAACTCCCCTTGACGGTAGATACTGACGTCATTATCGAGCCCCTCTAGAAGTTCCAGCTTGTAATCTTGGTTTTGCTCAGCAAAGATCTTCACTGCTTCACTATTTGACAGTTCCTCGCGAACAATGGGTAGGTCCTCGTCGATGATCTTATGCATCTCTGCTTCAATTGTCTCTAAGTCTTCTGGAGTAAAACGATGTTCGAGATCAAAGTCATAGTAAAATCCGTTCTTAATTACTGGTCCAATCGCGATCTTCGTTTCGGGCCATAACCTCAAAACAGCTTGTGCCATGATATGGGCTGCCGTATGACGCATGACCTCCTCTTGGTTAATCATTCCGATGTTTTCATCCACGACTGTTCGCTCCTTTCTTGGGAAAATAAAAAAACCTGCATCCACATGGGACGAGGTTGTCGCGGTTCCACCCAAATTGACTGTCTTGGACACTGTGATCCAAGAAAGCCCACTCTTAGCAGCATATAACGGTGCTACCGGCCTGGCTTACTCTGAGAAACACGATGTTCTCGTTCAGCTGGCAACTCCTAGGTGGTTTTCACCAAGACGTCCCTGGGGGAGCTTTCAGCTCATGGGTATTGTATAACAGTCTCCATGGCTCCCATTCTCTGTCAGGTTGATAATGGCTACTCTTCCTACTCATCGTTTTTGTCTATTGCCCTAAGGATAATTCTCTTTAACCTGTTTGTCAAGGGACATTTTTCTAAAGTGCTTGACAAACAACTCCAGGCACTCCTTTAATTAGGTAGGGGGGATCGCATTGCTGACGATACAAAAGGTAGAGCGAATCGAGGGCCGAATCTCGGTCCCGGGCGACAAATCCATCTCCCATCGGGCTGTTATGCTCCTAGGTATCAGTAGGGGCAGCGGCAAAATCGACGGATTCTTGCCTGGCGAAGACTGCCTGGGCACGATTCGTTGTTTGCGCCAACTAGGAGTTGAAATTGAGCAACATGACAGCGTGGTTGTAGTTCACGGCCGTGGACGCAGAGGTTTGACCAAGCCCGAGGGCGTACTTGATGTGGGCAATTCGGGAACTACCATGCGATTGATGGCTGGAATCCTTGCTGGGCAAGACTTTGCATGTACAGTTACTGGAGACGCATCGCTCCTAACAAGGCCCATGGATAGGATCGCTGTTCCTTTGCGTCTGATGGGTGCCGATATTGGAGGTACGGGCGACAATGACTCGCCTCCCTTACGCATTCAAGGGAAGAGTCTGAAAGCCATCGACTATATACTTCCCGTCGCCAGTGCGCAGGTGAAGTCTGCTATCTTGCTGGCTGGACTTTATGCGGACGGAGAGACCACTGTAAGGGAGACGGTTCCTGCACGCAACCATACAGAGTGTATGCTGGAGTACCTAGGAGCGCAAATCAGCATGAGTGATGGTCAGACGACGGTAAGGAAATCGGATCTCGAAGCACGCGATATCCATGTGCCTGGGGACATTTCTTCGGCGGCCTTCTTTATAGCTGCTGCAGCTGCGCTCCCGGGATCGCACTTGATTATAGAAAACGTGGGGCTGAATCCAACTCGGACAGGGATCATCGACGTGCTTCGTGACATGGGAGCCGACATTGCCATCGAAAACCTCGTTCTCGATCATGGAGAAGCTCGTGGCGATCTGATCGTGAGGGGAAAAGCACTCCACGGTACGACGGTTTCGAGCGAGATGATTCCCAGGTTGATCGATGAAATACCGGTTCTTGCCGTTATTGCGGGACTCGCCGAAGGGCAGACCAGAATTCTTGGGGCCGGGGAGCTGCGGGTCAAGGAGTCGAACCGCATCGCGTCATTGGTCTCAGAACTCAGTAAGCTGGGTATGACGATTCGTGAGCTTCCAGATGGCCTAGAGATAGAAGGACCCAGTTGCGTTCGCGGTGCTGTGGTCGAGAGTTACGGAGATCACCGTATGGCTATGGCACTTGCTATCGCGGGCTTGTTTGCTCAAGAGACCGTCAAGGTGCGTGATAGCCGTTGTATCAATGTGTCGTTTCCCGGATTTGAACATGTGCTGCAGAGTATCGTGAACTGACGAAGGAAGGGTGGGTTACGATGGAAACCTTACATGTAAACCTGGGTTCGCAAAGTTATCCAATTCATATCGGAGCGGACCTGCTGACCAATCTACCCGCTTTCTTGGGTTCAGCGGAGTCTTGGGTAGTGATGACCGATGAAACAGTGCATGGCCTCTATGGTCAGGTTCTGATGGAAAGCTGGAACCACAGCAAGGTTCACACCATCCTTCTGCCACAGGGTGAGGATGCAAAGAGCCTGACAACGGTGGAAGCGGTTTTAGACAGAATGCTCGATCTTGGAGTAACAAGGCGTTCAAGCATACTTGCTTTAGGCGGGGGAGTTG
This sequence comes from Bacillota bacterium, assembly GCA_012837925.1. Taxonomy (GTDB): domain Bacteria; phylum Bacillota; class Limnochordia; order Darwinibacteriales; family Darwinibacteriaceae; genus UBA5420. The sequence continues at coordinate 16,999 of DUQE01000048.1, forward strand.
TGGGCGATATAGCTGGATTTTGTGCCTCTGTTTACTTGAGAGGTATTCCCTACATACAGGTGCCCACCACGTTATTGTCCCAGGTAGACAGCTCCGTTGGTGGGAAAACAGGAGTCAATTTATCGCGAGGTAAAAACTCTGTGGGCAGTTTTTATCAACCCCAGGGGGTTTTCATCGACACAACGACGCTGGCAACCTTACCTCAAAGGCAGCTGATTAGTGGGCTCGCCGAAGTAATCAAGTATGGTGTGATCTCTGATTATGCGTTCCTTGGCTTTCTTGAAACCCACTTTGCCGACCTGCTGCAACTTGAAGATGAGATCATGCGACACGTCATTTCGGTTTGCTGCCAGATTAAGGCGCGCATTGTTGCAGAGGACGAAAAGGAGCAAGGGGTTAGGAAAATCCTCAACTACGGACACACTATAGGTCATGCTTTAGAAATCGTGACGGACTATAAAGAATACACCCATGGAGAAGCGGTGCTAATCGGCATGCACGTAGAAGCCCGTATGGCCCGGGAACTGGAAATGATTGATCAGGAATACTGTCGTCAGATCCTGAGTCTGATTGAAAGGACTGGCATCACAGTCGACGTAAAGGACCTTTCGATACAAGACATCATCCGTAGTATGGAGAAGGACAAGAAAAATCGAGATGGCAAAGTATCCTTCATCCTTCCCAGCAATAAAGGCGAAACCACTGAGGTCCTGCTAACACAAAAGGAGGCCTGTAGCCTCCTGGAGATGCTATAAACCAAGTTTCTCCGTCTGCTTTTTCCAATAGCGCCGAAAGCGAAGACTACCTTTTATCTCTCCGGCATTGGGTCTGCTGCGCACGACGGTTGTGCGAACAAGCTTGTGCTCATCCTGCCATGCTCCCTCCATGATGGCATCCAACTCGCTAGGGTTCCTGTTGTCACCGAGTGACTCTACTGCGTCAAGGCTCTTCTTTTCCAATACTGCACCTTCCTCAAGGTGCTTTTTTAGTTTGAAGACCTTGTTCTGCAACACTAAGCGATGGAGTTCCTCTCGTAACATCCAATAGTCCAATGCTTCCTGCTCTTGTTCCTCCCCAAACACGAAGTGGTTGTCTGTCATCCAGTATGGTTTGAAGATGGAGATGCAAGGGGTGGATCCTCCGGTGAGCCAATGGGTATCGAGGGGCTCGCCAAGTGATGCCACGTAGCTTCCTGTGGTGTGATCGCCCACGAGTCCACCTCCATGCATGCACACGCTACCCAAGGAATGGCGATCGAATGGACGCATCGTACCGTGTTTGGGGTCGTGGGATCGTAGAATTTGCATCATGGTTTCCACGGTGATCTGTCCCTTTTCTTGTTCCAGACGGGTGGAACAGATGGCATGCCTGCTTGCAGAGCCGCTGAAGCGGGTGACAAGATGATTAGAGTAGCAGCGTGCGAAATCAAAGTCACTTTCTGAACGACACCACCGCTTGGCAATGGCATGCTTGATAAGATCAGGGTGGGCCAGATCGAACTCTTTGCCGATTGTCAAACGATTAGAAATGGCCCGAACATCTTTAACCTTTTCTGCAGCCCAATAGGGACCGGAAGTCTCTAAGACCCAGGCTGAATTACGGTCGGCAATCAAGAAGGAGTTGTGATAGACGAAGTTCTTCTGATAGCCGCAGTTTCCGCCTTGGCCATATTTCTCCAAAAGCTCTGTAATGAGATGGAGGGCATCAGTACTTGTTTTGCAGCGCTCCAGAGCTAAACGTACCAGGTCCATACCCAGAAGTGCTTTAGGTCCCTGCTTGACCTTGGTGAATACTGCTTCATTGCCGATAGCGAGGCCATACTCATTGGCCCCCATTTCGGCACCCCACATCCAGGACGGCTTAAGAAGTAGTACATCGTAGGTTTCTCTCGCTTGATCGATGGTAATATATGTGCACTTGAGCTGAGTACCTTTGGAATGTCGTTGCCGTGGTACTCGGAGCATAAGCAAAGGTTCGTTGGGCTGGCGATCACTATTCTTGGCAAAAATCACGTTCCCGTTTGCCGTTGCGTTGCCTAAGGCAACCATGGTATCACACATCTGTACTCCTCCTTAAGCAGAGTTCGTGTGTTTACTTCGCTTCTCGAATCCTCTTTCCTGTTTCGTTTAGCCACACGCATGAAACCAAGAGGGTGTTGCGATGTGACGCAGAGCATAGGAACGTTAGGCCACGAATTTTGGTTCTAATCAGCGAAAATTGGCGATCATGACACGTAAACTGCGACAACCGGCACTCGCTCCCTTTGATTATTACATCACAAATGGTATAGTGAACATTGTAACAAGCACTGTCGATGGATGAGGTGAAAGTATTGCGTAAACGCCAGGTCGTTCTTTTTTTTGCCCTATTATTGTTCTGGCTATTGCTGTCTTCAGATTATGATTCTCAACACATCATTACGGGTTTAGTACTATCAGCCCTGTTGACATGGTTTTGGAGGGATCTTGCGACATTCCTTCCTAGTCAATGGGTGGCTGGCAGACTTCCTGGTCTTATTTGTTTTGTTTCGACGCTTCTCTGGGAGATTGTATTAGCCAATATTGGCGTTGCGAAAGCAGTACTCTTTAGCCGATGCATGGATTCGGGATTTGTCTCATTTAAGCCCGACCTTCACACCTCTTGGGGACAGGTCTTGCTGGCTAACTGCATTACAATTACTCCAGGTACTGTGACCATAGACGTGAATCCGGACACAGGGGTGTTTATGGTTCATGGGCTGACCGAGAGCATGCGTGAAGGTTTGGCAGAAGGCCGTTTAGTCAAGTGTATTAAGCGGTTAGAAGGGGGGCGAGCTCAATGAGTGTGGTATTGATCGTGATTATCCTGATAGGAGTCTTCGCCTTACTGGATTTCGTACGTGCTGTAAAAGGTCCGACAGCAGTCGACCGCCTTGTTGCATCCTCAGCTATTTCTACTAAAGGTATGGCCGTCATTCTACTCTTGGCCTACGTCAATGATAACATGAGCTACATTGACGTTGCTCTAGTCCTTGCTCTTTGCGGTTTTGTCGGTCTATTGGCAATGTTACGTTCGTTGTTGCCCGAAGATGCTGATATTCTGACCAAGGATCTGGTGGATAGGCCAGCACAACTCGTTCATTTTATCGGTGCCGAGGAGGAAAAATAAATGGTCATCGCTTATGTCTTTTTCTTTATAGGTATATTCTTTTTCGCTTTGACCAGTTTGGGTCTGCTGCGAATGCCCGACGCCTATAGTCGTTTGCATGCTGCATCCCTAGGAGATACCTTTGGATTTGGCTTTATCACCTTAGGTCTGATTCTATTGGTTCCTGGTGTGGCCAATATAGCCAAGCTCCTTATGGTATTAGGGGTCGTCTGGGTCATTAACCCCACTACGTCGCACTATGTAGGCAAGGTGGCGTTGCTCCGTGGTAACTGGGTTATCCTCGCCGAACGCTATCGTTCCGAGAGTGACGAACAGGAGGTAGAGGCTAATGAACCCACAAGTCACTGATTTATTGAACATAGCTTTCCTGGGCTTTCTTGTTGTGATTGCAATCGCCGTCTCTTACGTAAAGGACTTGCTTTATGCTGCAATCCTCTTAGGAGCGTATAGCGTAACAATCGCTTTGGTTTGGCTACTCATGAGTGCACCTGACCTGGCCATCACTGAGGCAGCCGCTGGAATAGGTATGACGACCCTTATGATTGCCGTTATCAGTAAAATCGGGCGAAAGGTGGAGTAGGGAATGGCCAATAAAGTAGCAATTGTCCTCTTGGTCTGTATTGGCATGGTGGTACTTCTGGCCATTTCAGAGTTGCCCCTATATGGTTCACCAGATACGCCGGCCCAGAATTATGTGGCTGAGCGTTACATTCAAGGCGCCTTAGATGATACCGGTGCCCTAAACATGGTCGCAGCCATCGTCATTGACTACCGCGCGTACGACACATTGATTGAAACGACGGTGTTATTCACGGCCATTATTGCTGTGTTTTTGGTGTTGAAAAAGGGAACTGAAGGAAAGGGTGAGCAGAAGTGACGGACTTTGTCTTAAAACGTATGGTAGCGTTAGTGCTACCCTTTGTGCAAATGCTCGGTCTCTATGTCATTTTCCATGGTCACCTCTCACCTGGTGGCAGTTTCTCTGGTGGCATCATTACCGGGCTATCCCTCATAGCCTTTAGTTTGGTTTTTGGACTGGAAAGAGGGCATGAAAAGATCTCTGAACGACTGATGGGTCTCATAGAGTCTTTTGGAGCCCTTTGGTATGGTGCTATGGGACTCGTAGGCGTCTTGCGGGGCACAACCTTTCTTATGAACAAAGGCGCTGGAGTCCCTCTCGGTGAACCGGGGAGGTTGTTTTCTGGAGGATTGATTCTCTTGATTACGCTTGGTGTGGGCCTGAAGGTGGCCAGCACCATGGTGACTTTGTTCAATGCCTTAATGGAAGAGGAGGAGTAAAATGGGCGAGTTTTGGAGTCGGATCCTACAGAACTATCCTTACGTTTTTGCCTTAGCACTGTTTGCCATTGGCATCTATACCATCTTGACCCATTCCAACCTGTTCAAGAAGGTCATTGGCATCAATATTATGGAAGGTAGCATATATATCTTGTTTATCGCTGCCGGTAATGTCAGAGGTGGGGTAGCTCCCATCCTAGATATGACCGACACGACTCTTACGTATGTACATCCTTTGCCACAGGCTCTGATGCTCACAGGTATCGTTGTTAGTGTGAGCGTTACTGCCTTGTCACTGGCTTTAATTATGAAGTTGTATCGTTTTTATGGAACCGTGGATGCCAAAGAAATCATGAGAATTAGAACTGAGGTGAGGGCCAATGGCGCTCGCATTTCGTGACAACCTAGCTGTCCTCGTCGTGGTCGCGTTGCTCTCCACGGCCTATATTATGCCCTTGTTGACGAAGATTCGGAGGTTTCGCGTGGCGGAGTACTTCGCCGTCGCTATGTTGGGTTTAGCGCTATCTGGCGGTATCTACCTTGCCCGGGAAATTCTACTGCATGGCACTTTCACGTACGCAGTAGGGGGCTGGCCTGCTCCATGGGGAATCGAACTGTCGCTCGATGCAGTCTCGGGGTTCTTCTTAATCACAATAGGTGTTGTTGCCACACCGATTATGCTCTATGCTTCCGTGGACTTGATTAAAGAAGTTGGCAGTCGGTCAAGGGCCGCTTGGTTTTTGACACTATTCTTGCTCCTGGTTGCCGCTCTTTGTGGTTTGGCTGTTACGGGCGACCTTTTTAACATCTACGTCATGGTAGAAGTAGCAACCATTGCGAGTTGCGCCATCGTGGCGGCACGCAATGATGCGACGTCCGTGGAGGCAACGTTTAAGTACCTGATGTTGGCGACTATTGGTTCAGGGTTTGTGTTGTTGGGCATTGGCTTTCTCTTCGTGCTCACGGGCAATCTCAACATGAATTTTATCGCCCAGGAGCTTAGTATGTCGTGGCAAAAGTACCCGACAGCCCTTTGGGTATGCCTAAGCTTTTTTATGGTCGGCTTTGGGGTAAAGTCAGCACTCTTCCCGCTCCATGTGTGGCTACCTGACGCACACTCTACAGCCATAGCGCCCTCTAGCGCTATGTTGTCGTCCTTAGCCATTAAGGGCTACATCATCGCACTTTTGAAGGTGTTTTATGTCGCAGTAGGTGCGAAGATCATCACAAGACTCCCGATTACCGACATTCTCACCCTGTTGGGTATGGTAGCGATCATTGCCGGGGCTTTGTTTGCTCTGGCGCAAGATGAACTTAAGCGTCGCCTCGCCTTTTCCACGATATCTCAAGTGGGGTACATTTTCTTGGGTATCGGCTTGGGGAACATTCATGGTTTGACCGGAACCTTCATGCATATTTTGAGCCACGCTACAACGAAAGCACTACTTTTCTTAGCTGCAGGGGCCATGATCAAACATACTGGAAAGAGTCGCATTAGCGAAATGGCAGGAGTCGGCGCTGCAATGCCTGTGACAGTAGGAGCGTTTGCAGTGGGTTCATTGTCCATGATTGGCATTCCTTTGTTTTCAGGATTCGTGAGTAAGTGGCAACTGCTCTTGGGTAGCTTAGCCAATGGCAACTATCTTGCAGTCCTTGTCTTGGTCGGGGGTAGTCTGTTAGCCGCTGCTTATCTGCTTCCAGTGCTACGTATGGCCTTCTTTGAGCGTCCTCTTCAGAAGCCCGTTGTGGCAAACGTGTCCTATGTTCAACTAGCGGCTCTGTTGTTCTTGGTCGTCGTCATTATTTCGGTAGGTGTGGTGCCCGATGGGGTATTGCAGTTAGCATCTGAGGCTGCCACTGCACTCTTAGGTTTGGAGGTATTGCCATGAGTGTAGGCGTTGCACTTGTGTTAGCGTCAATCGTCATCACAACCATCGGAGCCATCTGGGTTGCGGCAATTCCTGGTGAAGCTAAGACACAGCGCCATTGTATTGTGGTGGGAGCTGCATTGGTTAGTGCGGCCATGGTTTGGTATCTCTTGTATCTTGGTCTTGGTTCTGGAACGTATCCTGCATTCCGCGTGGGGATAGCCTCCTTAAGCTTGGATCTTACCCTTGATCCCTTGGGTTTAACCTATGGCATTCTAGCATCTACTTTGTGGGTGTTCGCAAGTATTTATTCAGTAGGTTATATGGAGCACGACACCAAACAACGACAGTATTTTACGTTTTTCTTGGTGTCAGCAGGCATTACTTTGGGTATTGCCTTTTCTGGTAATCTATTTACATTCTATCTGTTCTATGAACTTCTCACATTCGCGACGTATCCATTGGTGGTGCACAGTGGCACCAAAGATGCCCTGGAGGCGGGTAGAAAATATATTCGATACAGTTTAGTGGGAGCCAGTTTCATTCTGGCCGCGATTGTGATGCTCTGGACGCTTACTGGAGGAGTTCTTGACTTTTCGAGTATACCTGCGGCTTTGGCTACCGCCTCGTCTGGCCAGTTAAGAATTCTGTTCTTTTTGTTCTTGATCGGCTTTGGAGTGAAAGCTGCTATCATGCCTCTTCATGGATGGTTGCCGTCGGCTATGGTGGCGCCTACGCCCGTTAGTGCACTCTTGCACGCTGTGGCCGTTGTTAATGCTGGTGTCTTCGGCGTTTTACGCACGGTATACTCCGTATTTGGGGTTGATTTGGTTAAGTCTTTGAGTGTTCGCCCGATCTTACTTGTGCTTTGCTCTGTCACGATCATACTGGGCTCTTTGATTGCGCTCAAACAGGATGTCTTAAAAAGGCGTTTGGCGTACTCGACCATAAGTCAGTTGGCCTATATCCTGCTTGGGGCCTTTATCCTTCATCCCCTCGCATTGGCCGGTGCAATGTTGCACATGATCTTTCACTCCACACTGAAAATTGTGCTCTTTTTTGCAGCAGGGATCGTTGCAGAAGAGACTGGCTATTTGAAAGTCAGTGAGTTGGGAGGTACGGGTCGTATCCTTCCCGTGACGATGGGTAGCTTCGGGATCATTAGCTTAGGGATGATTGGCATGCTTCCCTTGAGTGGTTTTTGGAGCAAATATTATCTCATGCGGGGTAGTCTGGCTGCAGATGCATGGATACTTCTCGTTGTCTTATTGCTCAGCGGTCTCCTAAACGCTCTTTACTTTATACCGATCACTGTGTCTGCCTTCACAGGGACGTCCGATCTCAAACCGCGCCGCAAGACGAAGGCATTGTTATTTATGCTAGTTCCAACCGTGATCATAGCAGCGTTTGGGGTTATCTTCGGCCTGTATCCCGGATTAACCTTGCCCTTGGTGGATGCAGTTGTTGCGCAATTTTTCAGTTTGTAGGGAGGTGAGTTGCTATGTATTGGAGTACGGTTTTAATTCTCGTTCCATTCTTGGGTGCGGCGCTTGTGTCACGTTTTCGAAGCTTACGCAGTCAAGCGCTCCTAGGTATCGCAGTAGGAGCGGTAGGCTTGCTCGCGAGTTTTATGAACTTTCTTGCCCAACGGAGTGGAACTGTCCTACTGTGGAAACTAAACTCGCTTGGCTTGTTCGAACCTGCATTCCGACTCGATGGATTGTCGGCACTCTTTAGCCTCTTTACCGCTTTTGTGTGGCTGGCTTCAGGGATTTATATGTACACATACATGCAACACGAAGAGCGGTCTGTAAGCTTTTACGTCTTTTATTTTCTTACTTTAGGGGCGGTGCAAGGAGTTTTCTTGGCCGGCAATTTTGTGACGCTCCTTGTTTTCTTTGAGATTATGACCGTGACATCGTTCTTCTGGGTGATCCATCGCAATGATCGAGAGTCTTTGCGGGCCGGTTACTTTTACTTGTTTCTGGGAATCGTTGCAGGGCTTTGCATAGCAGGCGCCATAGCCATACTCTTGGCTTCTGGAGTGACGCTGGACGTTGGCGTGGCTGCTACATTAGTTGCAAACAAAGCGACGCTCGGCTGGGCTGTTCTTCTCTTTGTTCTGGGATTTGGAATTAAGGCAGGTATGGTACCGGTACACATTTGGTTACCCATGGCCCACCCTGTTGCTCCAACTCCAGGTAGTGCCCTCTTGTCTGGAATCTTGATTAAGGCTGGAGCCTATGGCCTGCTCCGTACAGGACAGTTGGTCCAATGGGGACTTGGAGATCTTGTACCGTGGCTTGGAACACTCATCGTCATTATTGGTGTTGCGACGATGTTACTCGGGGTAGCTTTCGCTCTTTTGCAGGGTAATGCTAAGCGCCTCTTGGCTTATCATAGTGTGAGCCAGATGGGCTATATCATCCTCGGTATTGGTACTGCCCTGGTCTTGAGGGGCCATGGCGTTGACGGCGTGGCCGGAGCCATTTTTCACTCTCTCAACCATGCGCTGTTTAAGTCCGCTCTCTTTTTGGGTGTGGGCGTAGTATATCTGGGAACTGGTGAGCTTGACCTTTATAAGTTGGGCGGGCTGTGGAAAAAGTATCCTATGACGGCAATATGCATGCTGATTGCTGCCTTTGGTATCACTGGAACTCCCGGACTCAATGGGTTTATCAGTAAGAGTCTGCTTCATCATAGTGCCATAGAAGTAGCTCTCTCAGGGAACCCCCTCATGGTGTGGGCCGAACGTCTCTTCAACCTTGTCGGAGTCGGGACTACCGCTTCGTTTGTGAAACTGATCGGGTTGACGTTCTTGGGTAAGCAGAAGACGGAACTGCGGAAAGGGGCCGGCGAGACTCCATTTGTAGCTGGTTCTATGGCTATTTTGGCCGTCGCCATGTTGATTATTGGAACGCAGCCGAATTTGATTGTCAATCTCTTTATCGCACCCGCTACCATAGGGGCAGGAGTCACGGAACTCGGTCACCTTTCTACCATGAAGTTCTTTGAGGGCTCGGCTATTCGAGACATGATTGTAACTTTACTGATTGGTTTCGCTTTCTTTGGTCTTGGTATGAAGACGCACCTCTTCCATTACAAACCGCCTAAATGGCTCAGCCTCGAAGCAGTAGGGCAACAGTTCGTACGTCTCTACGTATGTGCAGAGGGTAGTGTGAGCAAGATGTACCAGTCTCTCTCTACTACGATTGCCTTAAGTGGAAGGCGCCAATACAAGCGTATGATTGTCATGAACCGCAGATTGGACTTTGAGGGCGGAGGGATCTTTACGGTCTTGAGTTTCTCAAACCTCAACTCAAATGCGTTTCTGATTTTGACAGTGTTAGCCGTCTTAGTACTTTATTACTTTGTCAAGTATGTGCTAGGAGTGTAACACTCACTACGACGACCGGATTGATCGACCGATGATCAACCGGTCTTTTCGTCATCTAGGGATGCTTTTGAGGAGAAAACTGTTGACAATATAAGGCTATCTGTTGTACGATGTTAGTGCACTAGTTTACTGGTACACCCAGTCGGAAAGGGGTATGGTAATGAAAGGCGTACGAGTGGTCTATGCAACCAAGACAAAGCACTCCAAGAAGATAGCTGAAGCCATTGGCAAGGAGCTAGGCACCAAGGCGATCAACGTTACGGACAACCCAAGTGTAGAGAAAATCGAATTACTATTTATTGTAGGGGGAATCTACGGAGGTGACAGTCTACCAGAACTCCTGGGCTTCGTGGACCGCCTTGATCCAGATAATGTCAAGCGAGTGGCCTTAGTCACATCGTGTGCATCAAAATCCCAAGGCCAGGAGAACGTGCGCAAACGCCTTGAGGAGAAAGGGATAGACGTTATTGATGAGCGGCTCATCCAGGGGAGTTTTTTGCTGTACAAACTTGGTCGCCCCAACAAGGCAGATATCCAGGAAGCAGTGGATTTTGCACGGACACTTCAGGAAAGATTGTGAAACATTGAATGAACCCAGGCACTCGGGTATACTTATGATATTAGGGCTAAAGGAGAGGTTCAGATGGGCATTGTTGAGCTACATAATGTGAGGAAGGTCTACACTCTAGGCAAAGCCGAAGTTCATGCAGTGCGGGGTGTGACTTTTTCTATAGAAAAAGGTGACTTTGCTTCGATTGTCGGACCATCGGGTTCAGGAAAATCTACCATCCTCAATTTAATCGGGTGTATTGACCAACCGACGGACGGGGTCGTGAGCATCAATGGAACTGTGACGCAAGGTCTAAACGATAAGGCCCTCACTAGACTGCGTCACGAGACTCTAGGTTTCATTTTTCAATCCTTTAACCTGATCCCAGTGCTCAATGTCTATGAGAACATTGAGTTTCCACTGCTCTTGGGAAAGGACAGACCGGGAAAGAAGGAAATGCGAGAGTGGATTGAGTTCCTGGTTGAGGCGGTAGGACTAGCCGATCACATGCACCACAAGTCCAATGAACTATCCGGCGGGCAACGTCAGAGAGTGGCCATTGCCAGAGCTTTAGCTACAAAGCCGCAGATTGTGCTAGCCGATGAACCAACAGCCAACCTTGATTCCAAGACAGGGCAGAGTATCATTGAACTCATGAAGAAGATGAATGCGGAACTCAATACAACATTCATCTTTTCGACGCACGACACTACCATCATGGACATTGCTGATCATGTGATTCAACTTCTCGATGGCCTCATCGTGGAGGACACCAAGAAGAGTGCCAAGGTGGGGAGTCTGTCATGAAGATTATCCTGACAATTGCCTGGCGCAATATTCGGCAACACAAGGTAAAGACGCTGATCATTGGCCTGATTATGGTGATTGGTATCATGGTGCTGGTGGTCGGCAACTCCTTTATGGATTCAGCTGCAGCGGGCATCGAAAAATCGTACATCCAAAACTACACAGGTCATCTCATGATTACAGGTGAGAGCAAAGGCTACCTAACCTTGTTTGGCTTTCAAGACACTACAGCCATGGAGCGGGCGGTACCGAGAATTCCTGAGTATGCAGAGATTGTAGAGTTTGCGAATTCCCTTCCCTATGTGGAAGCGATCAATCCGCAAGTATCAGCCACGGCCATGATTTCGCGAGGCGACAACATGATTGCTGCGACTCAACTCTTCGGAATCCTACCGGAACAGTACCAGGTCATGTTTCCTGACAATGTGGAGCTCTTAGAAGGAGACTTTTGGGCCCCAGGTGAGCAGGGAGTTCTCTTGAACAAGACTGTAGTAGACCTCATGGAAAAGCAGGTTGGGTTCACGTTTAGACCTGGTGACAAGGTCTTGTTTACGTCTGTGAGCACCTTAACAGGCATGAGAATTCGTGAAGTCGAGATCACGGGGATATTCCAGTTTAGGCAATCGAACATACAGCTAGATATGGTTTCCCTCATGGACATTTCCAACGTACGAGCCCTCGCAGGTATGGTGGTGGGTCATGCTGCACCCGCTGATCTGAGTGCTGACGAACAGTCGCTTCTAGGTGCCATTGATGAAGATAGCTTTTTTGACTCCTTTGATTCCCTGGATTCGCTTTTCGCACCCGTTGAGGTTGAACAGGACATGTCTGATGATGACTATTGGTACTCGCTCTTGGGTGAAACTGAGTCGAGAGACTTGTCTAACCTGGAAGATACAGGAGCCTGGCAATACCTCTTGGTGCGCTTGACGGACGAAGGATATACAAGGCAAGCCCAGATAGATTTCGCCAAGTTCTTTGCGGACAATAATACTGCAGCACAGACGCGCGATTGGATGCAGGCCGCCGGATCTATGGCCCAGTTATCAAGCGGGATCAAGAGCATTTTCAACAGTGTAGTTTTTCTCATCGCTATTGTGGCCGTGATCATCATCATGAATACTTTGGTCATTTCCGTGACTGAACGCATGGGTGAAATCGGGACGATGCGTGCTATTGGTGCTCAAAAGGGTTTTGTGAGGCGCATGGTGATGTGGGAAACCCTCATTCTCTCTGGTCTTGCTGGAACGATCGGTATTCTCCTTGGAGCGCTTGTGCTCTTTATCCTAAATCGGGTAGGGCTTGAGGCCAGCAACATGTTCTTCGAGATCATCTATGGTGGCCCCGTACTGCGCCCTGAACTGTCTCTATCGTCGGTTATTATGTCTTTTGTGGTGATTGTGGTTGTTGGGGTTGTCTCGAGCATCTATCCCACAAGCATTGTGATGAAAACATCGCCACTCAAGGCTATGGAAAGTTCGAGGTGATCCGATGTTCTTGACAATGAAAGTCGCGTTTCGCAACATTTCTCGACAGAAAAAACGCAGTTTCCTTTTGGCTGGAGCCATAGCCTTTGGTATGCTCGTCATTACTCTGATGAATGCCCTCACCGGTGGAGTCGTGGGAACCATCCGGGATAACTTTTCCCACGCTTTAGGTGGTCACGTGTTCATTACGGGACAAGAGTGGACCGATGCGGGCCAGATGATCATGAAGATTCGTCCCGATGAGAACCTTGATCGACTCCTCGAAGAGAATGCGACACAGATCGAAGCGTTTACGAGAAGAAGCCAAGCCATGCCCACCATGATTTTTGGTTCAAAGCAAACCATGCAGATGCTTTATGGAGTAGACTTTACGGAGGAAGACAAACTCCTTGACAGTCTGGTGGTCACCCAAGGGAGGCTTGCCGACGTCTTGGTGGAGGAGAATGCGGTCATCCTGCCCCAACCGGTTGGAGAACGTTTAGGGGTCCAAGTGGGCGAGACCATCTTGATCCGCCTCGAAACTCTGACAGGACAGCAGAACGTTGGGGAGCTAAAAGTGGTTGCATTTATTGAAGACCAGGAAGAACTAGGCTTATCAGCAGCCTTTACAAGCCGCTCCTACCTGAATACCTTGTTGGGTATGGATCAACATGAATACCAGATTCTCAACATGTTTGTCACGGACTTGAGTTTAGTGGACAGTTTTGCCCGCATCTTTCGAGAGGGATTAAGAACGCCTGACGAAGGTGAGGAAGAGGCGGAGCCACAGGTGGCCGTGATGGTAGCTGGAGTGCCTCTGGATCCTCTGGCCGAAGCGGAGGAGATTACCCCTTGGGAAGGCACACGCTACAGGGTGATGCACATTAACCAGATTATGGAGGCCGTGGAACTTGTAGTAGGTGTACTGAACCGAGTTGGCCTTGTCATCTTTTTAATCCTGCTCGTGGTGACTATGGTGGGTATAACGAACACCTTCAGGATGATGATGATTGAGCGGACGAAGGAAATTGGCACGATGCGTGCCTTTGGTATGCATCAGAAACAGGTGAAGAACATCTTCCTTTGGGAAGCAACATTCCTTGGGTTATTGGGATGCGTGGGAGGTCTGGTTCTGGCTGGCGTCATTTCCCTTATCGTCGGGAATATCACCTTTGATGCGGATCCTTCACTCCAGTTCTTCCTAAACCAGGGGCAAGTCGTCTTTGATGTGTCCCTTGCCAGCGTTATCGGTAACACGGCCATTGTAGTTTTGATCAGCTTGCTTGCCGCATACTGGCCTGCACGGGCTGCAGCTCGAATGTCGCCCATGAAGGCACTCAGTTCTCACACATAGGGGGTCTTTCGATGAAGAACATGATGTCTGTTGTTGTAGCTTTAGTGCTGTGCGTTCTTGTGACGGGACTGCCAGCCCAGGCCCAGGACTTTAGTCATATTGAGGCAATATTGGAGCGTCTTGATGCGCAGTCGCGTTTTGATAACACCGATTTTTCATCGGTCTTGACCATGGTCGTGGAAGATGTGGAAAAGGGTATTGAGAAGATGGTGGTACGCCAGTTTAGGCGTGATGATGGCGAGCGTTTCCTGCTCTTGATCCAGGAACCTGTCACGGAGAAGGGACAAGGGTACCTGCTAGAGGGGGACAACTTGTGGTTCTACGATCCTTCCAGCCGCCAATTTGCACATACCTCGCTCAAGGAGAACTTCCAGGACTCGGATGCTCGTAATGCGGACTTCGGATCCAACAGTTACTCTTCGTCCTACGAAGTGGAGGGTTATCTGGAAGGTACCCTAGGTAACTTTGAGGTGTACATTATTGACCTGAAGGCTGTGGATGATACTGTTCCCTTTCCTTTCGTTAAACTGTGGGTGACCAAAGACTCGGACTTGGTGTTAAAGACCGAGGAGTACAGCTTAACGTATCGGCTGATGCGTACTGGCTTGTTCCCTAAGTACACAAAGGTTGGAGATGTGGTCATGCCTGTGCAGATGGTCTTCATTGACGAGCTTGTACCCGGGAACAAGACCCAGATTTCCGTCAGCGAGATCTCCGTCAGCGACATTCCTGATCACGTCTTTACCAAGGCCTATATTGAACGAGTGAACCGTTAGGAGGTAGATCATGCGAAAAACGACGATTTTCCTGAGTGTACTCGTACTTCTCTTCGCTTTGAATAGTACCGTGTGGGCCATGGATTTTGACGATCTCTTTGGTGATGACTTGTTTGTAGAACTTGAAGAAGAAGAGAAAACGATAGCTCCTGAGGAAGCCCTCCTGGTACAGGATGGTTGGGATGTAGGGGGTAACTATCGTCTAGCTGTTAATGCCAGCAGAAGGTTTATGGGGAGTTCTAAGGTAGGAGACATGTTTGGCACCTCACTAGGCGGACAAGTCTACTTGGATGCCAGGCCAGATCCAAACTTTCGGGTTTTTGGAAAAGTTGGTCTGAACTACGCAGTAAGCAAGACGATAGGTGAAGATGGCACCAACAAGGATCCATTGAAACTTCGCCTGGAAGAGCTTTTCTCCGACTTTAACTACGACAACAAAGTGTTCTTTAGAGGCGGAAAGCAGAATGTGAAATGGGGCGTGGGTTATTTTTATAGCCCGGCCGATGTCATCAGTATTGGACGCATCGATCCCATGGATCCCGATCTCGACCTCGAAGGTCCGGTAGCGCTGAAGGTACATTACCCTAAGGGTAGCACAAACTATTATCTCTACACCATTCTTGACGGCGTAGACGCCCTTGACAAAGTCGCCCTGGCTCCGAAGATGGAGTTTGTCATTGGCGGAACCGAAGTTGGACTTGGCGCGTTTTATCAAAAGGATAAGGCACCAAGGGCGATGGCCACCGTCTCTTCGTCTTTAGGCAATTTGGCCGTTTTCGGTGAAGCGGTGGTCAGCAAGGGGTCAGACAAGGGGTTTGTAACTGGAACCACGATGGACTATCCTGTATACAAACGTGATCAGCTTTTCTTTCACGCCACAGCAGGGGCCAGATATAGCCATAAGGATCCCGATGGGCTCTTTAACCTAACGCTAGCCGGTCAGTATTACTTCAACGGCGAGGGTTATCAGAACCAGGAGGATATACAGTCCTTCAAGGAATACTACGCGACCTTACTCATGATGGCACAGACAGACGATCCAATGAAGAAGATCGCACAGGAGGCCCTGGCCAAGCTGAACGTCAATGCCTCTGACCTGACTTCCACTGGGCGTCATTACTTAGCCGCTATGGTAGGGTGGAGCAATCTGCTGAATACGAAACTGTCGTTGTCGACCTTCGTCAACGCCAATCTTTCTGACAAGTCAGGTATCGTGCAGACAACACTCAGTCTGCCTTCCTTGAGCAAGATTTCTCCAAGTGTAGGTGTCGCTTTCAACTATGGTGATCCAACTACGGAATTTGGGTCTCTTGAACGTAGCACAACGGTGTTTGCGGCCATAACCTTCGGAAGCGGCTCGTTCTAAAGGTAGAAAAATGCCCGATTCAGGCGAACGGTTTTGCCTGACCGGGCGTTTTTTTATTTGCCATGTAAGGAGATACTTACTTCTAGTGTGCCTATATCGGTTATAAGTGGAAGGACGATAGCCTTCTCCGTTGACATGGAGAGGGTGCCCTCACTACCGATAAATGCTTGTGGCGGCGAAATGTCACAGACCAGAGCGTTCTTCGAGAGATAGGTCAAGGCATTGCCACTGATGATGTTTGCCACTTCGCTCAACGCAGAAGTAACAAATGCATCAAGCTTGGTCATACGCATGCCCGACATAATGTGAACCATTTCAAGAGCCATAGCTTTAGGGAAACTATAAAGCAGTGATCCCCGTAAATCGCCTGTAACACCTATTCCTACATTGGCCTCGCTTACAGGAACAAGTTCCTCCACGGCCTTCAGGGTCCCTCTTTTTGGTTCGAGACTGAGCATGACGCGAAATACATCTAAGGTTGCTTGATAAAAGGGATTTATGTACTCTACTCTCATTTGTGACCTCCTTGCGAACGCAGGAACTCACCAATCTTTTGATCTTCTCTACCTACGTGCATAATGAGCCACGTCATCACCTTGGCACTGAATTCCTGTACTTTCTCTTCATCAAAACCCTCACGTTCTACCGTCTGGGCAAAAGCTTGAATTTCTGCTTTGAAGTCGTCGTGAATCTTTCTGTGTCTTTCCAGTTCGGGGTAGCCGATTTCTGCTTGCAGCTTCTCTTCGTCGGCAAAGTGGATGACTACATAGTGCTGCATGAAAACCAGGGTTTCTTGCACTTGCGCGAGCCTTTCAACCCAAGGGCCATCTCCTTGCACGACCCGGATAAAACTTGATACTCGCTTAAAGAGTTCCTGGTGCTGGGTATCGATCAAATCGGACCCCACCCGATAGTGTTCTTTCCACATACAGTCGCTCACTCCTTTCCGACACAGTTTCTACTTATCCTTGGCAGTTCCTGCCTGGGAAGTGTGGTATAATGAGTTCATTGAAAGAAGATGGAGGATGATGCAATGGATTATGGATATCTCGTGTTTGTCGTAATTGCACTAGCAGTGGCCCTTTTGGTGCACCCATGTCGGGTCTATGCTGAAGAAGTGACGACCCAGAATCCTATCGTAACCATGGATTTTGGTGACCGGGGGACCATCAAAATTGAGCTGTTTCCAGGGATAGCTCCCAACACGGTAAACAACTTCATCGCACTGGTCCAGCAGGGGTACTATGATGGGGTAACGTTTCACCGGGTCATTCCTGGGTTTATGATCCAGGGAGGAGATCCTTCCGGAACCGGTGCTGGTGGACCGGGTTATAGCATTAAGGGTGAGTTTACGCAAAATGGATTTCGAAATGATCTCAAGCATAGCCGCGGAGTGATCTCTATGGCTCGCACCAATTGGCCCGACTCGGCCGGGTCCCAGTTCTTCATTATGGTGGCTGATTCTCCTCATTTGGATGGAGCCTATGCTGCGTTTGGGCAGGTTATAGAGGGAATGGAAGTGGCGGATTCCATCGTATCCGTTCCCCGTGACAGGATGGATAAGCCGCTTGAAGATCAACGGATAGAAAGGGTAACAGTGGATACATTCGGGATCGAGTATCCTGAGCCTGAGAAACTCTAAGTGTCTATGGAGGGATGAAAATGAGTTTGAAGATTGTGGGTCAGAAGCTACCGAACATACCTTGGGAGGATCGTCCGGCGGGGAATAGCGACGTGCTGTGGCGGTATTCGCAGAACCCTGTTATTCCTCGGGACTTGATTCCCTGCTCGAACAGCATATTCAATAGTGCCGTAGTTCCCTATGGCGACGAATTTCGCGGTGTGTTTCGCGTGGACAACAAAGCGCGTGAAATGCGCATTCATTCCGGCCGAAGCAAGGATGCCCTAAGCTGGACAATCGAGCATGAACCCATCAAGTTCGTCTGTAATGACGAGGAAATCGGCAACTTTGTCTATGGTTATGATCCTAGAGTTGTTTGGATCGAGGATCGCTACTATGTTACCTGGTGTAATGGTTATCACGGTCCCACCATTGGAGTAGGCTACACAGAGGACTTCGAAACCTTTTATCAGTTGGAAAACGCATTTCTGCCGTTTAATCGCAACGGCGTGCTTTTCCCGCGGAAGATCAACGGCAACTTTGCCATGGTTTCCAGACCGAGCGACAATGGACATACGCCATTTGGCGACATCTTTTACAGTGAAAGTCCCGACATGACCTATTGGGGTAAACACCGCCATGTGATGAGCACAACGGTGGGCTGGCAGTCCACGAAAATCGGGGCGGGTCCCATCCCCATCGAGACGTCCGAAGGATGGCTGATGATCTATCATGGTGTTTTGACGTCCTGCAATGGTTTTGTCTACAGTGTGGGGGCCGCTTTACTGGATCTCGATCAACCCTGGAAAGTGGTGGCTCGGACCAAACCATACATCTTGTCACCGCAGACCTATTATGAATGCGTGGGTGATGTTCCTAACGTGGCATTCCCATGTGCAGCTTTAGTAGACAGTGAAACAGGTCGCCTAGCCTTGTATTACGGCGGAGCTGACACTGTAACGGCGGTAGCTTTTGGTTACGTTCAAGAGATTGTGCAGTTCACAAAAGATAACTCAGACATCTAAGTGAGGAGGGAGTTTATGCTTGACTTTACGTTTTCAAACACGACGAAGATCATCTTTGGTCGTGGCGTCGAGGAACAGGTTGGTAAAGAAGCTGCAGTTTGGGGTAAGAAGGTGCTGCTGCACTATGGCGGAGGGCATATCGTCAAGAGTGTTCTGAAGGGCCGTGTCGTAGCATCGCTTCAAGAGGCTGGTTTAGAGATTGTGGAGTTAGGTGGAGCGCAGCCCAATCCCAGATTGAGCCTGGTCAAGGAAGGTATCGAGCTTGCCCGTAAGGAGCGGATCGATTTGATTCTCGCTGTCGGTGGAGGAAGCGCCATTGATTCCGCGAAAGCCATTGCCATGGGTGTGCCTTATGAGGGCGATGTGTGGGACTTTTATGCCGGCAAAGCAAAACTAAAAGAGAGTCTACCCATTGGTGTTGTTCTGACCATTCCAGCCGCAGGTAGTGAATCAAGCCCTAGCACGGTGATCACTAACGAGGATGGCTTGCAGAAGGTCGGCTTTGGTTCGATCCTCTTGCGGCCTAAGTTCGCCCTGATGAATCCCGAGTTAACGTTTTCTCTGCCAGCGTACCAGACCGCTTGCGGTGTAGCGGACATGATGGCCCATATTATGGAGCGGTACTTCACGAGGGAACCAGACGTTGGCTTCGGCGATCACATGTGCGAGGCTGCCCTGCGTAGCATCATTCAGGAGGCACCGAAGGCTATTGCTGAACCGGAGAACTACGGACCCAGAGCCAATATCATGTGGGCTGGAACATTCGCCCACAATGACATTTTGGGCGTAGGCAGGAGCGAAGACTGGGCATCGCACAACATTGAGCATCAACTGAGTGCCTTGTATGACATCGCGCACGGTGCTGGACTTGCCATCGTTTTCCCTGCCTGGATGAAGTATGTGTACAAACAAGATGTTAATCGCTTTGTGCAGTTTGCTGTTCGTGTCTTTAACGTGGAACAGGACTTCCACAACCCAGAGCGCACTGTGCTGGAAGGAATCCGACGCCTGGAAGACTTCTTCCACCGTATTGGACTGCCGACCACCTTGGCCGAAGCGGGCATTGCCCCCGACCGTCTTGCCGAGATGGCCGATATGGCGACAGCGGGAGACACCGTGACACTAGGAAGCTTTATGCCTCTGGCGAAGGAGGATGTCCTGGCTATTTATGAGCTTAGCAAAGGTTAGATCTTACGTAGGATAGTGATGGGGCGGATGATTTCGCCCCGTCCTTCTCCAAGGGGCCGATTCCAGTTCCAGTCATTCCACCATCCCAAGAGTTCAAAATCGTTCAGTTTTGTGGCGGCTAACACGAACTCCTGGGGGAAAATAGCACGCCGGATGCCCGTATGCAGCAGTTTTTGCTGTCTACCCCGATCTCGAATAGTAAAGAGAATGTTCTCTTCATAGAGCTGTTCTGCGGCATTACGCAGGCGTGTCGTATAACGAGTGGAGACGGTTATGCCGTCACGGCGCATGACCCAGCTATCCTCGCTGTTGTCGAGGGGAGAAAAGTCAATGCACCAATCGAGAAAGTAAAGGCCTCCCGGCTTGAGGGCCTTATAAACATTGGAAAAATGGCTGACGAGCTCGTCTGCATTGTTGACGTAAAGTGAACCGAGCATAATGTAGATGAAGTCCTTGGGCCCTTCGAGCCTAAAGTCGATGAAGTTGGCCAGGTAGAACCGTACATCAAGATTATGTGCTGACGCCTTGTTTTGGGCAAACTCAATCATGGTCGGATTTAAGTCTAGACCACAGTATTCATAGCCGCGTGTAGCGAGTTCCACCATATGGGGACTGTTTCCGCAGGCTAGTTCCAAAACGGTATGTACGGGAATCTTGGAATATTTGCGGATGGCTTCTTCCATGACATCCACTTCTGCAGGGATATTTCGGTATGAATACGCTATTTCATAGTAGTGGGGATATCTATAGATAGAATCCAAGCGATCACCTTTTCTTGACAATAATTTGAAGGGACGAGAACCATGAATCACTTGAAGGCCACGCTCGGTGGCGGATGTTTTTGGTGCCTAGAAGCGATTTTCACTGACTTGGCGGGCGTAATTAGCGTTGTCCCTGGTTATAGTGGGGGGCATGTAGAAAATCCCACCTATAAGCAGGTGTGCACGAACGAAACAGGTCACGCCGAAGTCATTCAGATCACCTATGATGGTGACGTAATCACCTATAAGGAGCTCTTGGAGGTCTTTTTCAGTATCCATGACCCTACAACCCTAAACAGGCAGGGTGGAGATATTGGCTCCCAGTATCGTTCCGTGATCTTCTATGAGACTCCCGAAGAACGAGAGATCGCCCAAGAGGTTATGACCCGTATGGCCGAACTATGGGATGACCCCATCGTTACGGAACTGACAGAGCTCACCGTTTTCTATCCCGCCGAGGACTATCATCATGACTACTACGCCCAGAACAGCCAGCAGGGCTACTGCAAGATGGTCATAGCCCCGAAGGTGGTTAAGTTTCGCAAGCAGTTTCAGGATAAACTAAAGTCGCGCTGAGCGTACCGGCAAGTTCAGAGTCGCAAAATAGTCTTCTGGCGTCTCTGCGCGTCGAATGAGTTCTGTGCTCCCGTCAGCCTTAAGCAAGACTTCTGCTGAGCGCAGTTTC
The DNA here is from genome assembly GCA_012837925.1 of Bacillota bacterium. Lineage (GTDB taxonomy): Bacteria > Bacillota > Limnochordia > Darwinibacteriales > Darwinibacteriaceae > UBA5420. The sequence continues at coordinate 38,309 of DUQE01000048.1, forward strand.
CCATTGTAGTTATAACCCATGGAAAAACCGTGGGCACCTGTATCATGAATGATGACCAGATCCCCTAGTTCTATCTCAGGTAGATGTCGGTTGACGGCGAACTTATCGTTGTTTTCGCACAAACCGCCCACGACATCGTAGAGATGATCATGGGGATCGTTTTCTTTACCAGCGATCGTTATGTGGTGGTACGAACCATACATGGCCGGACGCATGAGATTGGCCGCTGAGGCATCAAGACCAATATAGTGCTTATAGGTGTTTTTCCGTCGAATTGCCGTCGCAATCAGATGACCATAGGGAGCGAGCATGAAGCGACCAAGCTCTGCGGCGATGGACAGATGTCCCAATCCCGCTGGTACGAGCACTGCGTTAAAGGCTTCCTCAACGCCTTTGCCCACTGCCATAATGTCCACCGGCTCTTCGCTGGGATGGTAGGGAACACCGATGCCACCCGATAGGTTCACAAAAGAAAAGTGGGCTCCCGTCTCTGTGTGGAGATCTCGAACCAGCTCAAAGAGGATTCTGGCCAAGGTGGGGTAGTAGTCGTTTGCCCGGGTGTTGCTGGTCAAGAAGGCATGAAGACCGAACTTGCGAACACCCATGTCTAACAGTTGCTCGATGGCCGCTTTGAGCTGCGACCGCGTCATGCCGTACTTGGCTTCACCGGGGGTATCCATGATTTCATTGCTGATGGAAAAGTTCCCCCCTGGGTTATAGCGCAAGCAGACCTTCTGTGGAATGCTGGAGAGCTTCTTGATATAGTCTACATCCGTAAAGTCATCAAGATTGATGATAGCTCCAAGCTTGTGAGCAAACTGAAAGTCTTCAAGGGGTGTCATATTCGATGAAAACATGATCTCCTGACCTTCAAACCCCAGTGCCTCCGCGAGCAAAAGCTCCGTGTATGTTGCGCAGTCCACTCCGCAGCCTTCTTCTCTCAGAATGTTCAAGATTGCAGGGTTCGGCGTTGCTTTGACTGCAAAGTACTCTTTGAAACCTGGGTTCCAGGCAAAGGCGCGATGAAGCAGACGGGCGTTTTCGCGAATTCCCCGTTCATCATAGAGGTGAAAGGGAGTAGGGTGCTCAGCTACAATTTGGCGTAGTTTGTTAGCATCGACAAATGGTTTTTTCATGGGAACCTCCAACAACGTATGAATATGAGTTCGTATGGCTGTTTGTCGGTGAGCAAAACCCAACCCAAGGGGGTTGGGTTAGAGACTGATTGCAAGCTCCAAAGCGATTTCCATCATCTTAGTGAAGCTCACCTGACGCTCATGGGCCGGTAGTTCCTTACCACTATGTAGCTCATCGGAAATGGTAAGCATACACAGAGCATTCTTTTTGGCCTTCGCTGCATTCATGTACAAAGCAGCAGCTTCCATCTCGACAGCTAACACGCCCATTTCCTTCCAGGCTGCACTGCCAAGTGGGTTATAGAATATGTCGGCCGATAAGATATTGCCCACAAAGAACGTTTGGTCCTTTTGCCGGGCAATGTGAACTGCTTTCTCGAGGA
>DUQE01000049.1 GCA_012837925.1 Bacillota bacterium
GATGAGAATCGAACTCACATAGCCGGCTTGGAAGGCCGGTGCTCTACCATTGAGCTACACCCGCATGAAAATGGTCGGGGCGAGAGGATTTGAACCTCCGGCCTCCTGCTCCCAAGGCAGGCGCGCTAGCCAAACTGCGCCACGCCCCGACTGACAATGTCAATCTTACCACAACAATCTAAGCGGTGTCAACTGCTTTTATGCTTGAATTCGTTCAATGACTCCCAGCATCTTGGTGAGTGCTTTGTATCGATGGCTAATCTGGTTCTTTAGGTCAGAGCCTAACTCGGCAAAGGTTAATCCGTACTCCGGTACATAAAAGAGAGGATCATAGCCAAAACCGCCCTCACCTCTGCTTTCAAAGAGGATAACACCTCGACAAATCCCTTCTGTGAGTTCCACTGATCCATAGGGAAAAGCAAGTGCCATGACACAACGAAAGCCAGCTCCGCGTTGCTCTAAGGGATAGCCCTGAAGCGTTTTCAAAAGCAACGCATTATTCCGCTGGTCGGAAACCGGCTCCCCCGCAAATCTCGCGGAGTGTACACCCGGAGCCCCTTCAAGAACGTCGACCTCCAGGCCCGAATCATCAGCTAAAACAAGCTCCCCGCAGAGGTTGGCGATTTCCACCGCCTTCTTGCGGGCATTGTCCTGAAACGTTTCGCCATCTTCAACAACTGGAGGATAATCGCCTAGTTCTGGCAAACCAACGACTTCAAGATTCAGGTGTTTTGTCATCTCCTTGATCTCACGAATCTTGTGAGCATTATGACTCGCAACCACCACGCGCCGACGCTTCATTTACTTTCCACCAAACTTCTTCGCTAAGTCTTCCATCAACAGAGCCCTTTGCTTCGCAAACAACTCTGTAATCCCCTTTTCGGCCAAGTCCATCAGTTGCCCCATCTGTTCCCGCGTAAATGGCTCTCCTTCTGCTGTACCTTGTACTTCAACGATCTTTCCACTCTGGGTCATTACCACATTGAAGTCAACATCAGCAGCGAAGTCCTCTGCATAGTCTAGGTCTAAAACAGGATGCCCATTAACGATGCCAACGCTAACGGCTGCCAGGTATTCCTTGACGCCAGGATGTCCCTCTATTTTTCGCAGAGCGTCGGAGAGGGCGATAAATGCACCGGTTATCGATGCTGTCCTCGTTCCTCCGTCGGCCTGAAGCACATCACAGTCAATCCAGATCGTGCGCTCCCCAATACTCTTGAGGTCGACAACCGACCGTAAAGAGCGACCAATGAGGCGTTGAATCTCGTGGGTACGTCCCCCTACCTTGCCCCTCGAAGATTCTCTCTGATTACGTACTGCTGTTGCTCTTGGGAGCATGGCGTACTCACCGGTAATCCAGCCTTCTCCCTGCCCTCTCAAGAACGGAGGCACACGGTCTTCGAGCGTCGCGGTACAGATCACTTTCGTGTTCCCAACCTCTATCAACACAGAGCCTTCAGCGTGCATGTTCACATCACGGGTGATCGTTACGGGACGCAGCTCGTCTAACGCTCGCCCATCAGCCCTTGTATAATGCATCTATTTTGCCCCTTCCACATCTAGTTTCCTATACTTTGCCACCCCTTGTTCGTATACATTGTTCCCCAAGCTGTCAATGGCTACGATGGCGGGGAAGTCTTCCACAACCATGCGATGCACAGCTTCTGCCCCTAAGTCGGGATACGCCACTACCTCAACCTCCTTGATACTCTGGGAGATTAGGGCTGCTGCTCCACCAACCGCGGCGAAATAGACTGCACCGTGTTTTTTCATGGCTTCGACCACGTGCGGACTACGTCCACCTTTTCCGATCATTCCCTTTACCCCTTGCTCTAAGAGGGGAACAGTCAGACTGTCCATACGCACCGATGTCGTAGGTCCGGCAGAGCCAATTGGATTGCCTGGTTTTGGAGGTGTCGGCCCTACGTAGTAGATAATTGCACCCTCTGGCTCAAATGGCAAGGGTTTTCCTTCTTCAATTAACTTGACCAACCGTTGGTGCGCTGCATCTCTAGCGGTGTAAATTACTCCGCTGATCGCAACCTCGTCACCGGCTCGCAGATCTTTGCCATTATTAAGTGGCGTTGTAACACGAATCATCTTGATCTCCTCCTGCTGTTTACTCTTTACTCAAACTAGCCACCAGATCACGGAAATGCTTCCCCCTGGCCATGAAGTTGGGGTACTGATCGAAACTTGCACTCGCTGGAGACAAAAGCACCACATCGCCCGGGGCTCCTATTTTGTAGGCTAACGCAACTGCGTCCCCTAAATCTTCTACTTCGTCCAATAAAACGCCTCCTGCATCCTCCACCGCTCGACGAATTTTCGGCGCAGTGGTTCCTAGAAGGATCAGGTGTTTCACTCGACCTTGAATGGCGTGGCCTAGTTCCGCATAGGAGAGCTGTTTATCCGAACCTCCAGCGATCAGGATCAAAGGTTCCTTAAAGGATTCCAGGGCTGCCATGGTTCGATCTGGAGTTGTGGCAATGGAGTCATTGTAGAAGCGCATTCCGTTTACTTCGCCCACGAACTCTAGACGATGGGGTACTCCGGCAAAGGTTTCGCCAACCTGCCGACTCGCCTCCAAACTTGCTCCCGCCTGATGACTTAGTAAAGTGGCGGCCAGGAAGTTTGCGACATTGTGGCGCCCCGGTAAAGCCAACTCTGAACACTGACCAAAGATGATCTCTCCGGTCTCATCAGAGTAAACCAGGTCATCACCTCTGACATAAGCACCAGGAGTGACTGGCGTTGTAAGGCTAAAATAGAAGACTCTCCCCGGAGCCTTCTTAGCCATAGCCCTGGTAACGGGATCATCGTAGTTGAGAACCAAGAAATCATCGGGTTGTTGATAGCGATAAATGTTCTCTTTTGCGCTTATGTAGTTCTCCATGGTATGGTGAACATCGAGGTGGTTTTGGGCAATGTTCGTGATCAGAGCACCGCGGGGACTTTGCTTTAACCCCTCCAATTGAAAACTCGATAGTTCTAGGACGATATTAACATCTGAATCGATGTCTTCTAGTTCACCAATAAGAGGGTTCCCAATATTTCCACCCACCCGGACCTTGATACCGCTGGTTTTTAGCATTTCACCTACTAGACTTGTGGTTGTTGTCTTGCCGCTACTACCAGTGACAGCATAGATGGGTGCACGACTGTAACGAAAAACCAAGCCAATTTCACTCTCCAGTCGCCCTAATGCATCGACAGCCTGCAGCTCCGGAAGATCCTTCGGAACGCCAGGGCTCACCACGACCACATCAAAGTCCATGAGGCCGCTCAGGTATTGCGGGCCGAGTAAGAGGTCGACTCCGAGAGACTCCAGTTCAGTGAGGCGTTCGCCCAGTTCACCATGTGTCTTGTGGTCTCGGCCACTGATCTGTGCCCCGGCCTCTTTTAAGAATCGAATAAGTGCCATATTACTTATTCCAAGACCAATCACTGCTACACGTTTACCAGCCCAGTCGCTCTGAATTTCCTTACGCATTAGGTTGTCTCCCCTGCCATATGATGAAAGCGCACCGCGGGCAATTGCTCTTGCAGCAATAGCTCGGCGGTGGTCTTAAAGGCCTCCGGGTCTCCACTGACCCAAAACTGCGTCTCATTCGTTTTGTCTTCTGGTCCCTGTCGCTTTGCCAGATTCGGGAACAGCTGTGCGACTTCTAACGCCAGAGCTGGAGCCGGGTTGACAATCCGTACATCTGGACCCACAATTTCCTCAAGGAGCCCCTGCACAAAGGGATAGTGTGTGCAGCCAAGTAAGAGCGTGTCAATTCCTTCCGCCAAAAGAGGATCCACGTACTCACGCAATGCCTGCCTCGTGACGTCCGAATGGACTTCTCCCTGTTCAACAAGGGGGACAAGGCGGGGAGCGCTACGCATGAATACTCTTGCATCTGGCCTCGCTTGCTGGAAGGCCGCCTGATACGCTCCACTTTCAACGGTTCCTCGCGTTGCCAACACACCAATACGGCCAGCACTGACCTCAAGCGTCGCGCCAACCGCACTCTCGATAATTCCAAAAACAGGAACCGAGACTTTCCCCGCCACCTTGGGCAGAACCAGAGCACTGGACGTATTGCAGGCCACAACCACCGCTTCGCAGCCTTGATCCAGAAAAAATCCCACGATATTCCAAAAGTAACCCTCAAGTTGGGTGGGAGTCTTCTCGCCATACGGAACGTGGCTAGTATCACCATAATAAAGGAGGCGTGTGCTGGTGTAGCGTCGTAGCTCACGCCAAACAGACAACCCCCCCAGACCAGAGTCATAGATTCCAATTGTCAAAACAATTCCCCCAAGAGGCTTTTCACCATCATATGTGCGAACTACCTAAAAGCTCATAGTCCTTCTCTAAAGGCTCGGTGAGGTCTAGGTGTCCTGCAAGTGTGAGAATTTGTCTACCTTCCACTAAAATCTGCACCTGGCGAACACCCCAGGCCCCAACCAAAGTATTTACTATGCCATAAACCGTCATGATCTCACCCGTACTGCCACCAGGATGTCGGGTTACGAGGTGATGACTGAAATTCAGGAAAAGCACATCATCACGCTGACTGTAACCCAAGAATTCTACATCCTCGGGGAACACCGCGGACAATTCGGCAAGACGAGGACCCTCCATGAGACGAGCTACCCTTTCCTCAACGGTCCCAACCCCTTGGTGAAACTCAGGAATCAGTTGGGTGCCATCAGCGGATCCAAAATACACAGCATAAAACGGCTCGGTAACATCGACGGATACTGGTAGTATTTCACTATCTTCCCGGTGCCTATGTAAGACCGCGCGTGCCACGAGAAGTAGGAGCAGGACCACAACAGCAATGGCTATGCTTCGCTTCCATCTCATTACCTTCGCCTCCTACCGTTTGTTCTCTAGGTAAAAGCGCCGAATACCGTTGAAAATACCCTGAGCAGCCACCTTCTGGAAGCCTGGTGCCCGCAGCAACAGTTCTTCATCGGGATGATCGAGGAACCCCACTTCCACCATGATGGCGGGAATTTTCGAGTTATTAAACACAGCAAGATCGTCCCTACCCCAGATTCGACGGTTAGCCAAGGTGACGGCCGCGACCACTTCGTCCTGCACAGTACGAGCTAAGAGCTCCGAAACCGGATCTTTCGCCCTGTACAAGGTCTCAGTTCCTCTGGCCGTTCCCCTGTTAATGCTGGAATTTGCGTGCACCGATATGAAAAGATCAGCCCCAGCCTGGGTGGCGATGGCGGGACGTTCGAAAATGGAGACATAGGCATCACTATCTCTAGTATAGATAACCCTTGCCCCGGCCTGACTCAGATACTCACCAAGGTATAAACTAATGGCCAGATTGACGTCCTTTTCAAAGGTGCCGTGGTGACCTATTGTGCCTGGATCCGAACCCCCATGGCCTGCATCGACGACAACAGTTAGACCTGACAACTCTCCGTCTGGGAGCACTGGATCAAGGTCAATGATTTCGTGCTGTGTACCTTGCGTTTGGGCAAGATATGCGTGGGCTTGACTGGCGGTTCCGCGGAATAGCGGAAGGACAAAACCTCCGCTCTCGAGTTGCTCTAGCTGAAGTGGAGCCATGGGCTCCGTCACCTGCAAGACAACCCTCGTCACGGACGGTGTATGTTGACTGACTCTCAAACGTGACACAGGTCCCTGATTGACCGCCCGATCAAACGAACGCATCATCAACGTGGTCTCCTGCAAATCCAACACTAAGCGCAGGGGATCTTCGAGATAAATGGTCTCTATAACCGGGGCGGCGGATGCCTGAAAACGTAATGCAAATTGATCGTCGTCGTTAGCCTCTAGTTCAATGGCGGTGAGCTGGAAGTTGAACTCAATCTCCAAGCCTCCCTGGGGCCAGGGGTTGACGCGATATCCTGTGGAATCGTGCAGATCACAGACAATGCGCATCGTGTATTCATCAAAACGACTACTTCGAATCGATCGCACTACGGGGTTATCTCGAACCTCCACGGGCGGAAGCGGATCGCCCCCTACACCATAAAGATCGATCACCAAACGATCAGGTTCCGTCAAGAGATGTGTCTGGTAACCAGTATATGACTTCAGGTCAAGAAAAACCCTAGACCTTGGTCCACCCATGAAAATGATTTCCTTAAGATCCTGTTCGTCGTCTGGATGATGGAGCACAATGGTCTCTGTTTCTGCGGGTTGATCCGGTTGCACATCCTGCTGCCCGAAAAGGTTCGAAGTGAACGAACGCTCGCGCCGTGCACTGGGCTTGGACGTCTCCAGACGCAGACCCATGATGTCTTGATCAAAGACGAGGCTCAGTCCGAGCCGATTGGCGATAAAGCGGATGGGCACGACGATTTCGCCTTCAACCAATTGAGGTGCGACATCCAGCTGATACGTTTTTCCATCGATTTGTGCACTTTCCACCCCTAATTGCATAAGAATGGTCTGATCCGCAAACACCATCTCGAAGTGCTCCGGGGTGATCTTAACATCGGCTCCTAGATAGTCTTCGAACACGTCCATAGGGATCATAAAATTGCCGTTAATCATCACGAGCGAATTCTTCAGCTCTACTTCGTCATTTCCGACGAACAGCTTCAGCGCGGCTTCAGAGTTGATCGGGTAAAGAATAGAAAGTATGAAAAGAAAAAAAAGTATAAGGGCAACCCGCTTCATAGTTTTACCTCCAATTGTAATCATTACCATCATTTCTCCCTCGAAAGGAGGAATCCTCTTATGTTCTCGCGCTTTTGGGTACGCCTAGGCAAGGTTTCCTTATTTCTTTTAGTGACCTACCTACTCATGGCCTACATTATTGTCGTCAGCATAATTGTTCGTGAAGAACTTTCCATTGTCGACGCTAGCAGGGTCATTTCGGCCCTAAGTCCCATTGGTGGTTCCAGCACCATCGAAGGCCAGGTTCGCAACGTTTTTGGTGACCCCGTTCCCTTCGGGGTCATCATTGTGGGCGAACACTTGGTGCAAGCAGACAATATTGGGGCCTTTCGAGTAACAGGCCTTTCCCCGGGCCGTTTTACGATGGAAATTTTCGCTGGAGGTTACGAGAAGTATACGAAGGAAATCCAAGTAGAGGAAGGAGTCAACTATCCCACGATCAAGTATGAAGCGGGTTTGTGGCCCCAGGTCTTTCTTGTTGATTTTCACGTGTTCTACAAAGACAACGACTCAATCTTCGGCATGATAGGATTTGCTAACGGCTCAACGGAGCCAATCTACATCGAAAGAGCCTCCATCATTAATCCAGCGGGCGAAGTGATTACCGACATACTCCACGACAACGACGGATTTACCTATTACATGGACCTTTCAAACAAGCTCGAGGTTGTCGAACAGCCACAAAAGGCACTCAAATGGGCCCCCCGTATGGTGCAAGGCGGAGAATTCGCCCCGCTCCAAGGGTACTTCCCACCGGGACCTTACAGCCTGGAGGTCCATTACGCCTTCAAGAACGGGCACGAACTGGGACAGTACCACGTCATGACGACAACCGACCACCTGGATCTCGACAACAACTGGGATCCGCATATTCCTTGAACGGCGCATACCCCATCTTTCGTAACCGTCACAACTCTGTTATAATAACTGCATAAGGGAGTTGTTGGCTATGTCTCAGATCAAGGTTATTTCTGAAAATCGCCGTGCCCGCCATGATTACTTTATTGAAGACACGATGGAAGTTGGTATTGTTCTACAAGGTACCGAGGTGAAATCGCTCCGTCTGGGGAAAGTGAATCTTCGGGATAGTTTCGCGCGTATCGAAAACGGTGAAGTCTTTCTACACGGCATGCATATCAGCCCCTACGAGCAGGGCAACCGCTTCAATCACGATCCGATTCGACCTCGGAAACTGCTGCTTCATAAACGCGAGATTCGTCGCTTGATCGGCAAGACCAAAGAAGAAGGCTACACACTCGTTCCCACCCGCCTCTATTTTTTGCGAGGCAAGTGTAAGGTGGAGTTGGCCTTGGCGAAAGGTAAAAAACTCTATGACAAGCGAGAAGCAGCAGCCAAGAGAGACGCCACCAGGCGAGCTCAACAAGCTCTTGGGCACGATCGTTAAGATCTTGGGCATCTTGACAGTGACCTGGATTTTTGATATTCTTGAGCCGTACACACCACGGGGGTGAATTAGTTTCGACGTGGGTAGGAAGAGCATCAGAAGCGAGCCGAGGTCCCCAATGCCGCGTTAAAAGTGGGAAAGCAATAACTGCAAACAACAATTACGCCTTAGCTGCTTAAGTCGGCTAACGTCCCTTATTTCTCCGTCTGTTAGAAATAAGATCGACGTCAAACAACAGACTACCCTTTGCGTGATGCCCGGAGCATAAAGGGGAAACTTACGGGCTGGTTCGTCCTTTAGCTGGCCACAAAGTAGAAGGATGAACGAGAAACCAATTTGTGGCTGCGCTCGGAGATGCTGGTGTGATTTCACTTACGGACAGCGGTGCAACTCCGCTCACCTCCACCAAAACATAGGGTAGAATCGGGGAGTCTGATTACAGACTCTTTTTTTGCGCGATTAAAAAAACACGGTAGTTTAGCAAGCCCAAACTACCGTGCGTAGCGTCTCTTTATCGTTTATTGGCATACTCATACCCTGAACCCAGAAGCCGTTTGCTGACAATACTCCTTAACCACTACGTATTGTAGTCGCACGGTCTTGCCAAGCGTAGAATAGCCAGGAAAATACCAGCATCTGCAAGGCTATTTCGGGATACCCAATGAGCGGATTGAAGGAAAACCTCGTGTAGAGCAAGCCTTCAATTGATCCAGGTCCCGTGATCACTGCACCAATGCTGGTGAGGACAAATAGCAGATAAAACAGCTTCAACCAGCCACGCTTGGGTCCAATGACAACATCGCGAAAGGGGTAGATGGCGAGGGCCAAGAGACTCCCTCGAACGAGTTGCACTACAGGAGCAAGACGAACCGATAGGACATCAGCCGGCTTCATTACTTGTTGAAACACCGGGTCACTCTGGAAGTACTCGAAGTACTGACTGAGTAGCATGAAAAACACACCGAAAACCAGATAGGTCAGCGTATGAACCGCGGCATAACGCAGCGCAAACGGAATGACCTCCTGGCGGATCCTGGTCTTCACACAAATCCTCCCCTCTACTTTGCCTGATAGGCGTGTTCGGCGAAATGGGATATTGTAGTAAACCCGTTGCGCTCATAAAGACGTTTGGCTCCCGAGTTTGATTTTGTAACGCGCAAATGGATATCCCCAATCCCCTTTTTCTCGCACATGAAATGAATACAGTGCTGTAGCATCAGGCTTCCATACCCCTTGTTCTGAAAGCGAGGGTGGACAACAAGATCGGTGATGTAGGGTCCATCGACGATGTAGCAACCAATTAAGACTCCATCCTTCCAAAAAGACTTCAGACGGTCTCTCTTCTGCAGTTCTTTGATCCCCTGAAGAAATGTTTCAGCAGTCTTTGAGTAACCCTTGGTATCCCAACCATTCTCCCTGTTCAACTGTTCATAAGCCGCTTCAAAAAGCTCAACATAACTCTCCCACTTAACCCTGGACGGCGCCTCGGTTGCCAACTCGCCCAAGTCAACTGGAATGCCCTTTGTCAAGGAGTGCCGAAGCACATACCCTTCCATTTCAAGCACAAAACCTTTGCTCTGCACCAGCTGAATAATCCTTGCATTGCTCCCATGCACATTGAAGTAAAACTCTCCAGCTGTGGACACAGAGCGCTCGATCTCCTCACTGATTGTACTTAGAATCTCCGAAGACGAGTCGTCGGGAAAATTCGCGTAGTATATGCACAGATCATCCGAAGCGACCCTTAGGAAGACACCTTCGCCCTCTTCACCACGTTGAGCGGCCAAAACAACGGCTTGCCCAAAGGTTTCACCCACATAGTCCCGTGCCATGGGTGATATCTCCGCCAGTAAGTTCATGATTGATGTCCGCGTGATACCTAGATTATCCTTCATTCGCGTTACCCACTTTCCGTTAGAATAGTAGTTCGTTGTTCTTGTCTAGTGACCGCGGCAAGGCGGACAACAGCAAGACGATGCTGAATGTAAGCACTCCTCCTCCTAGCCAGACTGTTAGGCTGGGGAAAACGGATGAAATGAACAAGTATTCCTGCGATGCACTGTACGCTACGGTTCCCAGTAAGACACAGGCAATGTTAAACCGAAGTAGTCGGAGTCTGATTCTTTGCTGGCTCCTGTAAGCCCTGATCAGCTCCACGGCAACGAGGATACTAGCAGAAAAAAGCATACCAATGACGGCGCTGAGCCCGAGATGCGCCCAGACAATTCTACCCATACCCACCGATGGGAACGAGCGCCACCTCGCCCAATCGCTGAGCACGATGGATATAAAAGGCCAACTTCGTTGGGAGTTCGTCAGGATGACAATGGCATCGCCTGTTTCTGGCACCGCATGAAAATGTGTCATGATGCCCTTTCCTTGACCACCATGAGCAACCGAAGGCAAACCGTTGGGTAGTGTCTCAATGTAATGACCTGCTCCATAGGCTTCAAATACAAGACCGTAGATCCCGATTCTTCGCACTTGGGGAGTGTACAACGTCTCAGAAACATCTTTCATGCTTGCCACCACAAACCGAGCGATGTCCTCAGCTGTGGCAAACAGACCACCTGATGCCTTTTGGGGATACACATACACCGGCACAGGCTTTCCACGCAGGTCATAGCCTGTGGGAGGATATGGCATCATAGAGCTGTCTGGTTCAAAGGTTGCTGTTGTCATGTCCAGAGGAAGAAAGACCTCCGAGTACATGTAGTCCACGAAGTCTCGCCCTGTGACTTCTTCGATAAGTAACTCCAACAAATGATAACCTACGTTTGAATAGGAGAATCCCACCCCTGGTTTGCGCAACAAGACCGCTTCCTCTGTGAGTTTGCTCCGGAGGGAGGGCATTTCCTCTCCAGGTGAATAGACGTCGGTAAAGTCACCTAGCGGCATCCCCGAGGTATGGTTCAGGAGATTACGTATCGTAATCCCTTCCGTCCCATTGTCAGACTGGGGGAAATCCCACTCCGCCAAATAGTGCGATAACGGAACATCTAAATCGATCAAACCCTGTTCTGCAAGTTTCGCGATACCCCATGCTACAATAGACTTTGTAATGGACTGAACACTCATTGGCGTGTCGGCGGTCAGGTATCGACCGCTTTCGACATCCGCGAGACCAAAACCGCTCGTCCATACGATCTCGTAATCATGGACAAGCGCGACTTGGCATCCTGGAATTCCGTGCACTTTCATCAGCCTAGAAATCCGTCTTTCCAAATGTACCGTAAAATCCTCTAAAGGAGCATCTGCTTCAATGTCCGTGCCGTTGGGCCAGCTGCCTGAGAAAGAGACAGCAAAGAATCCGAGAATTATGGATAATGATATGAACCACAGCCACGTTCTGTGGCCTTTTCGCTTACTTGAACTGATCATTTCGATACTTGACCTCCTCTGCCCTACCGCTCTGGAGAACTACACTTCTTCACTGCGCACTCCGCTCATTCCATTCCATATATTTCAGTTTGGCCATGGTGATCCGCATCGTTGTGACGATCAAGAGCACGGTGACAGTGAGGGAAATCAACAGTGATGAATCAACGGTAGGGTTTAGTTCCATGGCCTGGGTAAGAAGCCCAGACGGCGTCCATCCCTGCATGCGAAGAAGTGAGGAGATGGCTTGAATCCCATACGCCGTAGCCAAAGTTAGAAATCCAGCAGGAATCGGTTTTCTCGTGAAGACACCCCACATAATGAGACATGACAGGAAAAAAACTAGATAGATGCTTTGAAGGATTCCGCTGAACAAGACGGCAGAGATTCCGACTTCGAAGCCAAAGAGATAACTAGAGTATAGGTAATCCACCAAGAGCGTAGCAACAGGTAGAATCACTTGCAGTGTGCCAAAAACCAACAGTTTCGCGCCTACCATGTGTCCAAAACGCTTCCCGGCACACACTGGTAGTAGCCACGTATCTCCCTGAAGCTCACACGCCGTGAGTCCACATAATGTGAACGCGATGACAATACCTCCAATCTCAAACACATCACCCAAATAGCTCCGGATACAGTCACGTTGCGTCATCATCACCAAGTCGTTGACTTCACCACCCAAGACTTGTGGTAGAACTACTTTCAGCATGATTGGCGTTAGGAGAGCAAGGAACAAAAGACTTGCAAAGAGAATGAGTATCCGCCCGCTTCGCAGAGCATAGCGTATTTCTTTTTGCAGCTCAGATTTCATTTATCAGATACCTCCTTCAAAAACAAGTCCTCAAGCCGTGCCTTGCGGAAAGCAAACGATTCAACGGCAATTCCGTGCTCCGCGAGGAATGACATTACAGTCAGAGAAACACCTGGATGGGCCACTCGAACGGCCCACGAGCTTTCGGATCTTGTTAGCGAGACAACACCAACAACCTTGGAGAGTGCATCTGCGACATCGGGACGTATGGGCACCGTCGGGATCATGTCAAGCACCGGCTGGGCATGCTCCACTTGCAGCTGTGTGAGTGGCTTCTCGAACACCATCCGTCCGTCATTAATCATTCCCACCGTGTCGCAGATACGTTCAATGTCATCCAAAATGTGCGTAGAGAACAAAATCGTCTTCCCCATGTTCTTTAGGTCCTTGATCAGACGAAGTACTACGCTCCTCCCCTCTGGATCAAGGGCAGAGGAAGGCTCGTCAAGGATAAACAGGTCGGGGTTGCGAACTAGAGCCACTCCGATGCCGAGTCGTTGCTTCATTCCTCTCGAAAACCCGCCTACCCGCCGGTCAGCCCCATCAACAAGTCCAGTCCATCGAAGGATTTCCTCGACACGTTTGTTGTCTGGAACCTCGGACAGGTAGAGCAGAGTCTCACGGGCGGTCAGCCATGGATAGAACTTGGGTTCCTCAGGGAGATAGCCAACGCGTAAGTCCCCAGGATGCGCAACTGCTGTGACGTCCTTGCCCCTGATCAGACATTCGCCTTCCGTCGGCCGGGACAAACCGGCCAGAATGTTCATGGTAGTGGTTTTGCCCACGCCATTTTGACCAATGAAGCCGTAAACCTCCCCCGCCTGAACATGCATATTCAGGCCTTTTAACGCTTGAAAGTCTCCAAAGTCCTTTTTTAGTCCCGTGACTGTGATCACTCGAGTTCCTTCCTTCCCACGAGCAGAAAGACAACTGGCCCTATCACGTTGATCAGCAAGCAGATAAGAAACCACGTCTTTCTGTTCAGATTCTGTACTCCTTCTCTGAAGATGATGATCCCGCAGTACACAACAAGGCTAACTTGAAGCACAATAAGGGGCGATAGGATCACGAGGAGATCCTTTGTCAACACAAATGTCCTCACAACGAATACCTCCTCTTACTTAGAGCCGGAAAAACGCGTCTCTCTGAAGAGTCTCATTTGCTTCAGCAGAGTTTAGTTCGCGTTGTCCTTTAAACTTGCGTACTTCATCAATGTTGAAATACAGTTGATCACCACTTCCAGTTGAAGCACTTGGAAATAGCCTGTTCACAAGATTTTGCCACATCTTCATACTTGTCACCTCCAAACCAATGATAAGGAGGTGGCCGGTCATATGATAAGTTACTGGAGTCACAGTTCGAGTAATAAGAAAGAACGGGGCCTTCGCTCCCGTTCTACAATCACCTGAGTATCTCAGAATCCCATTTCTTTGAAATGCAGCACCGCGTTTGCTCTGTCCGACACTCCCACCTTGCTGTATATCTGACTGACGTAGTTTTTCACTGTTCCAACGCTCAAAAAGAGTGTCTCGGCGATTTCCCGATTACTTCGTCCTTGCATGATCAGGCTGATGATCTCCTGCTCTCGCTCGGTAAAATCTTCAAGCGTTATCTTCGGCTTAACCTGCCTGCCAATGTGTTGGGTTATTTTTGCTGCTATATTACACGGCAAAATCACGCTACCGCGCCCAGCATCGCGGATGGCGTCAGCTAGCTTCGCCCCGCTGATATCCTTGAGCAGGTAGCCTGATGCCCCATGGGTGAGGGCACCTAGAATGGACTCGTCATCATCAAATGTCGTAAGAATCAAAATCGCCGTCTCAGGAAAATCGCGTTTGATGAGGCGTGTAGCCTCCACGCCCCCGATCTCTGGCATTCGTATGTCCATGAGAACAACCTGTGGACGATGTGTTTTCACTTGTTCATAGGCATCTGCACCGTTACCCGCTTCTGCAACTACGAGAATGTCGGGATAGGTCTCCAGAATTGCGCGTAGTCCATCGCGGATAATGGTCTGATCGTCCGCCAAAAGAACAGTTATCGGATTCATCACATGCCCTCCTCGTGCGCAACGGGGATTGTCAGGCTGACGGTAAATCCTTCTCCAGGTTCACTGTGTACCTCCGTCGTGCCACCTACTCCCTGTATACGCTCCTGCATAATGGATAATCCGGAACCAGGCCGCACTTCCGACGATCCTTGGCCGTTATCGGTAAAGGTTAGTCGTAGTCGACCATGATGTTCCATCATGAGAATATCTGCCTGTGATGCGTACCCGTGCCTAATGGCATTGGTGGCACACTCCTTGATCGCTGAGAGCAAAATGCCCGCCTGAAGTGGTGGAAGGGTAACCTCTGATTCCATAATGACATGGATCTCAAGTCCGGTGTCAAGACGGATCTCGCCTAAGAGCCGGTCAAGGGATGTGGCAAAATCGGTTTCGCTTCCCGCCCTGATTGCTCTGACAGAAGCACGAAGCTCAGAAAGGCCCCGCCTAACCTGTTCCTTCCCCTGGTGCAGTTTCTGTGCCGCCTGCGAATCGGGGAGAAGCGTCTCGGCAGCTTCGAGTGCCATGACAGCCGCAGTTAAAGTATGGCCCACCGTATCATGCATCTCGGCAGCCATGCGGTTACGTTCCTCAATGACGGCCAACGCCTTGAGCTGTTCCGATTGCTCGTTCACTGTACCTAGTAAAGACTCCAATTTAACGCTAGTAATCATCTGCTTCTTTAGGGTATAAAAGGCCAGAAGGGCAAGGAGTACAACCAGTGTATTTACGAAGAAATAGCGAACTAGATTGCTCATGTCAACACTGGACGCCGAGGCAATGGTCCTTGCAATGCTTCCTAGAAGATACGCTCCCAGCGCACCTATTCCGTACGCATTTGCACGAGGCAATGAAGCCCGGTTGATTGCGCTGAACCCCGCGATAATGGAAAGAAAGAGGTTGTCCCCTGAAGCGTCAAGGTATTGAATGGGAATGCACAGAATCAGTTGCAGCATCGGTAAGATTGGTTCGGGTATGAATCGCTTGTCTTCGGGGAGTAGGTTGTGTAGCAGCATGATCAAAAAGGAAGTTGTTAGTAAGACAAGCAAAGGGGCAAAGCTCCTAGTTCCAGAGTTCTCTGCCAGCATGTGCAGGCCCATAACCTGATACGCGATCAACAACAGGAAGAAAATGCCCTTGCTCGTTAGGTGCGTGGCTCTTTCCACTTCAGCGAAGGAGGTATCGCTTGGCGGAGTCTTTTCTGCGCGAAAGAGGTGAAAAGCAATAGCCGCCAGACCAAAGATAGCAATAGATGCTATATAAAGGCGTTTGCGTAAGGGCTTTTGGTTTTTCTCTCTGATGCTCTCTGCAATGCAAAGACTCTGCATCCAGAGCTGGGTCAGTACCGCAGGTAGCAAGAATGGCCAAATCTCCATAATTTTCACGGTGCTCTTCACCTTCCCTGCACGCAATGATGTCGGGTAAACCTGAGATATGGAGAAGAAAAATCCCCTGTCGTACCTAGACAGAGGATGAAGTATACTATGTGGTTAGAACCAGACAGATAACACGACAGAAAGGACCATGAAACCAACAGCGAGATACGTTGTTGCCGTCGAGAGGATCTCTTCGCTTCCTTTACGCTGGTTAAAGAACATCCGGCCGCCTCCACCAATAGAGCCTAGTCCTTCACCCTTGCTCTCCTGGAGTACCACCGCGACGATCAAAGCAATACAGACAATAAACTGGATAATCATCAAAAAGGTTCCCATAGTCTTATGACACCTCCCTGCCCATTCATGACACTACTAGGTTATTGTATCACAGTGTACTCCCGCAAGCAAGAAAAAACGGCTAGCCATTCCTCTGCACCATGGGGGCCTCACTTTCTCAGAAACGACTGGTACCACAGCGCGCTATCCTTCAATATGCGTTCTTGAGTCTCAAAGTCCACATAGACGATGCCAAAACGACGATCATAACCAAAGGCCCACTCAAAGTTGTCCAACAGAGACCAAACATAGTATCCCTTCAGTGGTACACCTGCTTGAATCGCCCTTTCCGCCTGCTCAAAATGCTGCTCCAGATATTCTTGGCGCTGCCTATCGTGAACCCTTCCCGCTTCAACGACATCGTGATAAGCGGCTCCATTCTCCGTAATGTAGATCGGAATGGGACCATAGTCTTCGTGCACGCGAACCAGCAAGTCGTATAGCCCTTCGGGGTATACCTCCCACCCCATGGCTGTAACTGGTCCTTGGGGGTTCGAAACTCTACCTGCAGCTGAGACTAAGCCCCGGCTGTAGAAGTTGATCCCTAGAAAATCATTGGAGCCTGCGATTAACTCAAGATCCCCCTCGTGAACTGCGGGGACGACGTAAGCAAGCAACTCCCCCATGTCCTTGGGATAGGCACCCTTGAACAAGGGATCCAGATACCATCGGTTTTGGAATCCATCAGCTTTTCTTGTAGCTTCCAGGTCCTCGGGCTTAGAAGAGACGGAGTACTGCGGTGCCAAGTTGAGCGTAATGCCTATTTCAGCGGGCAGGCGCAGTTGACGATAGCCCTGCAAGGCCAAACCATGCCCTAAGAGGAGATGGTGCGCAGCCACAATGTGCGATGGAAAATCGGCCTTACCAGGAGCATGTTCTCCATTGCCATAACCCAAGAACGCAGAGCACCAGGGCTCATTGAGGGTGATCCAAGAGGTGACTACGTCACCTAGTTCTTCAAAGGCGACCATGGCATAGTCTCGGAAGTACATTGCAGTATCCCGATTGAGCCAACCGCCCTTGTCTTCCAAGACTTGAGGGAGGTCCCAATGATAGAGGGTGACAGCCGGAGCGATTCCCTGCTCAAGTAATTCCGCGATAAGACGCTTATAAAAGTCGAGTCCCTTCTGGTTCGCCTTCCCCTTACCTTCCGGCAAGATACGCGGCCAGGCTAGAGAGAAACGATAACTATCTACCCCGAGCTGCTTTATTAAAGCGACATCTTCCTTGTAGCGATGATAATGATCGCAAGCGACATCACCTGTGTCCCCATTTAAGACTTTGCCCGGTGTTCTTGAGAAGCGATCCCAGATCGACTCACTTCGTCCGTCTTCATAAACAGCGCCTTCAATTTGATACGATGCTGTAGCTACACCCCACACAAACTCCTTCGGAAACTTCATTCGCCAGTCCTCCCAAATTGCACCATACTACGTTGTTGCCTACTTCGCCGTCTCCACGAGGGATTCCTTTATCATGATCCCGCACACAAAAAAACGGGCGTTCTGCCCGTCTTTCCGATTAACTTAGTCGAGAATACTATTGATGCGGTCAAACTGTGAGATCACAGTGTACTCACCATCACCGGTTGTAGATACCGCTACCGCACCGTCGATACTGGTAATATAAGTATCGGTACCGGCTTTGGAGTAATTGCGGTAAATCCGCAACTCTTCAATGGCGTCACTCATCATCACAGCAACCTGGGCACCAATTGCTTCACGGAACGGTTTGCTCGAAGAAGTACCTGCACCGTGATGGGGTACTTTGAGCACTCCACTGCGGAGCTTATCACCATAGCGTGCCGCGATCTCCCGCTCAGCCGCCGTATACAAATCGCCTGAAAACAGGAACGACGAGTCGCCATAGGTCAGTTTCATCAGCAAAGACAAGTTGTTGATGAACTGGGTGCTTCCGTCTGGATACCCTTCATAATACTCAATGCCCGGTGCGGGATGAAACACCTCAACCAGGACGTGCTCACCAAACATGAAGGTGTCACCCTCGGAGAGGATGATGTGAGGCGTCTCAGTGGCTGCCAAAGCTTCCATGTAGCTACGGTAATGCGAGGTGTTGTACTCCACCTCTGTCGTGTAAACGGCCCCGATGTCGTACGCATAGATCAACTGAGCCATGCTTCCAACGTGATCAACATGGGGATGTGATGCTATCAGATAGTCAATTCTAGTTACTCCCATCGCCTCTAAGGCGTTTTGTATGTCGATAAAGGTGCTGGGATTACCAGTATCAACGATCATGACTTTTCCATCAGGTGATGTCAGAATCGTACTGTCCCCACTCTTGTCGTCACTGCGGGTGATCAACTGTAGGAAGCGGGCCGTGAGTCGACCTGCGTCCTGCGTGGAATCAAAGACTTGATCATAGCGGTCCACTCGTTCTTCTGCAAGAACTGTGACGCTCAAGACGACGATCAGAGCCAAGACCAGAACTGAAACTCTTCTCATGTTTCTCATGTTCTAACAAACCTCCTCGGCGTGCAACACTATTTCATTGCAGCCTTGCTCATTCCGGTCATGATGTACTTCTGCAAGACGAGGAAGAGTAGAATAATCGGGATGATGGCCATAACTGCACCGGCCATGATCTCGTTGTAGTTTGCAACTTCCATGCCTGCAAAGGTCTGGCGCAGACGAGTTACACCAACCGCGATTGTGCGGTACTCATCGCGCGTTGCCACCATTTTCGGCCAAAAGTAGTTGTTCCATCCATTAATAAAGGTAATGATGGAAATCGTGATCAAGGTTGGCTTCGTCATAGGAATCAAGACATTCCAAATCAAGCCAATGCGGCCTAACCCATCCACTCTTCCAGCATCTAGATAGCTCTCGTCCACGGCCTTGAAGGCTTGGCGTAGCATGAAGATGAAGTACGCACTCACCAAGTTCGGAACGATGAGACCAGGGAAACTATTAATCCATCCCAGGCGAGAAATCATGACATAGATGGGTACAAAGGTAACTTGGATGGGAACCATTAACGCTCCCAAAACCAGGAGAAACAGTACATTCTGTCCCTTGAATTTCCCTTTGGCAAACCCATAAGCTGCCAAGATACCAAAGACCAACTCACCAAGCATTACAAAGAACGTGCTCACCAAGGTGTTAAACAGGTAACGGACAAAAGGTGCGCGGTTGAGTACGTTCGGGAAATTTTGCCACTGGAAGTCTCGTGGCCAGAGCGTGGGCACGGGAAGAAGCAGCTCCGTACTTGTCTTGAGCGATGAGATGACCATCCAGTAAATCGGAAACAGCATAATCGCGGTGATACCAATGGCCGCTAGGTATTGCAGTACCACTCGCAGCTTTCCTAGATTTTTCTTGGTCTGGAAAGACACCTTGTCTCGATAGTACGAAGCTACGGCAAGGAAAAATACACCAAGGGCGGTAGCGGCCAAGGTAATGAGGCCAATGCTTAGGAAGCTACTGCGCCTTGTGGCTAGCATTCCAAGGTTTTGCCGAATCTCAAAATCCGTGAGTCCTTCAGCCATATTGCTCATTTGTACGGAGTATTGAATCATACCCGCAACGCTTAAACCAACCAACACAATGCCTACTGCTAAGAAAAAGACGAGAACGTCAAACCAGCCGGATTGACGCATCCTGAGTAACAGAGTATCACGCATTTCTGGCATATGGTGTCCCTCCTTCCTAAGAGTCGTAACTGACGGATCTGTTCGACCACGCCATGGTTAATGCTGTGGACACAAGCAGAATCACAAAGAAGATGACCGATACAGCTGCGGAACGCGCCGCACGGAAATCACGGAACGACAAGTTGTAAATCCACTGGACCATTACGTTTGTCGCTGTTCCTGGTCCACCGCCCGTCATAACGTCCACCGATTGGAACACCTTCATACTGGCGATAAACGTGGTTACAAACAGGAACAAGCTGGTAGGTGCCAACATCGGTAGCGTGATAAAGCGTAAGCGCTGGACACCGTCTGCTCCATCAATTTCAGCTGCTTCATAATAGTCTTTCGGGATTCCCTGCATAGCAGAGAGATAGATCATCATGGCATAGCCTACAACGCGCCAGGCGGTGAGAATAAGCACACCGTACAACGCCGTGTCAGCCTGTACCAACCAATTCGGACCCTTGAGGCCAATCAGCGATAGAGCATAGTTTAAAATACCATAGTTGCCGTGGAGAATCCAAATAAACACGACTGCACTTGTGGCGACAGCAATGTACTTTGGCATGAATACCACAGCACGCAGAGCATTGAATGTCTTGTTCATGCGGTTAAAGAGTAGTGCCAGTAAAAGTCCGCCGACCAGGGTGATAAACAATTCCCAAAACGTATAGCGAGCTGTAATCAGGAGTGACTCGCTAAACCGCGTCCACCCCGACTGAAGGAACAGCCAGCGATAGTTACGCAGACCGATAAAAGGCTGAGGATCGGCCACCAGCATGCGCATGTCGGTGAGACTGATGCGTACCAGATCAACGATGGGGAAGTAGACAAAAAGCATAAAGAAGAACAGCGCAGGTTGAACACAGAAGAGATCCTTCATGGCCTCCCAGGACTGCACACGTAGCATAATACCATTAAATATGAAAGCTATTCCCACAATCATGATAATGATCGCATTGTTCATCACTGTGCTTAAAAACGCAATAGGAACAGTACCGCGACCTTCACCAAACAGGTCTACTGTCCCGGTGATGGGAATCTCAAAGGATCTGGATTCCGTGCGGGCTTCATATACTATGCTGGAAATGTGTCGTAAGGACTCAAGATTAAGATCACCCATGAGCCAACCATAAATGCCTACTCCCAGAACCACTACACCCAAAACCAGCAAGAAAACCGATATGGTTTTTTGAGTCTTCACATTACCACCTCAAACATGATGGAGGGGGGAGATCCCCCCTCGGAGTTAGCAAAACAGTCTATTCTAGTAGTCTTCGAGAATCTCTTCAACAGTCTGTGCCAGGTTATCCAATGTTGCCTGGATTGGAGCACCTTCGTTGAAGATGAGAGCGAGCGCATGACGCCACTCGTTAGCGATGGAGTCATAAGCTGGATGCTGGTTACGAGGGTTAATCCAACCGGCCATGGAAACGATGTTGGCCATTGCAGGCTTGCGCTCAAGGTACTCAGCGTACTCAGGAGTAGCCATGACGGACTGACGTGTTGGGAAGTAACCAGTTTGGTCTGCCCAGTACAGGTTGATCTCTGGGCTGGCCATGAACATCATGAACTGCCAAGCAGCGTTCTTTTGCTTTTGCGATGCTACCTTTGGAATCAAGATGGTTGCTCCGCCAACTTCGCTCTTGAAGCTTACGCCGTCTTCGCCACCTGGCAACCAGGCCATGCCAACTTCAAAATCGCTGTTTTGTACATAGGTGTCAAACAGAGAACTGGTATGGAATACGCTGAATGCTCCGCCATCCCAGAAAAGTTGACGCATGTTGCCGGATGCTCCTGTGCCATAGGCATAGTAAGCATAACCCTTGTCAATCCATTCTTTCATCTTGGTTGTGACATAAACGGATGCTTCACCGTTGAGGTCTGTGCTGAAGCCATCTTCGAGAATTACGTCAACGCCGTTGTTCATGAACAGAGTCTCATAGTACCAGTAGTCCCAGCCACCAAAGACTGTACCGTAACGAGCGGTGGTTCCGTCTTCGTTAAATACGGTTGCTTTCTCGAGGAAAGCTTCAAACTCGTCAAATGTCTTTGGCATTTCGATGCCTTCTGCATCGGCCATGGTCTTGTTGTAGTACATAACTTGGGTGGAAATCAGATATGGCAATACAATCTGTTTACCATCATAGGAGGTGGAGGCGATGAGACCTTCACCGAAGTCTGCAATGTCAAAGTTGTAGGCTTCAATGTATGGATCGAGGATTTCGACGATCCCATTTGCGCCGTAGCTTGCTGGATACGAGGTGTTAGCGGTTGCGAGAGCGGGTACATCACCAGCTGCAATAGCTGCGATGAGCTGGCTGTTAATCTCTGCGTAGCTACCGATATAGACAGGTTCTACTGTGATCAGAGGATTTTGCTCTTGGAAACGCTCAACCATATAGTTCAAATACTCATGCCATTGGTCTTCATGGGCATGCCACCAGGTAATGGTGATGGGTTCAGTTACGTCGTAACGAGAAGTGTCGGCCGCGGCCACACCAACTACAGACAACATCATAAGCAAAGCAACGATCAGACTTATGCGTTTTTTCATTTTGTAATGTTCCCTCCTGCTATTGACCTGTATTGAAGTTTCTAACCTAGACATATCTTCCTTGCTCACACCGATAGTTATGTCTGAGCCATTAACCACCTCCCTTAATGGCAAAGGCACGTTCAAATACTACTGGGGGCGCACAAGACTCCCTCAACACCAGCTCCATAGGCAGGGTCTGTCCCACCGGAGATTCGATGCTGCCATCCATTGCACCCAACAAGATCATCGCTGCTGCTTTACCAATTTCATATGTTGGGCAGTTTACGGTAGTAATGGCCGGTTCTAAATTGGCCGAGATCCCTATGTTATCAAAACCCATGATGGAAAGATCTCGTCCCACTGTGCGGCCCGCTACCCTAGCTGCTCGTAAAAGGTCGGCTGCTGCCAGATCATTTAGACATATGACTGCGGTCATCTTGGGAGACTTCTTCAAAAACTCAACCAGCTCGGCAATGACTTTTCGCTCGTGTTCCTTGGAACGATCCTCAAGGTATACATAGCGGTGGTCTTCTAAGTCTGTTAACATCATCGCCCGGTCGATGGCCAAGCCGTTGTCACTCATGGCATCTCTGTATCCTTGAATACGTTCTTGCAGTGAAACCAAGAATCCCGGGTGTTTGGTAACTAGTCCGATATTACGATGGCCAAGTCCGATAAGGTACGATGCTGCATCATATCCACCTTGATAGTTGTTGGCCTCTACATAATTTGATTCCATGTATGCATAGTGTCGAGTCATCACCGTGGGGATACCCTGTTTTTGTAGCTCGAAGATCCAGGGATTGTAGTAATCAGAGGCTGTAGCATGGATGATCACCCCTGGACAGCCTTGATCAATGATCTTCTTTATGTACTCGCCCTCTGTCTGCTGGCTGTTATTAGTAGAAAGCACGGATACGCTGTGCCCATGGTTAAACAATACTTCCTGGGCTCCCGTCACAATTCTTCCGGTAAAGCTTGTGGTTAGGTAAGGAACGATAATCTGAACATTACCTCCGCCGTTGACCATGCGAGCTTGCCTGTCAGCGACAAATGTCCCCCGACCATGGAGTCGATCAATCAGACCTGCATTCTCCAAGGAAATGAGGGCATGACGAATTGTTGCACGACTCACTCCATAGTGTGCTGCCAATTCCAACTCCGTGGCCAGTTTTTCCCCGGATTTGAGATTCGAACGGACAATGTCTGCCTGGATCCTTTGCGCTACTTCTTCGTACAGACACGTTCCAGCCTTTGCTTGTGGATTGCGCTCGTTCATTGTATCAACACTACTCCCATAAGCTTCTCTTGAAATTAACAATATCACCAAGTCAAAGGTCTGTCAATCTTAAAAGGACTGACCTTTACATCCTGCGAAGTCCACAATGCGAACCTTAAGTGCGCAAGCCACGTCAGGAAGCCCAGCTTGACCTCATTGATTATCAAGTTTTGGCAAAATAAAAAGCGGCAGAGTCTCACAAATGAGACTTTGCCGCCTAAGGTTAGACTTCAACTACTTCTTGATATTGTAGAATGCGCTATGGCTGGGATAGTGGGCTGTGAAATCCAATTCTTCCTCGATGCGGAGCAATTGGTTGTACTTAGCCACCCGGTCGGTTCTGCTAGGAGCACCAGTCTTAATCTGACCAGCGTTCGTCGCCACAACCAAGTCTGCAATCGTGGTGTCTTCGGTTTCACCGGAACGGTGCGAAACGACTGCCGTGTATCCGGCCTTCTTGGCCATCTCAATAGCATTGAGGGTCTCGGTTAAGGTACCGATTTGGTTTACTTTAATCAGGATAGAGTTAGCGATGTTGCGCTCAATACCGGTCTTTAAGCGTTCGGTATTGGTCACAAACAGGTCGTCTCCTACCAACTGGACCTTGTCACCAATGGCGTCGGTGAGCTTCTTCCAGCCATCCCACTCATCTTCGCTGAGAGCATCTTCGATGGAGATGATTGGGTATTTTTCGACGAGGTTCTTGTAGTAGGCTACCATCTCGTCGGTATCAAAGACCTTGCCTTCACCCTGCAGGTGGTACTTGCCATCCTTGAAGAGTTCGGTAGCTGCTACGTCTAGCGCAATAAAAGCATCTACGCCAGGCTTATAGCCTGCCTTTTCGATAGCTTCGATAATCACTTGAATTGCCTCTTCGTTGGACTGCAAGTTAGGAGCAAATCCTCCCTCGTCGCCAACAGCTGTGTTTAGTCCGCGACCCTTGAGAACTGCTTTGAGGCTGTGGAAAACTTCGGCTCCCATTCTCAGAGCTTCTCTGAAGCTTTCTGCACCAACGGGCATGACCATGAATTCTTGGATGTCCACGTTATTGTCTGCATGGGCTCCGCCGTTGAGGATGTTCAGCATTGGTACCGGAAGGTTCGTTGCTGCTACTCCCCCGATGTAACGATACAGGGGCATGCCGAGATAGTTTGCTGCTGCATGGGCACAAGCAAGGGAGACACCCAGGATAGCGTTGGCACCCAATTTGGCTTTGTTTGGTGTTCCGTCAAGTTCGATCATGATTTGATCAATGACCACTTGATCCATGACGTTCAAGCCAACAAGCTCTGGAGCAATGATCTCTTCTACGTTATTAACAGCGGTTTGAACACCTTTACCTAAATAGCGTCCCTTGTCACCATCACGTAGTTCTACAGCCTCAAAAGCACCGGTGGATGCACCAGAGGGAACGATAGCTCGTCCTGTGGTACCATCGACTAAGAAAACCTCAACTTCAACTGTGGGGTTCCCTCTAGAATCAAGAACCTCGCGTGCTAGTATACCATCAATAATCATCTGCGTTCCTCCTTCACAATTAGGCTCTCGCCAGTCATTTCAATGGGTTTTGGTATGTTCATCAGATCCAGCAACGACGGTGCTAAATCTGCAAGAATACCAGACTTCAGACTATAGTTAGCTGGGGCGTTGAAAAGCCACACAGGCACCAAATTGGTTGTGTGAGCTGTATAAGGTTCGGCAGATTCGGGATCCACCATTTGCTCACAATTACCGTGGTCAGCTGTAATAATGGCTGTACCACCTTGTTTCTTAATGGCCTCTAATACCTTACCCAGACCAGTGTCAACAGCTTCGACGGCCTTAACTGCAGCCTCAAACACACCGGTGTGACCAACCATATCACAGTTAGCGTAGTTCAGTACGATGAGATCAAATGTCCCCTTGTTCACTTCAGCCACAACGCGCTCCGTGACTTCGGGCGCACTCATTTCTGGCTTCAAATCATAGGTGGCCACACTGGGAGACGGAACAAGAATCCGCTCTTCCCCAGGATTGGGTGTCTCTACACCACCATTGAAAAAGAACGTTACATGAGCGTACTTTTCTGTTTCAGCAATCCGCAGCTGCGTCTTGCCGAGACTGCTCACATACTCGCCCAAGGTGTTGCTTAAATTCTGTGGTGTAAAGGCGAAGGGAACATCAAGTTCTGCATCATATTGCGTCATGGTAGCATAGGCGATGTCAAGCTTCTTGCCTCGATCAAATCCATCGAAGGCTTCATTCACCAGCGCCCAGCTAATTTCCCGAGCCCGGTCAGCCCTGAAGTTAAAGAAAAATACGCTATCTCCATCTTGAATGGGTCCAATGGCTTTACCATCTCGGGTCAAGACAGTAGGAATCACAAACTCGTCGGTCTCACCTAGGGCATAGGCTTCGCGGATGGCTTCGGCACTTCCTGTAGCGGTGCGCCCCTGGCCAAGTAGGGCCTGATAGGCCTTTTCTACCCTTTCCCATCGCTTGTCTCTATCCATGGCATAGTAGCGACCAGAAATCGTGGCAACTTCCCCTACGCCAATTCTTTCTAACTCAGCTTCTAAAGCCGCCAAATACTCATGTGCACTGCTGGGCGGAACGTCACGCCCATCAAGAAATGCGTGGATGAAGACTCGGTTTAGTCCGTGGTCCTTGGCCATCTGCACCAAAGCGTACAGGTGATCCGTGTGACTGTGCACGCCACCTGGAGATACCAGCCCCATTAGGTGCAGTGCACCACCAGTCTGTTTCGCATGCTCCATGCTTGATACCAAGGTGGAGTTGGAAAAGAAGTCTCCGTCTCGAATGGACTTTGAAATCCTCACCACGTCTTGGTAGACAATGCGACCAGCGCCAATGTTCAGGTGCCCTACATTCGAGTCACCCATTTGACCATCCATCAACCCAACACTTTCACCTGACGCAGACAAATGGGCTTGCGGAGCATTCTCCCTGAGCCAGTCTACTGTTGGAGTGTTGGCTTCCTTCGTTGCATTGCCCTCTACCGCATCGCTAAGGCCGAAACCGTCAAGGATAATTAGTGCTGTTGGTTTTTTCATCGTCTCACTCACCTCTTCGGTTTCTTAGTACTTGACAATGCCAACAAAATCCTTAACGTTTAGACTCGCTCCGCCTACTAACGCTCCATCGATTTCGGGTTGTTCCATGAACTCGGCAATATTGCCAGGTTTCACACTGCCACCGTACTGAATTCTGACCTTTTGAGCCTGTTCGTCGCCAAAGAGCTTGGCGAGGGTCTGGCGAATGGATGCGATCACTTCGTTAGCATCCTTGCCGTTGGATGTTTCACCAGTGCCAATAGCCCAAATGGGTTCGTAAGCTATGACCACTTGTTCAATGAGCTCCGGACTTACACCAGCGAGGCCTTTGGTCGTCTGCGATACTACAACATTCTCCGTTTCGCCCGCTTTACGCTGGGCTAAGGTCTCGCCAACACATAGGATCGGTTTTAACCCAACCTCTAACGCCTTGAGAACCTTCTTGTTGATCAGTTCATCGTCTTCTTTGAATATCTCGCGACGTTCAGAGTGTCCCAAGATAACGTACTCGCATCCCACGTCTTCTAACATGGTTGCGGAGATCTCTCCTGTAAACGCTCCTGCTTCGGCAAAATACATGTTCTGAGCACCGATTTTAACCTTGTTCACCCCAAGGGCACTCAGTGATGAAAGGCTGGTGAAAGGAGCGCAAATCACAACTTCAACAGCGCTATCTGCAACCATCTCATCAAGCTGACGGGCAAGCTCTACAGCTTCACCCACGTTCTTGTGCATCTTCCAGTTTCCCGCAATAATCGGGGTACGCATTGTATCACCTCTATTTATCATTTAAAGCGGCCACACCTGGCAAAGTCTTGCCCTCTAAGAACTCAAGTGATGCACCGCCACCAGTGGAAACGTGAGTCATCTTGCCTGCAAGACCCATCTGTTCCACAGCTGCTGCTGAGTCGCCACCGCCAATAATGGAAATGGCTGAAGAGTTGGCCAAAGCTTCAGCCAAACCTCTGGTTCCCGCAGCGAACGCTTCCATTTCAAATACTCCCATGGGACCGTTCCATACAACGGTTCCAGCCGTCTTGACTACTTCACTGAACAGCTCTGTTGTCTTTGGACCTGAATCCAAGCCTTCCCAGTCTGCAGGCATCTTATCGAAATCGACTACTTTGTACTCCGTGTCTTCACTGCGTTCTTTTCCGACCACAATATCCACGGGGAACAGCAGCTTTACTCCCTTTTGTTCGGCCTTCACCATAACGTCGCGGGCGAAATCCAAGCGTTCTTCATCAAGAAGGGAGTTTCCGATTTCATATCCCTGGGCCTTGAAGAAGGTGTAAGCCATGCCCCCTCCAATGATTAGGGTATCTGCTTTATCCAAAAGGGATTCAATGACACCAATCTTATCTTTTACCTTGGCGCCTCCCAATATAGCTACGAAGGGACGCTTCGGTTCATCAAGTGCTCCACCTAGAAACTCCAGCTCTTTTTCCATAAGAAAACCCGAGACAGCTGGCAAATAGTCAGCGACTCCGGTGGTAGAAGCATGGGCCCTGTGGGCTGTACCGAATGCATCGTTTACAAAAACATCTCCAAGGGATGCCAATTTTTTGGCGAACTCTGGATCATTCTTTTCTTCTTCAGCATAAAAACGCACGTTTTCAAGCACCAGAACTTCACCTGGTTTCAGAGCATCAACGGCTTTGGCTACTTCAGGTCCGATACAATCGTCAACTTTTTGGACCGGCTGACCAAGAAGCTCACCAAGTCGCTTGGCTATTGGATCAAGACGCATGGACTCGTTAACGGCACCCTTTGGACGGCCAAAGTGTGACATGAGGATAACCTTCCCACCTTGTTTCACCAGGTGCTGAATACTGGGCAATGCGGCACGAATTCTCTTGTCATCGGTGATAACACCATCTTGCATAGGCACGTTGAAGTCAACGCGCATCAGCACTCGTTGACCTTGAACATTAATATCTGCAATCGTTTTTTTCGCCATAAAAATCCTCCTCACAGCGGATGATCAACTAATTGTGAAGGGTTACGAGCTAGTGTCAGATGATCCCCCCGCAAAGCGGGGGGATCTTGAGCCAAAGCTTACTTCTTTGAATCCATGTAACGGATGAGGTCAACTACTCTCATGGAATAACCCCACTCGTTGTCATACCAGGATACAACCTTGAGCATGTTTTCGCCCATCACTTTTGTTAGGGAAGCATCCACGATGGAAGAATGGTCATTTCCTTTGAAGTCGCAAGATACAAGGGGCTCCTCTTCAAAGGCTAAAATACCCTTGAGTTCGCCTTCGGCGGCCTTCTTGAGTTCAGCATTGACTGCTTCAGCCGTCACTGGCTTTTCGGTCTCAACTACTAAGTCAACAACACTAACAGTCGATACGGGAACACGCATTGCAAAGCCATCAAGTTTGCCTTTTAGTTCAGGCAGTACCAAACCTACAGCTGCGGCTGCACCGGTTGTGGTGGGTACGATGTTCTCTGCAGCGGCTCTTGCTCTTCTTAAGTCGCTATGGGGCAGATCAAGAATTCTCTGATCCGTTGTGTAAGCGTGCACAGTGGTCATGAGACCTTTCTTGATCCCAAATGTATCGTTAACGACCTTAGCGAAGGGTGCCAAGCAGTTGGTTGTGCAAGAAGCATTCGATAGAACATGGTGCTTTGCAGGATCGTACTGTCCTTCGTTCACACCCATGACAACCGTGAGATCTTCGTTCTTGGCAGGAGCTGTAATAACAACTTTCTTTGCACCTGCATCAATGTGCCACTGAGCCTGTTCGCGTTTGCGGAAGATTCCAGTGGCCTCTACTACGTAGTCAACCCCGAGTTCACCCCAGGGAATGTTCTTGGGATCGCGTTCTGCGTAGACCTTGATCGCCTTGCCATTTACCACGATATTATCGCCATCAACGCTTACCTCTGCATTAAGGGTGCCGTGGTTTGTGTCATACTTCAGCAGGTGAGCCAATGTTTTCGCATCTGTCAGATCATTGACCGCTACTACTTCAATATTCGAATCTCTCAATGCTCCCCGAAACACTAGACGTCCAATCCGACCAAATCCGTTAATACCAACTTTAATGGTCACAAAAAACTCCTCCTTTATGTTATTTCTTTTATGCTCATCAACCTCCGGGCTACCCCTTCATCGGTGATACAAACATCACAGTATCCACGAGACAGTACCGATAATACTGCCCAAGCCTTGCTGCGCCCTCCCCCTACGGTGATCACCAGGGGAATTCGCTCCAAATCCTCTAACCGCAAGCCTACTGATGCTGTGTTACGTACAATGTTACCATTGACGTCAAAATAGCATCCAAAGGCTTCACCCACTGCCCCTTCAGCAATTAGCTCCATAAGAGAAGCATCGTCAAATCCCCGTCTTCTTGCCATTTCTTCCGCTGTGCCAATTCCATGAACTAAGACATCGGCTCTACGACCCAGGGCTATCACTTCGCGAATCCGTGGCTCACTTATGATTTGCTCAAGGTAGCAGGGTAAGACATCTTCTGGGGCCTGCAGCTGACGATAAGACCCCCTCAGCTTTTCGGCAAGCGTAACAGCGATTGAATTAGCATGAATCTTTGCATCCTCACCCAGGCCACCTCGAATGGGAACAACGGTAATGTTTCTTGGCAGATCCTGCCCAGAGACCGACTCAGCGACCCGGGCCAGCGTCGTACCGCCAGAGACGGCCAACACATCATCATCCCGGAGTACATCTAACAGATAATGAGCCGTAGCATCAGCTAACTCCCTCATGCCCGACGGATTACTGTCCACATCGCCTGGGACAATGATCATCTTCCCGACACCTAAGGCCTTGGCGAGCACACTCTCAAGATACCCCAAGTCGTGAAACTCTCGAATCATGGCTTGAAGAACCATAAGCACTTGTTCACCCTGCGCGGATAGGCGAACGCCTAGAGAACTGCTGACGATGAGTCCCTGTTCTCTCAACACGTCAAGTTCGCCCCTAATGACTCGTTCCGAGTTGTCAAGTTTCGCTGCAATAAACCTGCGACCGATCGGTCCATCGTTCCGGATCACTCGCAGCAAGCTGTAGCGTCGTTCTAGAACTTCACTGAGCTCAGGAACGAGTTGCTGCAGTGCAACAAGGCTATCCACAATAGACCACCTTCTTTCCCGGGACATTTGGCGACCCGCTGGGGTAAATTGCGTCCCACCTCATCGCTAAATATTCTTCTTTTCCACATGGTTCCCTTCCGTGTCTTTGTTAATACTTGGTATTCAATTTGTCAACTTGTTGCGCTTTTTCCCGAATCTGCCGAAAACGGTAGTTGACGCCTGATTTACTCATTTTTGGCACCATTAAATCCCCGATTTCCTGCAGCGATGCATAGGGATTCTCCATGCGAACCCGGGCAATTTCTAGAAGTTTTGGAGGCAACTCCTCAAGGCCAATCGTCTCTTCGATGCGTTGAATATCTTCGAGCTGATCCATAGCGGCTTTCACTGTTTTATCCACATTGGCGGTTTCACAGTTAACGAGGCGATTGACTTGGTTGCGCATGTCTTTCATCACTCGCACATTTTCAAAGCGCAAAAGCGCATTGTGCGCACCCATTAAATTAAGCATGGTGACGATCTGGCCACCATCTTTCATGTAAACAACCAATGTTCCCTGCCTCTGGGTTACCCCCGCATCTAGACCCAGGGAGTTTATTATCTCTATTATACGCTCGGCCAGACGGCTCTGTTCTGCGGAGATTTCAAGGTGGTAAGCCCTTTCAGGATTCGTAATGGAACCGCTGCTCAGGAAGGCCCCCCGTAGGTACGCCCTGCGACAGCACTTCTTGCGCGGAATCTCCAAATCCCCCAGAACGCTTTGATCCCTAAAGTCCTGATAAACCTGTCCGGCATGTGCGCGACCCAAGACCCTCACGGTGCATATTTGGGCCCTCCTGGAGCGAGATTTCACTACCAGGACCTGCGTGGGCAAGTCCGGATAGAGACCCTTCAGGAGTAGCAGAATCTTGCGGGCCACCAAGGGCGATGAGTTGTTAAAGTCCATGACCTGATTGTTGGCCCCCAAAAGAAAGCCCCCGAGATCATAAAAAGCACTGAGCTCAGCAGTTCTACAACACCTGGCACTGGGAATCACGCGGGTTAACTCCTGCCTGACATCGTCCGAAAAGCTCATTCGAACTCGCCTCCTTTCTTTCCCAATATCCAAACCCGGACACGCCATCCTTGAATTTCGCCTTTCACAATCACGGGAGTGTCCGAATCGTTCATGAACTTGAAATCCGTATAAGGCCAAGCCACTGTGGCGTCGAGGCCATGTTTGATATAGCTTGGTGCGACGGAATGGATACGGCGTTCTACAATCTGCAGTTCTGCTTCACGCACCGCATTGTATAGTGTCGTGGACGACTGGCAGATGCCTCCGCCTACGCCTGGTACTACAGCTTCACCTAGAATAATGGGGGCGTTCCGATAGCCTCTTTCTATCGTCCGCTCCCCCACGATTTCATTGAACGAAAACACTTCCCCGGGTAAGACAATGGTATTATTGATGGCAGCCAGCGAAAGACGAATGTTCTCAACGCGACCTGGACTGCCCAAGAGCGGAGTGGAAAAATCGCCTAACAAATCCGTGAGCTCCGCCAAATGTTCTGTACGAAAAAGGGGTACAACTTCAATCCCCTCCAAGCGAATGAGACTCTTGGATGGAGCGGTTACCACGCTGTGCACAATAGCATCAACATCGAAATAGAGACCGTTTTTGTGCGGTATGATCTCTCCCGTCGTTTTCTCCAGGCTGGCATTTACCGGAGGACGTGTCCTATGACGGGCCATTTGCTCCACGATAACCCGCACTTCATCCTCATAATAGTATTCCATTCTTTGATCTTCTAAAACGACTCCAGCCCGCACTCCGAAAAATCTCCTGTGGATGGTCCGGTAGACCATAGGAAGACCCACACCCAGTGTTGATAACAGGAGTCCCATCGCAATGATTCTTCGCATGCCACCCATCCCCCCTCCACAGTTTATGCAGAGGGAAGATCCAATAAGACCCACAAGACCTAGACTGCTCGTTCGCCATTCTTATGTTTCCCATGCGCGCTCGCAAGAAGCATAATCTCTGCAGCAAGCTTTTCGCTGTCATGACGAACCAGAGCCAAATGATCGAGAAGGTCCCCTTGATGCACCTGAACTCCTAGTTGTTGCAACTTATCGCTATCAACCAGTACCGGATGAGCTCCTTCCAGAGCATACTTCTTGGCCTGCGCATCGGAGATCAGCGCCTGGTTCACAATCACATAATCAAGAACATCCCGCCTGTTCACATGCCCCAACAAGGCGCGAACATGGTCACTGGCAGTATACCCATCTGTCTCACCGGGTTGCGTCATCACATTACAGACATAGATGCGCAGAGCCGAGGTCTCGGCCAAAGCTTCAGCGAACCCAGGAATGAGTAGATTTGGGATGATACTAGTGTAGAGGCTTCCCGGTCCAACAACGACTACATCGGCTTGGAGAATGGCCTGTATGGCCTCGGGCAACGCCTTCGTATCCTTTGGTTCCAAAAACACCTGCTTGATCTTTCGGTTCTTCTGGGGTAGCAGGCTCTCGCCCATCATGGTGGAACCGTCTTCGTAGATAGCACCGATCCTCACGGAATCCAAGGTCGACGGCAACACCTTCCCCCGAACCGCCAGTACCTTACTAAAGGCACGGATAGACTCCTCAAAATCGCCGGTAATGTCCGTCATGGCTGCTATGAACAGGTTTCCGAAGCTGTGACCCTTGAGCCCTTCGCCCCACGCAAAGCGATACTGAAAGAGTTCCTCCATCAACGGCTCCGTGTCGGCCAGGGCCACAAGCGTGTTACGAATATCTCCGGGAGGCAAAATGCCCAAATCCTCACGGATCCTTCCCGAGCTTCCCCCATCATCCGCCACTGTCACAATGGCTGTCACATTAGAAGAATACTCCTTCAGACCCCGGAGCATGGTGGAAAGACCAGTTCCTCCGCCTATGGTCACTATGTGTAGTCCCTTTTGGAGGTTGCGCGACTTGTAGACATGTTCCACCAAGTTCGGCACATCCGCGGGGTGAATCGCTTCGACCACTGAACGAATTCCATTACGGATCCCAAAGGATATAGCCACTGCGCCAATCATCATAAGCAGGATGCCCAAGATTATGGGGTTCGGTTTCCAGGTCTCGACTAAGAAAAGAATCTTCTCTTCGTAGAGCGAAAGTAGAGGCGTGTTCCACAGCACAACAAGTCCCGTAGCGACAAGAAAGACGCCCAAGACCAATAAAGCCAACCACCTTTTCACACGCATACCAGGGTAAAGCCACTTCATCTTGTGCACACTGCCCACCCCCCTGTCACCCGCCATACATGACTACAACTTACTGGCAGCCGCCTGATCCACCACAATAGTGACCGACGGATGCAATTGCAGAACGGACGCCGGCACTTCAGGCGTTACCGGTCCGTGCACAGCAGCGTAGATCGCCTCAGCCTTGCTGCCGCCGTTGGCCATAAGGACTATGTTCTTAGCATGCATAATACTCTTGATTCCCATGGAAATAGCCTGCGTCGGCACTTCATCTGGCGATGCAAAAAAGCGTGCATTGTCCCTAATCGTGCTTTCTGCCAGACTCACCACTTGCGTTGTAGAGCCAAAGGGTGTCCCAGGCTCATTAAACCCAATGTGCGCGTTCGTCCCAATCCCAAGCAACTGTAAGTCAATACCGCCCGCGTGTCGAATCAGTTCGTCATAGCGGCGACACTCTTCGTGAACATCTTTGGCCGTTCCGTTTGGAATGTGCGAGTTTTCGCGTTTAACATTGACTTTCGAAAAAAGATTTTCTTCCATGTAGTACCGATAACTTTGGGGGTGATCCGCTGCCAAGCCCACGTACTCATCGAGGTTAAACGTGACAACCTGACTGAAATCTACTCCGCTGCGATGGTACTCTTCCAACAGTCTATACACACCAAGAGGAGAGCTCCCGGTAGCTAAACCCAAGACACTGTTTGGCTTACACTTGATTTGTGCGCTGACCATCTTGGCTACTTCTTCACTCATACTGTCATAATTATTCACCACAACAATATTCATCCCAGTCACCTCTCTCTTAGTCTGCACTGTACGCTACTTTACCTGCAATGATCGTCTTTTGCACTTCAAAATCATCTGTCAAAAGGACAAAGTCGGCCCTATTTCCTTCTCGAATCCGACCTCTATCCTTTAGTCCAATCGATTGGGCCGGATTGGAGCTGGCCATGGTGAAGGCCTCTGGAATCGATACGCCGATCTCCTGAATCATGTTCTTTACAGCACGTAGCATCGTCAACGTGCTCCCGGCCAGGTTGCCTTCAGCGAGACGTGCGGCACCATCGCTCACAAAGATCTGCTGGTCTCCTAACATGTATTCACCATCAGGGAGCCCGGTCGCCTGTACGGCATCTGTAATCAAGACAATTCTCTCCGTACCGACACTGCTAAGCATTACCTTAATCGCCCCTGGATGAACGTGGACCAAGTCTGCAATCAGCTCAGCCCAAATTCCGGGATAGGACAAGATAGCGCCCAATACTCCCGGTTCGCGATGGTGAAGACCTCGCATGCCATTGTACGTATGTGTGGCATGCGTTATGCCAGCTTCAAACCCGGCAATAGCTTCCTCATAGGTTGCGTCAGAGTGACCGATGGAGACCGTTACTCCTCTTCCTTTAAGCCACCTTATGGCCTCAAGGCATCCGGGAATCTCCGGAGCCAACGTAATCAAACGCAACTTCTCTCCGAGAATCGCATACAGTTCCTCCAACTCACTTAAGTCAGCTGGTCTAATCGCAGGACCATATTGGGCTCCTTTATACTTCTCATTAATGTACGGTCCTTCTAGATGAACACCAAGAACCTCCGCTTCATCGTCTGCACCAACGTAGTTGGCTACGAGTTCTGCGACGGCACGCGTCTTGTCTTTCATGGCCGTTACCGTACTGGGTAAGAAACTAACGGTGCCAGACTTAGCCAAGTAGCGAGCCATCCTGCGCATCGCCTCTTCGGTTCCGTCCATGAGTTCGAGCCCCGCCGAACCGTGCATGTGAACGTCAATAAAGCCAGGAGCAATAAATCCTCCCTCAGCGTCGATGATCTCAAACACACCCGGGATCGCCGCTTTTTTGATCTTCTCGCCTTCTTCTTCATTGCCAACATACATAATGCGGTCACCGATCGTGACAACTGTACCTCTTGTGATCAGTTCATTCGTAACAACGGTACCATTTGTGATAATTAGGTGTTTCTTTGCCATCCTACTGCACCTCCTCGAGTGATTATGCGTTACCCAGACGAGTTCCGAACCAGTTAACACAGAGTAAATAGTAATCTTACTTGCATATTGTTGCATTCGGGTTGTATAATAAGTCTAATACTTTTTGGGAAGGATGTACGTACTACTATGAAAAAAATCCTTGTACTCACGCTTGTCGTCGTGTTGTTGTTGAGCCTCTCTAGTTTGGCCTTCGGTCAAGGCGTACTCAAAGTAGCGACCGAAGCTGGTTTCATGCCCTTCGAGTATGTTTCGGAAGAGGGGGGCCTTCTAGGCTTCGATATGGATCTCATTCGGGCCATCGGTGATATACTTGGTCTCGATGTTGTAATTGATAATATCAGTTGGGACGGGCTTATTCCAGCCCTTTTGAATTACAATTACGATGCTGTGATTGCCGGTGTCACGATTACCCCCGAGCGACAAGCCAACGTAAACTTCTCGAACCCCTATTTCGAGTCGGTCCTGACACTTGTAACGAAAGAGAATGTAACCAACGTTGCCAGCCTCGATGACTTAGCCGGCAAGACAGCTGCAGTGCAAATCAGTACGACCGGTGACTTTACCGCCAGCGACCTTTATGATGCTGGCCAGCTCAAGAACCTGTCCCGTTTTGATACTGTAGCAGACGCCATGCAAGCCGTCATTATTGGAGTAGCAGACGTTGTCGTCGTAGACCTTCCCGTGGCAGAAGCCTATCTTAAAGCCAATCCCAATGCTCCACTAAAGGCCATGGGCGCCGTATCGGCCAATGAATATTACGGTATTGCCATTCACAAAAACAACACGCAACTACTTGAACAGATCAACGCCGCTTTGGACGAACTGAAGGCTAACGGAACCTACGCGGCCATCTACGAAACCTGGTTTGGAGCAAAATAAGTAATCCAGGATATGCTGGAAAGGAGATTTTACCTTGGACTTTCGCTGGGATCTTGTTTGGAGCTCGCTGCCAACACTGTTGACAGGGGCCAAACTAACAGTACAACTGACCTCCATCTCGGTCTTTTTCGGCATTATCCTAGGCACACTAGCTGGTATAACCAGAATTACCAAGGGTCCTCTTAAGGCTGCATCAGCGACATACATTGACGTAATTCGTGGAACGCCCCTTCTGGTGCAAACCTTCCTGATCTTTTACGGTCTGCCAAGCATCATTCAACGCCCGATTCCCGCCTACCTGGCCGCTGTCTTGGCTTTGAGCATTAACAGCGGTGCCTATGTTGGCGAGATCGTGCGATCTGGCATCCAATCCATTGATCGGGGACAATGGGAAGCAGCAGCGTCTCTGGGGCATTCCCGTATCCAAACGCTAGGCTACATCATCTTGCCCCAAGCCTTTCGAAGAATGCTGCCTCCCTTGGGCAATGAGTTTATCGCACTCTTGAAAGACTCTTCGCTAGTATCGGTGATTGCCCTCGAAGAATTAGTTCGCAAAGGACAGCTCATCATTGGGCGCACGTTCCGTCCCTTCGAAGTATGGTTCGCAGTGGCCGTAATCTACTTTGTGATGACCTTTACGGTATCCAGATTCGTCAATCTGCTGGAGCGACGGACAACACTGCAATCCTAGAACCGTTTGCTTTGGGGATTGTAGCGCCAATCGACTCCCTGAAAGAGAACATGGAAATTATTGTTTATAATCCGAGCGGCCGCACGCATACCCACCCTTTTATCCAAATCATCGACCTCATAGTTGGTGGTAAAAACGGTGGGTTTTTCGTTAATCAGTCGACCATCAACGAGAACAAACAAGCGCTCCATGGTCCAGGCACTCTCTCGCTCACTACCAATATCATCTAGAATCAGAAGATCTGCGGACAGGTACTCGTCAAGACTGACATTGCCTGTCCGCATTCTTTCCAGAAGAATGGGAAAGCACGCAAAGGACACTGTGTACTTGTCTTTGAGCCTGTTGGCTATGGCGCACGCTAAGTGAGTCTTACCTGTTCCTGACCGCCCGAACAGAAGCAGGCCGGAGCCGTTTTTTACCGAGGCAATATTGCGCGCAAAAGACTCGCACGCTTTGTAGGCTTCTTTGTTCAGTGGTGTCACACGGAAGTTGTCGAATGTACGGTCTCTTAAGCCTGAGGGTAACGGATGCGGGCGGGCTACAGACAAGACCAAGCGTTGTTGCTCCTTGCGCCCCTCCAATCGTTCCTTTCTCACACACGAGCAATCGGATACTAACCAATGTCCCTTAGGCAGCTCCTCAGGTAATGGGAAAGGATGACGATAGTATGTCTTCTTACGCCGCTCACCGCACACTGGACAGGTTTCGCTGCCAAAATATGAGCGGCCTAAGCCCTGCTCAATCATCCAAGAACGGGAAGCGACTCCTGTCTTGTTGCGGTTTTTTATACGTGAAATCCTCGGTTCGGATTTTTTCCTTAGTTTGGCCACGTACTTCCCTCCCTGCACTTGTCTGGTCTTCATTCACAGCAGACCAGTATGCATAAAAGTGTTCATCGGTAGTAATACCATGATTCAGCCAGTCCTGAATAATCGTATGAATGTAATTAAATGAAATCCGTTTATTCTTGCCTTGCATACGGCTCCGGCGTTGTTCTTGCAGAGCCTTCAGTATAGCACAGCCTATGACAAAGGGAGTCATACCCTCGTCATGGGCCTCACAGAGTTTTTGCTTTTGGGCACTCGTTAGAAGTGCGACTTTTTGCTGATAAAGAGTAAAGACATCATCCATCTTAGGATCGACCAAGACGCCACCTCCAAATAAACACGACCCCTAACACCAGGACCACTCCAAGAGCTGCAGAAAGCCAGATGACTGGGTTTGCCCCGCTCGCATAAACAGGATAGAGCACACCTTCACTAAGCTGGTTCTTCTGGCTACGACGACCAAAGCGAGGAGACAAGAGGTCAAAAACGGGCAGACCTTCTCCCCCGACTTGCCAGGGACCATCTCCCAAGTCTCTCCAAGAGCCTTGTGCAAGTCCGTCAAAGGAACCAACAAGGACATAATAACCCCAGGCGGAGTCGGGCTGGGGTAATGCATCACTGTTCACTTGCACGCGAATTGTCTGGTTATCAGGCAGGATGCCGCTGATTACTTCTTCTGACAAGACCTGGACTTGACCATCTGCACCGACCACAATAAGCCTGCTCTCATCGAAAGGAGCTACACTCAGACGCACGTTCCACCCCAGACCAAGCCCAGTTTGCAGCGTATGGGATCCGATGGGAATATCCGTCTTTTCAGGGGATTCCCCTGTTCTTATGAGGATTTCTATACGCTGATGAAAGTACCCTTCTGGTGCTTGAAAAGGATTCGTTAAAGCTGCAAACCGCAGGTCAAAATAAACAAAACTCGCATCCCTGGAAACCTCAAATCCCAAAAGATCGAACAAGCCAGGAACATACACCGCATGCTCAGGATAGAAAAGTTGCCCTGCACCCGCATCATCGCCTCGGACATCAGAAAACCGAGCGATGGTCTCCCCGGCGCTCTGCACCTTCAGAGACATTCCCAGCCCCGCGAAAAGTACCACCATTAAAATAACAGTACCAACGTTCCTTGCCAGCATATCACATCCCCCCTAGGGGATCCTATGCAAGTTCGCGCGTTTCTATCGGTAAACTCGCTCAATGCGACTGCTGAGCATACAAGTAATTTCGTAGTTGATGGTTCTTAAAAGATCAGCCCAATCATGGGCATGGATCGTGTGCTTTCCATCGGTTCCGAGCAAAGTGACTTCATCCCCGATTTTCGCGGGCAAATCGCCTATATCAATAAGGGTATGATCCATAGTCACTTTACCTACAATAGGACACGGAGTCCCCTTGATCAATACGTGTCCTTTGTTACTCAGTCCACGCGATAAACCGTCAGCATATCCTATAGGTAAAACGGCGAGAGAGGTCTCCTTTTGCGTCACATAGGTACTGTCGTAACTCACTGCGCTACCAGCTGGAACCCGTTTTACAAAGGCTACCTTTGTTTTTAAGGTTAACGCGGGTTTGAGGTGCAGCGGTCTGCGTTTGTCCGGATACATTCCATAGATGCCAAGTCCCACGCGCACAAGATCTAAGTGGGACTCAGGAAAAAACATAGTGGCTGCTGTATTCGCCGCGTGAACATAGGGAATCGTAATACCCCTCCTGCTCAAATCGTCCCTGACAGCAAGAAAGCGTTCCCACTGCCAACGGGTGTACACCAAGTCTTCTTGGTCAGCTTGGGCGAAGTGGGTAAAGACACCTTGGATCTCGAGTCCGGGAAGCTCGTTCACAAGCTCCACGAGGTTACCAAAGTCCTTTGGTAAAAGACCTAGGCGTCCCATACCGGTATCCACCTTAATATGCACTTTGGCTTGTTTCTGTTGCTTTACCGCGGCTTTAGACAAGAGTCTGGCGATGTGGGGTTCGAAGACTGTGACGACGAGATCATAGGCTACACAGACGTCGAGTTCGTCGCCTCCCACAGCCCCCAAAACCAAAATAGGTGCTGTGATTCCGCCACGACGCAGTCGAACGGCTTCTTCGGGAAGGGCCACTGCCAACCAGTTTGTGCCATTGGCAATCATCGTGTACGCGGTTTCCAGAGCTCCATGACCATAGCCATTAGCCTTTACAACAGCCATGAGCTCACAATTAGGCCCAATGTACTCGCGGAACTGCCGGACATTATAGGCAATGTTATCTAATATGACGTCGGCCCAGACGGACCTATTGAGCTTACTCACGATAGAATCTCCTGTACTGTTTCAAGACTGTCTCCGGCCTTCAGCCCGCGTTCGCCCCGTAGCGCGGCTCTGTCACCGGCTTTGCCATGTACATACACACCCAAAGCGGCAGCCCTTAGGGGATCTAGACCTTGACTGAGCATGGCTGCAATCAATCCGGTCAATACATCACCACTACCAGCTGTGGCCATACCCGGATTTCCTGTGCTATTGACATACGTGCGTTCTCCACCGGCAATCACGGTTGGAGCACCCTTGAGTACGACAACTACACCCCACTCATGGGCAAAATCCTCCGCCACTTCGATGCGTTCTGCGTTCACCTTGGCAGTTTCGTTTCCTACCAGACGAGCCATCTCGCCCGGATGCGGTGTGAGTATCCACTGACCACGCTTGTCTTCGGGAACGCTCTTTAAGAAGGCTGTATCAAGAGCCATCAGAGCATCAGCATCAATGACGCAGGGAGCGTCCCACTTGCGCAAAAGCTCCTGCACAACTTGGATAACTTCTGGACGCCTCGTCAACCCCGGCCCTATGGCCAATACATCTTTACCCTCCATGAGCTCCAGCAGTTCTTGAAGACTAGGCACACCAATTGTACCTTCGTCTGTTTGCGAAACAGGAACCACGATGCGTTCATCGGGTTCAAAACGATCATAGATACCACAAGGGACAGCCAGAGTCACCACTCCGCCACCTCCACGCAAGACGGCCTGGCCGCTGAGGGATGCTGCTCCCGCGTAGGCTTTGGATCCTGCGATCACAAGCGTGTGACCAAACGTCCCCTTGTGACTCCAGGGCTTGCGTTTAGGCAACCAGTCCAGACACTCTTCTGTAAGCAAGAAATGGCGCCCTTCATGAACGAGGGGGAAACCCAAGTCAACGACAACATTTCGCCCTGCATACGCTTTTCCAGGGTATAATACACAACCGAGTTTGAGAAACCCAAGGTTAATCGTCAAATCAGCGCGCAAGGCTTGCCCACCCACTTGACCATTGGTGGCATTCACACCGGTGGGGCAATCGATGGCTACTAACGGACACTTGATGTCGTTCACCACGGTCACGAAGGACTCGAGCTCTTCATTCAGGGTACCTGCGAAGCCTGTACCAAAAATGGCGTCAATAATCAGATCAGCCAGCCCCAAGCTAAATCGCAGTTTCCCCATCTGCCCAGCCTCAACTGTCTGCAGATCCACACCCAGCTTGCGCAAAATCTCCAGGTTTGTACTGTTCTCTTTGCTCAGTTTCTGCTGGTTTCCAACGAGGTAGACCTTAACACGGGCACCAAGGGCTAAGAGTTGTCTGGCCACAACCAGACCATCTCCCCCGTTATTGCCAGTGCCAGCCAGAACATGGACCCGTTTGCCGCTCAGACATCCATACTCTCGTTTTAGCACTTCCACAATGCGGCTTCCCGCGTTTTCCATCACCAATAGGGGCGAAAGCCCTAGTCTCGCAAAGGCTTTCTTCTCAATGGACTGCATTTCAACACCTGTTACAACCTTCATCGCCTATTCCTCCCCCAGGGCAATGACGTAAGCCACAGCCAGTTCATTGGTATGTGATAAGCTCAGAACAAAGTGCGTAATCCCAAGGTTCTCCGCCACCTCCGACGCTGGCTGTAAGAGTCGAACCTGGGGTTGTCCAAGCGAATTTTTGTAGATCTCAATCGAGTTGAAAGGCATGCCCTGTAGCCAACCTCGGCCAACGGCCTTCATCACAGCTTCTTTGGCAGCAAAACGAGCCGCCCACGACTGGACGTTTCGATCCTGCAATTCTGTCTGTTCCTGCTGTGTGTAGACCTTGTCCCTAAACCTCTGGCGACGAAGCGCCTTATCGATTCGGGCAACGTCTACTAGGTCGACGCCGCAGCCCTTAACTGACACGACTACCACCTTGCTCTTCTTTGATCGTCTGCACAACCCTCTGTATACAGGCGTGAAGTACGTTCGCATCTGGGTGTTCGCCCAAGACACGTATCATCGGTTCTGTACCCGAGGCCCGCACAAAGAGTCGTCCCATGGGGCCGAGTTCCTGCTCAGCCTGGCTAATGACGCCTTGAATACGGCGGTTCTCCTGCCAACCTTCCTTCTTCTCTACTGGTATGTTCACAAGGCTTTGGGGGAACACCACCATGACTTCAGCTAGCTTCGCCAGACTCTGGTTCTGCGCTTGACGCATCTCAAGCAGCTTCAAGGCCGATAAAATGCCGTCACCCGTTGTGGAGTTCTCCAGAAAAATGATATGCCCTGACTGCTCGCCACCCAAGATGCACCCAGTATTCTGCATGCTTTCCAAGACAAAGCGGTCGCCAGGCTTGGCA
This sequence comes from Bacillota bacterium, assembly GCA_012837925.1. Taxonomy (GTDB): domain Bacteria; phylum Bacillota; class Limnochordia; order Darwinibacteriales; family Darwinibacteriaceae; genus UBA5420. The sequence continues at coordinate 42,869 of DUQE01000049.1, forward strand.
TAAATTACGTCGCCTCCCCGCTCTACGAAAGCTTGACGCAGTCCGCCGTTGGAGTAAGCGGTAGCAATAACTCTTTGACCAGGCAAGCGATTATGGCGCAACAAATGTAATCCTATGATAGCTAAAATCTGATCGCCATTGAGCAGACCACCCTGTTCATCAACGGCCAAAATACGATCACCATCGCCGTCAAAGGCAAAGCCCAAGTCGGCACCGACCTGCTTGGTAAGAGCCTGGATCTTCTCGGGATACGTGGAACCACAGAGATGATTGATGTTTACACCATTGGGTTCATCGCAGAAGGAGGATACCTTGGCCCCCAAGTCTCTAAAGATCCTTGCAGCAACCGTCGAAGTAGCCCCGTTTGCGCAATCAATAGCTAGGTGCAGCCCCTCCAAATCCACCGACACTTGTTCTTTCAGGTTCTCTACATAGAGTTCTACAGCATTAACGTTGGAGATAACTTTCCCAACATCTCCCGCGATGGGTCGTACAACATCGTCTTCGTCTATGAGTTCCTCAATCTGTGCCTCTTGTTCTTCCGAAAGCTTGAAACCATCAGAACCAAACACCTTGATCCCGTTATCCTGCAGAGGGTTGTGGGAGGCAGAAATCATGATCCCGGCTGAACAGCGTAGCGTTCTTGCCAGGAAAGCCACAGCCGGCGTGGGGACGACACCGACCAAAACGGCATCGAGTCCGGCAGAAGTAACGCCTGCTACCAAAGCTCCTTCGAGCATCTGCCCTGAAAGGCGAGGGTCCCGTCCAATCAAAACAGGCTGTCGGGCCTCATTGCCCAGAACTAAAGCTGTTGCCCTACCCACACGCAAGGCCAGTTCTACGGTGAGCTCACGATTGGCTACACCTCTGATACCGTCGGTTCCAAAGTACTTTAACACACGTTATTCCTCCCCATTCTCAACGACTTCCAAAATACGGATCGCAGGCGGATCCATTTCTAACCCGTTCAAACTGCGGCCCTGAGCGTCCAGCGCTTGCACGGGAAACGTGGTCTCCAAATTGATCCCCAGATCCATACCCAAGTAGGCGACCACATGATCCACTTGCTCTAGTATACTACGGGGGCCTCGAACGGTGATTACCGCAGGTGACGGCCTGATCCCCATCATCGTCCGTGTCTTGTCAATTCCGAGCAGTGCCAGGGTGACGGGGAACACTGCTTCAGCAACATCTTCGGTATAAACGCTTACCCATTGGGGAGTTACACTCACCACACGAATTCCTAACGGGCTCTCCACAGCAACACTATATGTCTCTGTACCTTCCACTGCTCCCGCGAGGTCTATGGAAGCGGTGATCGAACCTTCACTCCGGTTGACTAAAGGTGCCAGCCCCCGAATGCCCACTCTTACGTCCTCAGGTGGATCGACCAAAAAGAGATCGGGCGGCAGATTCTGCACTTGAACTCCGAGTGTAATCGTTCGCTCCGTCTCGCCAAGAGTGCCATCGCCAGTAGCCAGAAGCCAAAAAATGATGGCAAGTAGCAAGGAAAAAAACCGCCAATACACCTCTGGAGTTCGCAGGAAAGCCCAGAGCTTTTTGATCCGGCTCATGACGTCTCTCCTCCCCGCCAGTAGAAATTAAGTTGTTCCTTCAAACGAGCCTCCGTCAAGTATCTGCGAAGGTGACCTCCAACGGCGAGGGACATCGTACCCGTTTCTTCCGAAACCACTACAATCACTGCATCGGTCTGCTCCGACATGCCCACTGCGGCTCGATGACGAGTACCCAAACCGCCACCCAACTGGCTATCTGTAAGGGGTAAGACACAGCCCGCACTGGTGATGCGGCCACCAGTGACAATCACGGCGCCATCGTGTAAGGGACTGTTGGGTTCAAAAATGTTCATTAAAAGTTCGGTGCTGATCAGAGCATCGAGACGAACGCCTGTTTCCACAAACTCATGCAGACCCATTTGTCGCTGAAAGACTATGAGCGCTCCTGTTTTCTTAGCACTGAGGCGACTACAAGCCTCAATGACCGCTTCAAGATCAAACTCCTGCTGCCCAACGCCCCGGCCGGTCATCCAGCCAAAGAGCTGACCACGGCCCAGCTTTTCAAGGCCGCGCCGCAGTTCGGGATAAAAAACCACAGGAAGGGCGACCAAAAACAGGGTTGTGGCCTGATCCAGGAGCCAACTCACGGTGCGAAGGCTCAAAGCCCTGGCCACGACACTGCTAGCAAACACAATGGTGAGTCCTTTAACCAAGGTGGTGGCCCTGGTCCCCTGAATGGAGTATATAACCCGATAAACTACATAGGCCACAATAAGAATGTCAATGGCGTCTCGAATCGTGAACAGCACCGAGAGTCCCCCTTAGATTCCCTTTCTTATGCTTCCATAACCTGTTCCGCAGCTTGTGTGGCCTGACCGTACTTCTTCATGTCCATTTCCAGGACAGCTAAAGCAGTTAACACATCGAGGGGCGTGGCATAACCCATATGACCCACCCTGAAGATGTTGTTGGCGTGGATGCCTTGCCCACCGGCAAATTCCACCCCATACTGCTTCTTAATGCGTGCTCTAAAACTGTCAGCATTGGGGAACCGAATTCCGGTCACTGTTGGAGATGCGTCTTCGTCTTTGACAAGGAGTTCTAGACCAACAGCCCTGGCTCCCGCCCGCATCATGTCGCGCATTAAAATGTGGCGAGCGAAGACATTTTCTAAACCCTCGGCCTCTATCATAGATAATGCTTCCTCAAGAGCAAAGACATTATGAATGTTCGGAGTAAAGGGAGTTTCCGACTTCTCCATATACTGTTCATAGCGACGCAAATCCATATAATAGCGGCTCGCAGTACACCTGTCGGAGTACTCTCTGGCCCTGGGCGAAAAGACGACGAAAGCCGTTCCCGGAGGCGTCATCAAGCATTTTTGAGAAGCACTGACCACAACATCCAAACCCCAGGCATCCATTTGACAAGGTGTTCCTCCCAAGGCGCTGACCGCGTCGACAACCAAAAGAGCACTGTGGTTACCGCGAGCCTTGGCGACGGATTCCACATCATTAAGGACGGCCGTGGAAGACTCGTTTTGTACCATAAACATAAGTTCGATTTCGGGATGCTGTTTTAGGTAGGTGGCAACCTGTTCAGGATCAACTCCCCCATCCCAGGGAAACTCCAGAATATGCATTTTCGCCCCATAGGCCTTACATAGATCTGCCCAACGATTGCCGAAAAAGCCCCCCACCAGACACAAGACTGGCGTCCCAGGCGAAACCAAGTTACTGACCGCAACTTCCATCCCGGCTGTTCCAGATCCGGTAATCATATGTACTTGGTTCGTTGTGCCAAACAGAGGAGCGAGGCGTTTTAAGACTGCAGGATAATGCTCTTTAAAGTATGCCCCTCTGTGGTTGATCATGGGCTTGGCCATCTGTAAAGCGACTTCATTTGGTACTGGCACCGGTCCGGGGATGCGCAGCTCAGGTTTAAAACGGTACATAGTGAATCCTCCTTGTTTGTAATAGAAAAAACCATTCCCCAGAGGACAGGCTCAGGGCCACCTCGTTAGGGAAGGTATCTTTCTAACGTACACTATAGTAATCGTTGCAAACGTTTTGCTATGGAAGCCGCGTCTTGCTCACCACTAAGAGTGCCAAAATCCTCCACGATGACACCCTGACGCTCCATATGGCTCATTAGCACGCGTAGTGCTTTGCCAGATCCAAGCAGGCTCGGTCTGACAAACGCTCCTCCTTTCTTGCCTTCTAGGCGCATCGCCTTCTTGAGGAGATTGTCCATCTCCACGGGTAGCTGAGGCTTCCACCAACCCGAATAACCTGTAACAACACAGACCAAACCATAGGGTGCCGCACTAACGGGCGAACTGCCAGCGGCCTGAGGTGAGAGGAGATCGACATTTACCCCACCTTTTTCCAATGCCCTTTGAAGTGCTACTACAGACGATTTGATCTTTGGATCGTCTCCGTGCATAATCAAGACCCGCACATTGATTGCCCCCTATCGTAATGTATCTAATCTTTCTCACTTATTTCTCTAACCAAAGGATAAATCCTGTCTATTGACTGTAATAACGAAGTAGGCCGGCAAATATCGCAGCCGCCACTTGTTTTTGATAACTGGCTTGACTAAGCAACTCAGCCTCCCGCGGGTTCGACAAAAACCCAACTTCTACCATGGCAGCAGGCATCGTTGTATCCCGCAATACGCGAAAATCCCCCGGTCGAGCCAGGCGATTGTTTGGACCTAAATGCCGCACTAATTCTGTCTGCAACGTTCGTGCCAAGTGTTGACCAGAGACACTGCCTTCATAGTAAAAGGTCTGAGCGCCAGACCAGATTGAAGAGGGAAAGTAATTGGCGTGGATAGAGATGTAAAGGTCTGCGTCGGCCTCTTCGGCAATAAGCACTCTGCGTTTGAGGTCCTGGCGCTTGCGGTTGAGAAGATGGGTTTCACTTGAGTCAGCTAAGTCGTAATCGCCGTGGCGAACCAAAATCGTATAAACAGCGGCTCGTTTCAATAGGTATTCGAGTTCCTTGGCGATTTGCAGAGTTACGTCTTTCTCCATCACACCCCCGGCACTCACCGCTCCGGGATCAATACCGCCGTGGCCGGGATCGATGACAATGGTCCTTCCCGACAGCCCCCTCTGAATGGTGCCACCCGATACCGGGATAAAATCTGCCCCGTTGGTTCCCAAGAAGATACCCAAGGTTAGGCAAGCACAAATCCACCACAGTACCTGCCTTGCGCTGAAAAACCAGACCCGCATAAAAACACCTCCACACCCAAAAGTATTCAGGGTTGGAGGTGTTTACAACTCTTCAGGACACGAAATCCCGCTTTCTTTTCGATTGTCTCGCAATTCCCAGCCAACTCAGAGAGATAGGACTCGAGGCTCCTGGCACCCTGTTTGGTTCGGATGACCACGGCCAAACATCCTCCTGGTCTGAGTTTAGAAAAGGCTCTGGTCAGGAGCTCATAATAGACAGCTTTGCCTGCCCTAATGGGCGGGTTGGAGAGTACCCAATCACAGGTAAAATCTTCTGGCAAGGCCAGCACACCATCGCCCACGAAGACCTGGGCATGCCTGATCCCGTTTCTCTCTACGTTCTTTCGAGCCAACTCGCAAGCTCGCTCATTCACATCTACCATGTAGACCTGACCCGTCTCCCCCACAAGTGTTGCGGCTACAATCCCAATCGGTCCATAACCACAACCAAGGTCCAACACAGTCTGGCCCGGCTGCAAAGATAAGGTCTCGATGAGAATCTTACTGCCCAGATCGACTTCGTCTTTAGAGAACACACCAGAGTCCGTCAAGAACGAGTACGTGCGTCCTCGCAACTCCTCTGTGAACTCCTTAAACCTGTGCTCTACACTGGGCTTATTAGTGAAATAATGCTCTGCCATCTACTTTTCTTCTCCTAGGGCTTGTCGTACGAGATTAAGATGTTCTGTGATTTCCTCAACAGCATCGTCTGGAGCTGTTTCTAGAGCTTCAAGCAGTAGCTCCTTAGCCTCTTCATAGCGTCCAACCAGGTAGTATCCATAGCCTAGGGTATCAAGATAGATATCCTTGCGGTCAAGGCGCACCGCGCGTTCCGCCATTTCTAAGGCCTGGGGGATCTGCACTTCACGCAGGAAGTAGTGGTAGGCAAGGTTGTTTAGGGCTAGGTGATTCTCGGGTTGACGCATCAGGACTTGTTGATAATTCTCAACCACGCCCAAGAAATTGTCCACGCCCTCGTAGGCAAAGGCTCGGTACAAATAAACCTGCCAAAACTGAGGAGCTAGAGCCAGCATTTCCTGTGTAATTCCCAAGGCGGCTTCATAATTCTTAGCCTCAAACTCCTCGAGAAAAGAATCGTTCAGTGCGCTTAAGGTAGCAAGTTTCGGTAAGGGATTGTCCTCCCACTCGTCTGGGAATGACCAGTCGGATAGCTCCATGCGAACAGGTCCTAGTGGGTCATACAGCTCTAGGAGGCTTGGTGCCCACCCTTCGGTACCATACTCCAACACAACATGCCCGCGTTCTTGGCCAAAGAGCAATTCTAACTCCACAGACGTAATCTGGCGATTTTCCAGAAGATACGATGATACAGTAACCATTGTTTTCTCGCCTTGGCGAATCAATAGGGGCAATCCTGTCTCCGCATCAAACCAGAACACAAACCCGGGATCATCGACTGCCAGGTACCGCTTTGCTTTACGGTCGGCTATGGTGTCCGTGCCTGAATACTTCATGGGAACTCTGGAGAACTCGACCAAGGCAAACAGATAAGCCTGAACATCCTCAAACAGCCAAAACGAATCGTAGCCATATTGCATATCATTTCCGACTTGCACCTGCATAAAACCAGATTGGCTGGTGATGGTAACTGGTGCTGTCGCCGTAAAGTAGTGTACCTGAAATCCGTCGGGATAGGAAAACCGCAGTTGTCCATCCATGAGCAGAGTTGATTCTTCTCCCCTTGTCTGGTGGACGATGACATGACTACTGCCAAATGTGTGATCGAACCATTCTACTTGCGATTCCGTAGCGTGGCCAATACCAACGTATCCAAGCAAGAAAAGAATCAGTAAAGCCAAGGACACATGTGGAAATCTAGAGCGGCTCAATAGTCTGCCTCCCCCCTCAAGCCTTCAATAATGGCAACTCCAGAACTGGCCCCGAGCCGGTTCGCACCAGCTTTGATCATGGCTAGAGCACTGGCGACATCTCGAATACCTCCCGACGCCTTGACACCGCAGTCTGGACCCACAACCTCACGCATGAGCGACACATCCTCCACCGTTGCACCGCCAGGTCCAAATCCTGTGGACGTCTTGACAAAGTCCGCTCCGGCCATTTTGGCCAATATGCAGCCTCGTACGATTTGCTCCTTGCTTAAATAGCCTGTCTCGAGAATAACTTTGAGCACCTGTCCGGATACTGCATCACGCACAGCCTTAATATCCGAGTAAACCCTGGCATAATCTCTCTCTAGAAGGCTGCCTATGTTGAGCACCATGTCAATCTCTTCGGCCCCAGCAGCTACAGCATCTCTGGCTTCGAGCACCTTCGTCAGTGTTGACGTTGCACCTAAGGGAAACCCAATCACAGTACAAACTCTAACATCACTGTCCCTTAGGATTCTTGCCGCGATGGGCACATGCACCGGATTGACGCAAACAGAGGCAAAGTGGTAGTCTAAAGCTTCCTGACAGATCTGCGTGATCTGAGCCTGTGAAGCAGTGGGCTTCAGTAAGGTGTGATCAATGAAAGAAGCAAGGGTGCTATCCTCAGCTGAAGCCGAGCTTCTTTTCCGCGATTGCTTTTCTACGGGAACAACCAGACGGATCCCTTGTTTAGCTAAGGCTAAACCAATCTCTTCTTTTTGCTCTTCCAGCCACTTTTGATCCATAGTCTACACCCTTTCGTAGTTCCATAGTTCCACTCTACTTGTGGAAACCGCGAGCACCGGAGGCTTGATAATCTGCTCCAACTCACTTCTCGTCTCCACCAGACCGCCTGCAATCATTGGAGGAAACCGTTCGGGCAATCGTTCACGTACAGAGGGAAGCACAAGTGCCGGAAGAATCTCCACTGCATCGGGCTGGCTGGAGTGAATCATGCGCAATCCAGTTCGCAGCGCCTCCGAATCTAACATGAATAAACGTTGTATACCCAATAAACCAGCTTTTTGTGCCGCCGTAACTAAATATCCCTTGGTGGTCAAGACGCCATCGATACCAATTTCTGAAGCCAAAACCTCCATGCCCGGCGCATCTTTAGCAATTCCTCCGATTAAGTCGACATGGGCAAACAACATCTGATCTTGCTCCTTACAGAGCGCGGCCAGTTCCCTCAACTCAAAAATATCACCCGTGAGGTAAAAACAGACCTTGATTCCCGCCTCCACTGTGTGGGGAGCATCGTTTTTTCCCTTCAGACCTGCTATGATTGGTTTTTCCGCCAAACCCGCCTTCAGGCGTGACAAGCGTTCTCGGCGCATCCGCTCCTGTCTAATCATGGGTCACCCAACTTTTCGCACTGTTCACCGCTTTCGCCCAGCCTTGAGCCAATCGTAACCGCTCGGCCTGCCGCATGATCGGGTCATATACTCCCTGCGCGTGCCAGTGCTTCTTGATGTCGTCCTGGCTATCCCAGAAGCCAACAGCCAACCCTGCCAAATAAGCGGCACCAAGAGCAGTGGTTTCAAAGACATAGGGTCTTTGCACCTCAATCGCTGTGAGATCCGCTAAGAATTGGCAGATGAAATTGTTGACAGAAGCTCCTCCATCCACCTTCAACACCGTGAGGGGAATCTGGGAGTCCTTGGCCATTACATCTACTACTTCCTTCGTCTGATACACTATGGCTTCAAGGGTAGCCCTAACCACATGGGCTCTCGTAACGCCACGAGTAATTCCCATCATCATGCCCCGCACATAAGGATCCCAGTGCGGTGCCCCTAAACCTACAAAGCTCGGCACAAAGTACACTCCATTGGTATCGGGGACCGACAGGGCTATGTCTTCAGTCTCAGACGCGGTCTTGATTAAGCCCATCTCGTCACGAAGCCATTGCACCGCTGCGCCAGCCACGAATACACTGCCTTCCAGTGCATACTGCACCTTTCCTCCGATGCCCCAAGCCACCGTTGTGACTAGGCCATTGGCTGAAGAAATGAGTTTGGCCCCCGTGTTCATCAAGATAAAGGCGCCCGTGCCGAATGTGGCTTTCACCGTTCCAGGTTCAAAACAAGCCTGGCCAAAGAGAGCAGCCTGTTGGTCACCAGCGGCCCCTGCAATAGGAATTCCAGCTGGAAGCGACCCAATCTGCACCGTGTGACCATAAACTTCACTGGACGAAGCTACCTCAGGAAGGATTTCTTCGGGTACTTCGAGGGTGTCTAATAGATCACGATCCCATTTCAAGTCGGCAATATTGAACAGCAGCGTTCTGGAGGCGTTGGTGTAGTCTGTAACGTGCCTTTGCCCCCCAGTAAGATTGTAAATGATCCACGAATCTATCGTTCCAAAGGCCAACTCACCATTCTTCGCTCTTTCGCGGAGCTCAGGATGGTTGTCAAAGATCCATTTGAGTTTTGTTCCCGAAAAATAGGCATCCAAGACGAGACCTGTCTTCTCCCTAAAGAGCGGTTCGAGTCCCTGTCTACGCAAGTCATCACAAATCCCCGCAGTCCTGCGACATTGCCAGACGATAGCCCTGGTAACAGGCTGGCCCGTCTTGCGGTCCCAAAGAACGACCGTCTCCCGCTGGTTCGTCACACCTATCGCGACCACGTCAGAGGGGTTTACCGCGGTTTCTTGAAAAATTCGATCTAAGAGTTGGGTGGTTCCATTCCAAATCTCCTGTGCGTCATGCTCCACCCATCCCGGCTTAGGATAGTATTGCTTAAACTCCTGATATACTTTTCCTACGATTTTAGACTGATGGTCAAAAAGGATTACAGTAGTGCCTGTAGTCCCTTGGTCAATGGCTAATACATATCTACCGAGCACCATAAGCCGCCTCCTTCTGCTAACCAAGAATTCTGCAGAATGGACTTATTTCCTTCCCAAGATACCCTCTTCTGTAACTAAGAAGTCCACCGCCCGATCCCAGGGGTCGGCAGCTAAATCTCTGACAAAGGAGCGGTACACCAAACCTGCTGCCATTGCATTCGTAGTGGTTAGAAAACGATCATAATAGCCTCCGCCGTAGCCAATGCGAAAGCCTCGTTCTGAAAAGGCTAGTCCCGGAACAATGACCAAATCTAACTCCTCGGGTGGCACGCTCGGCGCATCTGGTCCTGGTTCCAAAATTCCATAAACGGCTGGGGTCAAGTTCTCGCGAGAAGTGTAACGCCGCGCGACGAGTCCTTTCGGATCACTTTGCACAACTGGTACATAGACCTCTTTACCACGTTTTTGGAGATCGTCCACGATGGGCCAAGTATTGATCTCCCAACCAAAGGAGAGATACACCATTACTTTTTGCGCCTGGGCATACATGGAGGAATGGGCAAGGTGCTCAAAAATGCTTTGATCCCAGATTTCACGCTGGGCCTTTGGAACCTGTCCGCGTTCCCTTTTCAGAGACTTGCGTAACACCTCTTTAGTCATTGTTTATCACCGGCCTTATGATCGATATCGTGGCGTGGTCCCAATCAAGCTGTCGGACGAGGGCCTCTTGCACTTCTTCCGTCGTGACACTTTGGAGCAAGTCTAAGTATTTGTGGAGGGGCATCTCCCTAAAGTAGTAGGAGATCAACCGATTTGCCGTATATTCAAAGGAATCATACGAGGCAAGATGGGCCCCATGAAGCTGCCGCTTAAGACGTTCCACGTCACTTGCAGAGACGCCGCCTGCCTTCAAACCATCAATGATGGTCCGTAACTGGGCATGAAGAGCATCAGGATCTCGAGTCTCTGATCCAATGACAGAGTAGGCGTACTGAGGGTCTCCGTTGAAGCTCGCTCCGAAGGAATCGTTGATCAAGTCGGCCTCATAGAGGTTGCCATAACTTATCGAACTCCGTCCCGCAATCAGACGCAGAGCAATGGACATGATAACTTGCTGCCTCAAGAGGTCTTCTCCCTGCCAAAGGGGCTCATGCTTGAATCCCAAGAGGTAGCGTGGCTGTGAGATATGAAGCTGTTCTTCGACCCAGTCGCTTTTTACACCTCGGGGCTCTTCAGGATAGAGGCGCTCAATGGCTCCCTGCTCCTTCGTCCATGCTGGGTAGTTGGCCTCAATGATCTGCAGAGTCTCTTTTGGATCCACATCGCCGACCACAGCTAGGGCAAGGTTGTTGGGTTGATAGAATGTGTTGTAGCAGCGGAACAGATCCTCGACAGTGATACTTTGCACCGATTCTACTGTGCCTCCAATGTCGAGCCGCACGGGATGCTCATGATACAGATTCTCCAGCAATAGAGTGTGAATGCGATGATCGGGGTGATCTGCGTACATCTGCAATTCCTGAACAATAATGCCCTTTTCTTTTTCCACATTCTCCTTCGTCAAAAAGGGACGATTCACGAACTCCATCAGAAGTGTAAGGCAGCCCTTCCAGTTTTCTGTGGTCGTAAAAAGATAGCTCGTTTGGTTATAGCTCGTAAAGGCGTTGACTGACGCCCCCCATTCTGCAAAGCGTCCAAAGACGTTGCCTTCCTCTTCTTCAAAGAGCTTGTGCTCAAGAAAATGGGCGATACCTGCCGGAACGCCTATGGGAGCATCGGCTTGGCCAGAGCCTTTGAGACGAAATCTAGAGTCCAAGGAGCCATAACGTGCAGACAAGACCCCATAGGTTCTCAAGAACTTCGGCTTGGGCAGGACGAAACAGGTTAAACCATTTGAAAGCGTCTTGCTGTAGATAGTGTCGCCCGTGGGAGTCTTAATGGTCTCCATGATATGCTCCTTCCTGCTCCTTTGGTTCTGTGCTTTGCGGACGAAGTATGTAGGTGGTATCAAGCTTGATATCTTGCATCACCCGTATGCACGCATCATATTCCACACGCCTGATGGATTCCACTACCTGATCGATGGTACGCAGTTCTCCCTCTACGATGCCAATAAGGTTGCGATCGATGATTCCCGCGGGATTGTCATTGATGCTGGTCATGGCGCCTATCAGCCCACGCTTCGTCTGCTCAAGTTCGTCTGGGGTGATTTCCCCCTGCTGCATGGCGGTGACCTGCTCCTTGATAATCTGCAAGGCTTCCTCTTGCTTGTCATCGCTGATACCAGCCGTTATGGTCATCAAGCCTTTGCTCCCTTCGATGTTGGAGCCGACGTAGTACGCCAGGCTGGCTTTTTCCCGTACGTTCATGAACAGTTTCGAGTGGGCAAAACCGCCGAGGATCCCGTTGGCGACAAGTAGAGCATAATAGTCATCATCCAGGTACGTACGATTTGTACGGTAACCCATGGCCAGGACCGCCTGGTTCAAGTCCATGGTTTCCTCGAAGAACCTTTCGTCATCGACCTGAATCTTCGTCGCGGTCTCCAGTTGCGTAGTACGGTCGCGGGAGGGAATCAGCGAAGCAAAGAGCTTCGCCACCCGGTCAAGGTTGCGTCCTACGCAGAAAATGTCGACTGGATACTTCCATAAAAGATTCTGGTAATGCTCGAACACATCGCCGTTTGTAAGCTGGGTCAAAGTGTCTAGATCACCATATTTGTAGATCCCAAAAGGCTCATCCGCACACATCAGTGCAACAAAACGAGCCAGGGCATAGGAACGCCTGTCATTGACAAGACCCTTTAGGTCCTGTTCCAGAGTCGAACGTTCCTGTTCAAAGTAGGAGTCGACGAAGCGATCACCTGGTCCTTGCGGCTGCGTAAAAATCTCCCAAAATGTTCGCAGGCCACGTTCGAGCAACGTATCACCCTCCGGCAAGAGGTTTGGATCTACCATTTGCAGATAGAACTCCAGGATCTGCCGTTCCCCGATCTTCAAGACATCGGATCCTAGTTCAGCAGCATACAAATCCTCTAACTCTCGGGCAATGTGCAACGTCGAAGGGAACTTCTGCGAACCCCTCCGCAAGAGCAAAGGCAACAGCGCTGTACTGGTAGCGTCTTTTCCTTTTAAGTCCTGCTGGATAAACACTTTACAGGTCAGGGACTTGAACTTATCCGTTTCGCACAGGTGTAAGCGTACACCCTGGCCTAGTTCACGCTCTATAAATTTCACAGCCATTCCTCCTCGGCCCATTCCATGTCAATACCTGTATTCTCCCCAAAGGATGCTGGATTACCATTCGATGTTTTGCAGTAGGATTGCTGCGTGCACAAAGAGCAATCAGCCATGATGGGAAAAGCCTCAACTCCTACCTCTGTTCCTTGGATGATGGTTGCACAAGTCTGCATCAACCACCGTTCGGTCGCATCGGCGTCAAGCAACGAGGTGTCCAGACCGTAAAGTCGATTGGGGATTAAGAAGTACGCTTGGGCACTTAGAACCGGAAGGCCAAACTCTCGTGCCATAGCCCACGCATAAAGACGCAGCTGCACATCATAGCTGGCTCCAACCTCGGCAAGTTGCTCTTTTCGAATCCAGTTCGACTTAAAGTCTACGATTTCAACGCCCTCTGCACGGACAAAGACCTGATCCACAAGTCCGTTCACGACAAAATCTCCAGCTGGTATAACGAAATCATGTTCCTGGTACACTCGGTCCTGCTTGGATTCCGCCTGCACGCGCCGGAAGAACGCACTTTCCAGGTAAGGAGTGATGATTTCCTCCAACTGCGCTTTTTGGCGGTGGTCAAGTTCGACCCCCTCCATGGTGGCTGCATAGTCGATCAGTTCAGAGAGATTAGCCGCATCACGAATTTGCTCACACACCCGGTGTACAATGTTTCCTCTTTGGGTGCCGCTCAAAGTGCTGCCTTCGTCCGCCCCTGTGCCATCGATTCTCTTGACTTTCTTGCGCTCAGGCAAGCCAAGAATATAGCGTAAATAGTAGTAGCGAGGACAACGCGCATAGTTCATCAGGGACGTCACGGAAAAGGACACTTGATTGTACTGCGGTTGCAGGGGAGCATAGGTAGGGAAGCTCGGCTGCAAAACGTCGGTCTGAGGTCGCTCCTCCTCGAGGGGAGACAGCGTTCCTGGCACTTCTTCATACAAATGGCCAGGAATCTCTTGCAGAACGTCCTGGAGCCACGTCCACCAGCTTTCCCTGCTAAGCTTGCCATCACGGGCACAAAAGTAAAACTTCTCCTCGGCTCGGGTCATAGCCACATAAAGCAGACGTTTAGCTTCACTGAGCTCTTCCTGTTTCTCCCGTTCTTTCAAGACCTCGTGGTTTCTCATACCCTTATATGTCAAGCCAAAGTCGGGATGGTACAAGACCTTTCCGGTTTTTGCCCGAAATAAGCCCGCATTGGTGTCCGCTAAAAACACGACAGGAAACTCCAGGCCCTTCGACCCATGAATCGTACGTAAGACAACCACGTCGGCGTGCTCCGCGTCAAGGAGTGCCTCTCCTTCCTTTTGCCCGTCGTGCACCATGAGACGCAAAAACCTAGCCTGCTCAGGGAGGGTGTAGACATCCCTGGCAAAGAGATCCCAACTCTGCTCCAAGAGCTTTTCGATATTCGCTACCTTTTGAGGCCCAAAGGGTAAGCGCCAGGTCTTTACTACATAGTCCGTCCTCTCCAGCAAGGCGGAGATCACCTCAGGAGCCGGTCTGTACTTCGCCTGCGCAACGAGGACAAGATAGTCTTCTTGCGACGTTTGATAAGCCTCTTGCTCTCTTTGGGTTAGCTGATCAAGGCGGTCTTGGCGAATCCAGTACAATCCTTCGTCTGAGATCAAGTAAAAGGGAGATCGCAAGACAGCGAGCTTCGCCACCTCATCCTCAGGATCTTCAAGCCAACGGAAATAATGCAGTACATCTTGAATCTCCTGTTTGGTATAGAAACCCCGGCCTCCTAAGTTGACGTAAGGGACGCCCGCTTCTTTCAGTGCTCGTTCATAGATGTGAACATTGGTCATAGCCCGAAACAAAATGGAGATCTGCTCGTAGCGGTACCCTCCCTGATCGACCAAGTCTCGGATTTTCAGAGCAATCTGCTGGGCCTCGGCGGCCCTGGCCTCATTGGACAGTAGATCGTCTGCGGGCGTACGCAAGATGGTTACACAGGGCTGACCTGCATCTTCTCTCGCTGCCGCACTCTCTTCAAATCCAATGGACTCACCGGAGAGGAGTTTCCGGAAGAAGGCATTAACAAAGTCAATCAACTCGGGGCGCGAACGGAAGTTCTCTTCGAGAAATACATTGGTGCCGACCTCTTCGATTTCATCCTTCGTCTGCACAAAGACCTCTACATCTGCCCCTCGAAAACGGTAGATAGACTGCTTGGGATCGCCCACCACAAAGAGCTTGGCCCCCTGGCTTACCAGCGCATCGACAATTTTCTTCTGCAAGGGGTTCGTATCCTGAAACTCATCGACCATAAGGTGTCTAAAGGGATAATCGGCACGGACAGTATCATCCTGCAGAAGTGAATACGTCAACTGTTCTAAATCATTGTAGTCGAGGATGCCAAAGAGCCGTTTTTTCTGGTCATAACGCTCGTGGACCTGCTCTAAAACCTCACCCAGGTAAGCGACTACGACCTGCCCTTGTGCTTCTAAGATGTTCTGCCGAGCCTCTTCAATCAACGCTTTGAGGTGGCTGGTCTGCTCCGCCAACTTGCCGCGGATACCCTTCACTAACTTCAACAAGACATCAAGAGCCTCAAGGCGAAGCTCATCATCGGGAAAAGCGAGTAACTCGGCCAAACCCCGCCATTGATCCTGCAAGTCGCCAAGAACCTGTGCTTGCTTCTCCGTCGTAGGTTGCAGAGCAAGTACATTCCGAACAGCGTCATAGAGTTGCTCCAAGGGGAACTCTTCCTCTACTGGCTCCAATGGGCGACGAAAATCCAAGTCCCCCTTGCTTAACATGGTTTCATACAGTGCCAGGACGATCTCTGCTGTTTCCCCAGCAGTCTCCAGCGTATCAGGGGGATCGGATTCCTCGATAACCTCCGCGATAGTCTCGGTAAGCAGGACCTTCGTTTCCCACTCTTCGCCCACACGAAAGCGCGGATCAATCTTGGCCTGCAAAGGATGTTCCTGAATGATCCGCTGGCAGAGACTATGAATGGTGGAGATCTGTGCCTGTTCAAGGCTTTCGATCAAGTCTGGGCGCATATTGCGGAGGCGATCTTTCATCTCCTGTGCAGCCTTTTTGGTAAACGTAATGGCAGCAATCTCATCTACGGAGACGCCGATTTCCAGAAGATGGAGGTAACGTTCCACGAGCACCCTAGTCTTTCCCGAACCGGCCCCCGCCGTTACCGCAAGCGGCTGATCTGTTGTGGTGATAGCTTTCCATTGACTTGGTGTTGGGTCAAAGGACATTAGAATCCCGCCTCCTTCCGGCAGATGCCCTGAAAGGCGCAAAAGCTGCATATTCTTGGACTAGCTGGTTCGATGGGAAAACGACCTTCGAGGATGCTTCGAATGTAGCCCTGCAGAATCTCGGCAAATTTGTGGTTCTGCGCAGCGAACTCCTGCTCATTGAGGACGTTTTTCCCTTTGGTGACACCGAGCGCTCTGTAGTAATTCTCGTGGAAAATGCCCTTCCTACTTCGATCGCTGATGAGGTAATAGGCGGCCCCCACGTTTCTTCCTTGAGGCAGAATGTTCTGGGCAGCCAGGAGATAAGTGGCAATCTGCACGTCTTTCCCCTCTACCATGGCGTTGATCTGGGGCGCTGTTCCAGTCTTATAGTCATAAAGAATGTACGCGCCATCTGGGTTACGATCAATTCGGTCGATACGACCCCGAACAGACACCACCCCAGCAGGTGTGTCTATGACGAGACCTTGAAACCACTTTTCCAGGTACTTCGGTCGAAACCCGCCTTGGGCCCACTGGAGATCCGACCGGATAAAGTCACGCATGCTGCGAACAAGGCGTGGCGAAGGATGTGCCCCCATGGCGGAGTATTCTCTGTGGAGTAAACCTTCAATCTGTGCCTGTCCATCCTCAATGCTGGGCAGAGGTCCCTCTAAGTAGCCTTCCCAAAACGTTTGTAGCACTCCGTGCACGAGATTCCCGTGATCCCTGGCGTCAAGTTCCAACGACACTTCTTCATCGGGCTGTAGCTGCAGGACATGTCCACAGAAGAATTGATAGGGACAGTTCGCATAGCGATTCAGCTGTGAGACAGACAGACCTTCCTCGAGAATGCGGCGCTGCAGCATCGTCAAGAGCTGGTCATCCCGCAAAAAGCCACGCCCAAAAAAGAGAGTGGGGTAATGGGTGAGCTCAGGCCGACTTGTTGTTTCCTCTTCCTCGACTTTGGGCAAAATGGTGGCCGGCAGATTCAATTTCCCTTCGCGGTCGACCTCGGGGTAATACAAGTACACCTTGCTGGCCCCATGCGAAAGGCGCTCGTACAATTCGTTACGACTCAAGAGAGACTTGGTCTTTGTCAACCAATGTACGCTGGTGCGAGGCGGAAACTGCCCTTCGACCAAACCTCCAACATGGAGTTCTTCATATGTGTATGCTCCAAGCTGTTCGGTACTGACAATCTGCACGCGCTCAGAGAAGACTCGCCGACCTCGAATCTGATAACTGTCCAAAAGGCTCTGTAAGAGTTGAACGAACTGTTCTGCCGTGATCAGCCAATCACATTTTTGGAGACTCGATGCGATGGCCTGCATGCCATCCCAAGCCTTAACCAACTCCGCCCAGTTGTCCAGATTCTCCTGGGGCCAGACCCAGTTCTCTGGTTGTAGTTGATTCAGGAGGTTTTCTAGCCACACACCATAATCCTGAAGGGGTTTTTCTACAAACCCCTTTACGAGATCGGTCAAGAGTTCTAAGACACTCTTCCAACCTGGCTCTTGACCAAGATAACTCTTCCACGCGGGAAGCCCCTTCAAAGGAGGGGCGAGACGCAAAAGACGGTGCTCGTCTGCGGTCAGGCCAAAGGGGAATCCCCATCCAGGGGCGGTTAGGAGCTCCAAATGATGCTTGTTCCATCCTTGCAGATCGGCCAAAAGGGTTGTGAGCACAGTCTTCCCCAAAGCGGTGTTGCGTAAACTCACCTCTGGAGCTCTCCAGGGGATTTTCAGCTTCTCAAAAACCGGGAGCAATATGGGCAAATACTGCGCCGGACTAGGAAAGGCCACCCCAAGAGTCTCCAGGGGCGTTCCCTCCTCAATTTGCTTACGCAGAGCCTGTCCAATCATCTCCACTTCTGCAACTGGATCGCTAGCTTTGCGCACTTCTATGACAGGCTCTTGCACTTTTGGCCAGACGATTTCGAGTCTGCGACCCTCCGCCAAAACGTCTATGAGTTCTTGTTGCAGGGGGTTGGGTTCGATTCCTTGTAGTCGGATGACATCAACCTCAGCAAGTACCCTGCGCTGTTTGGCCAACTCCAGACTACGCTTCAGCTGTACGGGAGCAGTCATGATGCCATATTTAGACAGGATTTGCTGGTAGTGGTTGTGCAATAATCGCAGTTCTCCCTGTCCTTCGCCGGGCATGGAGGCAAAGATATCCTCGCCATAGTCTAGTTGCCGAAACAGCCACTTCAGCTCCTGGATAAAGCCTGGGTAGTGGGCAATGGGGCCAAAAAACTGTAGCACATCAGCATGATCGCGAACGGTCTGCCAAAGGGCTACCTCTTCGAGGATTTGATCTTCTTTATACGAAACAAGACCCTCTTTGAGGATCTGCGCGACGAGCCCCGGCAGAGTCATGACCAGGCAAGTACCACTTTCACCCGACAAAGTCCGCCTTAGATTCCGCACATACGCGTTGGGCACTATGTATAAAACACGCACCGCTTAGCCCCCTTACAGTAAGAACTCCTCAATAACCTGTGCTACCCCGTCCTCGTCGTAACTTGGGGCGATTTTCTTGGCTTGTTCTTTAAGCAGCTGTGACCCATTGTCCATAGCAATGCCTAAACCAGCCCAAGCGATCATCTCAATATCATTAACATTATCACCAATGGCCACAACTTCTCCTTGTCCTACACCTAAACGTGCCGCCACTTCTGCAAGGCCTTGACCCTTGCTGCAGTTCGCAGGAATGATCTCAATCCCGCGCCAGACGTTGAGTTCCGTTTCAAACACCAGCGCGTTCATGGCTTCCGCATAATCGCGGGAGAGTAGCTCAAAGAGTGCTTCAATCTTGGGTACCCGATCAATCGTGGAAATGCGTACGGGAGGAGCGACAAGGTCCACATGCTCCAGAAACTCCGCGCTTTCGATCAGGTACGAAGCTATGAGATCCTCTTCTTCGTCCCATGTACCGATGGGTGCAACCACCCTCTCCCCTGCGCTTTCTCCGGTATAGACCACATAGTTGATGTCCAGAGAATCAAGCTTGTCCACAATATCCCGAGCAATCGCGAGCTCAATTCCCCGTTGGACTATCGTCTGTTGTGATGCGATATCGTAGATCACTGCACCATTGTGAATCACAACAGGCGCTGACAAACCGAGATCGTCGACAAAAGGCAGGGTCTTTGCTAATCTGCGACCCGTGGCCAACACTACGATGATTCCCCGTTCTTTGGCGCGCAAGATGGCCTCCTTCGTGCGGGGTGTCAGCTCGGATTTACTATTTAAGAGCGTTCCATCTATATCTAAAGCTAAAAGTTTGTATCTCATACCATGCACCTCAAGTTCCTAGAGCCAAATCGAAACCTCATCCCGATCCATGAGCTCAATGCATTCTCTCAACTTCGCATTTAAGTTAGGGTCTTCTGTTGTAGCATTCCGTACCTGCCTCAAGAGATCGATTCCCCTGCGGAAGGCAAAGACTAAGTCCCCTTCGTCAATCGTTGAAGCTTCCAAGAGTGTGGAAAAACTTTCGCCATTACTCCACCGATAGGCCAAGGCCGCCACATGATCGTTAAACTGCACAGTGGAATACCCGAGCATGCCTTGTTCCAACTTGATTAGGGAGTGCCAGAGACGAAAGACAGGAGCAAGGTTCAATTTGTGCTTGATGCGGTACTCGTTCTTTCTCGGCTCATAACCCACAGCCACTAACGCCGCGTTCAGTTCTGCTGGAGAGTACGAATGGAACAAGCCTTCCATAAACATTTCGGTGATGAGCAGTTCATTGCCATGGATCTGGCTGGCCAAGATCCCCGCTGTGGTTAACTTCTCATCCTCTAAATAGCCTAGTGCCTCAAGAACGGCCTTTTTATCAGAAAACTCCTGGATGTACCTCTTGTGGGGATCGAGGGCCTCTTCGCGAACCATCAGCCTTTCATAGGCCGCAATCTTGCGCCGGAACTTCCTGTGTTCTCGCCTCACCGACGCCCGTTCGCGATCGGGATGCTCTCGATAAAAGGCACTATCCAGTCGTTGGACGATGGAACGAATGTCTCGTTTCAATGACTTCTTGGTCCGCTTGTTGTATGTAGTGGACAGCCGCCTCTCAAGATCATGCTTCTTGCGAATCTGTCTGGCCAGGCCACCTGGGCCCCGCAAATGCTGCTCATAGCGGGCTAGTTCATCACCGAGCATGTCAAGTTGCACCAGCACTCCCTGACGCTCCGCGGAAGCCTGGTAGGTGGCGAAATTCTGCCCCAAGATTCGATGAATGTCCGGCTCTTTATAGTTCTTCACCAAGTTCAAGATAGAGTTGTAGGTCAGGGCGAACTGGCTCTTCAGAGGCTCTACTTCGTCTTCCTTCATGCTGGGAAACTCACTGCTGTCAAAGTAATTTAAATCGACAATAGTAAAGACAAAGCCCTCTTCGTCAATGCCCCGTCGCCCGGCTCGACCCGCCATCTGAAAATACTCTCGATTGGAGATCGGTCGAAAGCTTACACCATCCCACTTTGTACTGGAGTCAAAGCACACCGTCTTGCAGGGGAAATTCAGCCCAACAGCAAACGTTTCCGTACAATAGAGTACCGAGATCAAACGGTGTGTGAAGAGCTCTTCCACAATATCCTTGAGCACAGGCAGCATCCCCGCGTGGTGATAGGCAATACCCTTCAGGAGAAGTCTTCTCAAATGCGGCCAGCGCCCACTCTCGATGTTGGGATAACGTTCTAGGACTTCATCCATGATGGCTTGAACTTGAGCTTTTTGCGTTTTGTCAAGAAAGTCCTGTTCTTCCCCTAGTGCCAACGCGTTGGTTTCACACTTGCGCCGACTGAATGTGAAAAATAAGCAAGGTAGATAGTTCCCTTTAATGGCATTCACTAGATCAAGATGCGTGGTAACGGCGACGTCAGGGCGTCCATCCATACTATCGCCAACCAGCTTACGATACTTCTTCTGCACGGCGTTCATCGTCGTAAAGCCCAGCGAACGCTCATAGAGGGAATGTCGAAGAGGGACTACACGTTCAAAGTGGGTCACCACTTCAACACTGGAGTTTTGCACCTCTTCAATCCAACTGGCCAGTTCATCAACATTGGGGATGGTAGCGCTTAATCCGAGGAAACGCATCGAAGGAGGCATGAAAATAAGACTCTCTTCCCAAACGCTTCCCCGTTCAGGGTCATCAATATAGTGAATTTCATCGAAAATCACGTAGCGAACATCATGAACGCGCTCAGGATCTTCCTGCAACATGTTGCGGAAAATCTCGGTGGTCATGATCAAGATGGGGGCCTCGGGATTGACCACAACATCACCCGTCAGGATACCCATGGCTTCGGCACCTACGAGCGCCTTGAACTCACGGTACTTTTGATTACTTAACGCCTTAATAGGAGCCGTATAGACCACACGTCCCCCTTCACGAAAGATCTTCTCAATAATATAGTCAGCGATCAGGGTTTTTCCCACACCGGTGGGGGCAGCCACTAAGACCGACTTATTCTGATCAATGAAATCCACCGCTTGTGCTTGAAATGGGTCTAAGGTAAAACCTCGATACATTCGAGTCGTTGCCTGCGTAGTCAAGGGTAGCCTCCTTCTTGAAACACTTCGTGGAAGTAACGTTATAGGTTAAGTTCGCCTGCGGAGCAGTATCCCCTTTTCTTTAAGCTTTCCCCGCGGCAAGAGAAAAAGACGGGGTAAGCCTAGTTTTCTAGAACTCCACGAATCTTCCTGCACTGGGCGAGACATCTATGGTAGAATCAAGGTAAAAGCGCACCATCGCATGGATCTCACATCTGCACGGAATACTAACGTCGGGAGGTACGCCATGCAAAACGATTTTGGCTTTCACTTTGACAACACCTACGCTAGGTTACCCGAGTCGTTTTTTTCCCTCCTCGATCCGACACCGGTTCCATCGCCTCGAGCAGTGCTCTTCAATGAGCCTTTGGCCAAGTTGCTTGGTTTGGACAGTGAGGCTCTCCAGAGTGAACGAGGAATTGCGATCCTGGCTGGAAACGAGAACCCTCCGGGCGGCTTACCTCTGGCTCAGGCCTACGCGGGACACCAGTTTGGATATTTCACCATGCTAGGCGATGGCCGGGCGATCCTCATGGGAGAACAACTCACCCCGCAGGGTGAGCGTTATGACCTCCAATTGAAGGGTTGCGGACGCACACCATACTCCCGTGGCGGTGACGGGAAGGCCACGTTGGGTCCCATGCTCAGAGAATACATTATCAGTGAGGCTATGGCCGCCCTTCGAATCCCAACTACGCGAAGCCTCGCCGTGGTCACAACAGGAGAACGAGTGTATCGGGAGACATCGTTGCCTGGAGCTGTCCTAACCAGAGTTGCGCAAAGTCACTTGCGTGTTGGCACCTTCCAATACGTCGCGGGACGAAGGGTTGAAGGTGAACTCCGAATCCTGGCTGACTATGCCATACGGCGCCACTATCCAAGTGCAGAGCAAAAACCCAACAAGTATCTGGCTTTTTTCGGCGACGTTATCCGTGCCCAAGCCTCATTACTTGCCCAGTGGATGCTCGTGGGTTTCATTCACGGTGTGATGAACACGGACAATATGACCATTAGTGGTGAGACGATTGACTATGGACCTTGTGCCTTTATGGATGCTTTCGATCCTGCCACTGTGTTTAGTTCCATCGATCAACACGGCCGATATGCTTACAGTAACCAGCCCAAGATTGCTGCCTGGAATCTTGCTCGTTTCGCCGAGACCCTTCTTCCCCTGCTAGACGAGGATCAGGAAAAGGCGCGGGATATGGCCGAAGCAGAACTCAAGGACTTCTCCACGCAATACAACCAGCACTTTCTTGCCGGCATGCGCAATAAACTAGGTCTCTTGCAGGCCGACGATGACGATACGACACTCATTCGAGATCTCTTGCAGCTGATGCATGACCATCAGGCTGACTATGCGAATACCTTCCTCGATCTTACGTTCCAGAGGTTTGAGCAAAACGAGTTCTACCGCTCCGACGGCTTCAAGGCATGGAGATCACGGTGGGAGAAACGGCTGGAGCAAAATCCACAGAGCTGGGAGCAGACACAGGAGCACATGAAACAGCATAACCCTAGTGTGATTCCCCGCAACCACCGTGTTGAAGAGGCACTGCGCGCTGCTGTGCAAAAGGGCGATTATGAACCTTTACAGAAACTCTTGAGCGTTCTCGAAAAGCCATTTGCACACAGTCCTGAGCAAGAAGAGTTCGCAACGCCTCCCGAACCAACCGCCACTCCGTATCGAACATTTTGCGGAACATAACGTGGACATTGCTAAACATAAGGTGTATACTAATGATTGTAAAGCAGAGAAAACGCCAAGGAGGTGTCGAAATGAAAGACAAAGTTCAAGCGGTTTTAGATAGAATTCGTCCATCCCTTCAGGCCGACGGCGGAGATGTAGAACTTGTTGATGTCAGTGCAGACAATGTGGTTACCGTCAAACTAACCGGTGCCTGTGTTGGATGTCCCATGTCTCAGTTGACATTAAAGGGTGGCATTGAGAGAATCCTCAAACACGAAATTCCAGAAGTTGTTTCTGTAGAAGCAGCCCAGTAAACAAGCAAGAGGAGCCGAAGTGCTCCTCTTTTTCCTATGTCCGTCGAAAGGAGCGTTCGCGTGAGTTCCCGAGAATTGCAGACCTTGATTCACGACGCAGGGTTTGACGCCTTTGCCATCATGCCTGCCCAACCAACTGCGTCCATGCTTCCCATTCTCAGGGAAGCACAAGAAGAAGATCGCTACCCAGACTTTGTTGATACCGATATTGTCAAGCGGGTGGATCCGAGAAATCTGCAAGAAAGTGCCAAAAGCATACTTTCCTTAGCCATTTCGTATTATTCCGGAGATCCGAGCCCCACGCCCGTCCTCCACGGAACGATCTCGCGTTCTGCCTGGGGGCTTGATTATCACCGCGTTCTTGGCGAGCGTATGGACCAAGTCATCGACGGGTTGAAGCAATACCATGGTGCCAAAGAATGCACCAAAGCGGTTGATACAACCTTTCTCATCGATCGTGCTCTAGCGATAGAATCTGGTCTGGGCTACCCGGGGAGCAATTGCTCGGTATACGTTCCGCCCTATGGGTCCTGGGTTTTCTTAGGCGAAATCCTGGTTGATGTGGATCTGCCCACGACGAACGCGAGGCCGTCGGAGAACTGGGCCTGCCCCATGGATTGTGATCGTTGCGTACAGGCTTGCCCTACAGGGGCACTTTTTGCACCAGGGAAAATTCGTCCGAAACGTTGCATTTCTTACCTCACACAAATGTCTGGACCCATTCCCTTAGATCTTCGGGAGAAAATCGGCAGCAAACTGTGGGGTTGTGACATCTGCCAGCAAGTGTGTCCCATCAATCGCCAGGCGAAGATCACATCCCACGAAGTGTTTCAGCCCACACGGGGTCCCCACATACCTCTGGTCCCACTCTTACGCTTGACAAAAAGAGAGTTCGTCGACATGTTTGGGCCCACCAGCATGGCCTGGCGTGGGAAAAACGTATTGCAGCGAAATGCCTGTGTTGTTCTAGGTAATCAAAGAAACCCAGAGGCTTTGCCTATCCTAGAAGAAACAGCCCGGGAACATCCAAGTACCGTCGTACAAGATGCTGCAACCTGGGCTGTAAAAAAGATCAAGTCATGTTAATCGTATTGTGCCTTGCGTTTTCTAGAGCTTTCTTGAGTCGTTCTCCATAAGGACCATTCACATGTGTTGTAGCCTCTAGTGCTTTTTCCAGGAACGTTACGGCCTCTTCCCCACCATAACGACTAATCGACACCGCCATCTGTGCCTTTTCCTCGTTTTCTTCAGGATAATGATCGAACATCTCCGTAAGCAAACTCCAGCGCCTCTTCGTGGGCGGCCCATGGGACAAGAAAAGAGCAAGATAGGGCAAGAGTGGCGAATCACGATTCGCTCGAACAAAACGGCGCATAGCTGGAAGGGCTTTCCCATCAAACGACTTGAGCAGACTCCAACACTCATAATACAAGGGATCGTCTGCATCAATACTCGCCAGAATCTCCAAAACAACGTCACTCACTTCACTCAATCCCCACCGGTTGCAGTATACGAGCAATCGCATCAGAAACCCTTGGTTGAAGTCCTCGTTCACCAAACGTATCTCTAGGATCATGAGTATGAGAGCCATAGCCTGCTGATCGGGCTCTACATCAATATGCTCAAAACTGGAAAAGAAACTCTCAAAGAAGTAATCATACTCATCCTTCTCAAAGACCGTGTTGAGGTCCGTATATCCGGAGCCGCCCTGGCGAAAGTTGCGAAAAACACTAAGGTCTGATACGACATTCCCCTTAACCTTCTTGCGCTTTTGCCTCTCGGTGGCAATGTCTTCAAGTGGGTAGTTGTAGTATGGAGTGACTCGGAAGTTGTTCACCAGGGTCTGCAGTCCCTGTAAGACCACTTGGATGCGGGGGGGACTGATCTTGAGCCACATGGGGCGCAGCCGTGCACCCCTAAGCATCCGAGCTCCTGCACGGCCCAAGATGAGGGTCAACTCTTCGTCCAGATTTGGACCTTCTGCCCGCAAGACTTGATGAGCCTGGCGTATGATGCTATCAAGATCTTCATTATCAGGAACATTGGAGCAATAATACTGCATCATCTGCTTGTAGACGGGCATGCGCAGGCGAATCTGCAAGCTGTTTTCGTGCATAAAGTGATCAACCACGTACTGAATGTCCAAGGGAAACTGGTACTTATTCAAATCCGCGATGAGCCCTTCTACCAGTCGATCCAGTTCGGTATTGGTTCGTTGCAGTTCACGCTTACCCTTCAGCGCAGCACTCAGTAGCGCTACTACGGCTAGAAGTTCAAGTGAGGCGCTGTAAGCGGCCAGCATCAATTCTCTCTCGTAGAAAAACATACTCTCTTTGATTTCCAGGCAGGACGAAACAAACCCATCTACTGTGGTGATCTCCTGTATTTCTTCGACAAGCTCTTTATAGTCTCTCAACAATGCGGCACCCCTACCTCTCCGCTTCAATGGCGCCACGTGCTAACGCGTCGCAACGATTGTTAAAGGTATTATCACTGTGACCCTTCACTTTAATCCACTCGATATCATGGTGATGGCTCAAAGTGATGAGCTGACGCCATAAATCTGCATTACTGACGGGCTGTTTCTTGGCGTTGAGCCAGCCGTTTTTTTGCCAATTCTCAATCCATCCTTGTGTAAAAGCATTAATCAAGTACGCACTATCAGAATATAGCTTCACCCTACATGGCTTTTTCAGACCCTCGAGTCCCTTGATCGCTGCCAGAAGCTCCATGCGTTGGTTGGTGGTTTCGGCCGCAAATCCCGATAGTTCCTTCTGATGAGGCCCGTGAATAAGTATGGTTCCCCAACCTCCCGGTCCTGGATTACCGCTACATGCCCCGTCTGTGTATATTTCTACTTGTGGTTTCAGGTCGGTCATCCTCCTTCACGCTCGAAACTCGCTTGACACCCGTCTCTACTGGCAAACTCGGATCGAAAGTGTTACAATATCAATAATACCATACTATACGTTTTTTTGTATTTGGAGAGAGAACAATGACGGGAAATACCGAAAAAATCACAAAGGGCGAGGACTATCTCGGACGCAGCTGCGTTGTATGTAAAAGGGAGTTTCAAGCCGAAGACGAAGTGGTAGCTTGTCCTCGATGCCATAGCGTGCATCACGCCGAGTGCTGGAAAGAGAAAGGCGGATGCGGCAAGACAGGCTGTCCCCAAGTCGCACAAACGATCAGAGGTGAACGGCCCCAAGGCGACGGCCCACCCCCGCCTGTATCGAAGAAGGTGATCGCTGGCGGCATCCTGGCCTCCGTGGTTGTGATCCTCTTGATGGTCTTCTGGCCCAAACCACCCGATCCTGCCATGGGGCGCACTAAGATTGTCTTTCTGGGTCCAGCGTACCAGGAGCTTTCGGACGTTGTGACCGAACTCGTCGAAGGATATAATGCTACAAGCGAAGATGTCTACATTGACTTGCAGCTTCTTCCTCCCCAAGGAATGGACACAAAACTCGTTGTTCTTATTGCTGCCAATCAAGCGCCTGATGTTCTTGCTATCGATGATGATCGTTTCGCGCAGTTTTCTTCTGAGGGAGCCCTGTTGCCTGTGGGTGTGAACGATGAAGGTGAGCCCATTTACGGCATTCAACATCCAGCCCAGTTGACCCAGTTAGTCGTGTGGGGGGGCACAGAAAATCCCGCGGAGTCCTTAGAAGTATTGCACTTTCTTGCCAAGAACATTCCACCCGCTGATTTGGACCTGCTGAGGGAGTCGCAGACTAGCACATTTCCTTTCTAATTCAAAAAGGGCCCGAGGGCCCTTTTGTTTGTCTTGACCTAAAATCCAACCTGTGGCACTTCTTGAGCACTCGAAGATGCTTCAAAGAAGGGTTTGGGCTGTCGGCCCATAATGCCTGCTAACAAGTTGGTGGGGAACTGACGAATCGTAGTATTCCAGGTTTGAACCGACTCGTTGAAGCGCATCCGTTCGGTAGCGATGCGATTCTCCGTACCGGCCAGTTCGTCTTGGAGCCGGATGAAACTCGTATCAGCCTTGAGTTGAGGATAGGCTTCACTGATAGCCAACAGGCGTCCAAGTGCTGAGTCTAAGCCCCTGTTTGCTTCCATCTGGGCCTCCGGAGTCGTGGCTCCCAGGAGACGAGATCGGGCATCTGCCACATCAGCAAAAACTTGCTCTTCGTGACTTGCATACCCTTTAACCGTATTCACCAAGTTAGGGATCAAGTCAGCTCTTCTCTGGAGCTGATTCTCCACCTGGGCCCAGCGACCGTCAACGGTCTCTTCAAGCGCAACGAGCTGATTGTAACGACCAACAACTCCTGATCCTAAAGCGATTACAACTACCAGAATAACAATGAGAACTATGGTACCTTTTTTCATCCACTTCACTCTCCCTCTTCATGATTTCTCGATTAGAATCGTCTTCCTGCTCCGCCGCCTCCACTGCGTCCTCCACCAAAGCCGCCGGAAGGTCGTGAGCCACCACCAAAGCTTCCGCCTCCAAATCCACCGCCTCGAGGCATTCGTGGCACGATTACGGTTCTACCTGAACCTCCCCCACCGCCAAAGCCTCCGCTTCCGCCCGGTGGGTAACGTCTTCCACGGCGCATAAGCATGAGTATCAATACAAAAATGACAAACGAAACAAACCACCCAGAACTGCCCTCTCGTTCCTCAACAATCTCAAACTCTTCACCAGCCAGGATATTCGCATAGGCTAGAGCCATAGCCGAAAGCCCTGCGCCATAATCCTTTTTCTTAAAGTGGGGAATTCCTTCTTGATCAATGACGGCACCGACGAGTCCATCCGGCAATACACCTTCCAGACCGTATCCTGGTTCCACTTCGATGGCTCCTTCAGCCACCGCCAACAGCATCAAAAGACCGCTATCATCGGGCCCACCTACACCCCACTCGTTGAAGAGCGCTGTGGTGTACTCCTTAGGATCCATAGGCGCCGTTGTGGATATGGTGACGACCGCCAGACCAATACCCTGTTCACTCCATAACTTCTCTCCAAGGAGCTGCATTTCGGCCTTGCTTTTTTGGTCCAAAACATTGGCAAAGTCATTTACAAAACCCTGTTTATCGGGAAAAGCCGCCATGACAACATTACTCATAACAACAACTAAGACAAGAACAATACTAGTTCGAATAATCTTCTTATGCATTCGCATCGCACTTCACCTCTCTCAACGCAACGTTTCACCATGGCGCCCAATGAGTTCTCCAAGGCCATAGTAGTTGCCAAAACCATAGACCATAGGATCGGCTGACATCAGGTCAAAACGACCGTTTACGGTAAACTCTTCACTATAATGGACCCAGACCACTTCTCCCAAGAACAAATCATGACTTCCCAGAGGAATCACCTTAATTACACGACACTCAACGTTTACTGGACACTCAGCGATTAAGGGGGCTCGCATTAGGGTAGCTGGTAGTGCCGTAAACCCACATTCCGCGAACTTATCATAGTCACGACCACTGATTGTTCCACACCGATCGACCAGTTCAATCTGACTAGACATGGGCATGTTTACGACGAAACCACCCGATTCTTTGATTATACCATAGGAGTGACGTTCCGGACGAATTCCCAAACTGATTACTGCTGGATCGGAGCATGCAACTCCGGCCCATGCTAGGGTAATGATGTTAGCGGGGCCTGTACTTTGGCAACTCACTAAGACAGGTGGTACAGGATACAACCATGTTCCAGGCTGGCGCGTAATCTTCATGGACTATTCACTCCCCTCAATTGGTATCGCCCTATAGACTTCTTCTCCTGCATTCCAGGTAAAGTCATTGGCAGTTAACTCCTGAACGGTCTGACGTAAAAGTTCCAGCTCATGAGGGAAACACAAAACATGAAAGGTAACGTGCTCTAAGTATTCTGTATCCTCAACAAAAACACCTTGCGTAAGCAACGTATTTTGAATCTTTCCTACATGAACATAATCCACCGTGAAAGCAACCTTCTGCGATGGCACCATGCGCACGATCCCCGCCGCCTGCAATGCTTCGCGCACCGCTCCACCGTAGGCGCGAATTAAGCCGCCGCGTCCCAAAAGAGTACCTCCAAAGTACCTCGTGACTACTACGACACAGTTTACGACCTCGTGGTTCTTGAGAACCTCCAGCATAGGAAGGCCCGCAGTACCACTCGGCTCGTTATCATCACTATATTTCTGCACCTCTTGATTCATACCTAGGATGTAGGCAGGGACGTTATGGGTGGCGTTCCAGTGTTCCTTGCGCACCCCTTCGATAAAGGCTTCGGCTTCGTCCTGGGTGTGCACAGGTTTGATGCGAGCTATGAACTTGGACTTTTTCTCAACCAGCGTTATCTCCGCTTCTTTGGCGACTGTCCGATACTCAACAAGCATTCTACCACCTCGAGATAGTGTTCAACATCATTTTGCATCTTCCTTCCCTTTCTGCTATTCTAATCTAGTGAGGAGGATGTGCATGGATATCATTAAACAACTGGCCACAGAACTAGGAATCAGACCGCATCAGGTTGAGCAAACCGCCGCGCTCCTAGATGATGGAAACACGATTCCCTTTATCGCCCGCTATCGCAAAGAGGCCACGGGAGAACTTGACGAGACTGTCATTCGGGATTTGTCAGAACGCCTTACATACCTGCGAAACCTCGAAGATCGAAAGGCTGAGATCACACGACTGATTGACGCTCAGGAAAAACTCACGCCCGAACTCTCAGACTCCATTGTGAAGGCAACTACACTACAAGAACTGGAAGATCTATATCGTCCTTTCCGGCCAAAACGTAGAACCAGGGCATCCATCGCCAAAGAAAAGGGTCTCGAACCCTTGGCACTTATGCTCTTAGAACAGGGTCCAGAGCAACCTGAGGAACTGGCTCAAGCCTTTTTGACCGACGAGGTGGCAACAGTAGAAGAGGCCCTTCAAGGAGCGCAGGATATACTTGCTGAGCAAATTACCGACGATCCGGCCAACCGTGCACTGATCCGCAAGTTCACCTTTGACACAGGCCTCTTGATGAGCGAAAAAGCAAACAGTGAAGACGAAGCGCAAAGCGCTGAGTTTCAAATGTATTTCGATTACTTTGAGGATGTGGCAAAAATACCCCCACATCGCATACTCGCCCTAAACCGTGGTGAACGCTTGAACGCGCTGAAAGTAAGAGTTCAAGTGGATATCGACAAAGTCTATGCTCTGTTGAGCAAAGAGATAATTACCAACCCAGCGTCCCCCGCGACCCCTTACCTAGTGGCAGCCATTGAAGATGGCTACGCACGCCTCTTAGCCCCAAGCCTCGAGCGGGACATTCGAGGAGCTCTGACAGAAAAGGCCGAAGAACACGCGATTCAGATCTTTGCTAAGAACTTAGGCGATCTGTTGATGCAAAGTCCGGTAAGGGGCAAGAGGGTCTTAGGGATTGATCCTGCCTTTCGGACTGGGTGCAAAGTAGTGGCGCTGAGTGAGTTTGGCGATCTCCTGGAGTACACGACGATCTATCCCCATGAGCCTCAACGCAGATGGGATCAGGCTCTAGAGATTTTGAGCGCTCTTGTCTCCAAGCATGACCTTGCCCTCGTAACCATTGGGAATGGGACGGCGAGTCGAGAAACCGAACAACTTGTAGCCGAACTGATCAAAAAGTACAATCCCAAACTTCAGTACCTGGTAGTCAACGAGGCTGGAGCCTCTGTTTACTCCGCATCAAAGCTTGCGAAAGAAGAATTTCCTGACTTAGACGTGTCGATAAGGGGAGCGGTCTCCATTGCGCGTCGGGTACAAGATCCCCTGGCGGAGCTGGTAAAAATTGATCCTAAATCCATTGGAGTGGGGCAGTACCAGCATGACGTGAACCAAAAGGCACTGGCCACTACATTGGAGCATGTAGTAGAGAGCTGCGTGAACCATGTTGGCGTCGAGCTCAATACAGCTTCGAGTGCTCTTCTAAGACATGTCTCAGGCCTTTCGGCGAAGGTGGCCGATAACGTTGTGGATTATCGGGCGACAAACGGGATCTTTAAGAGGCGCTCTGAGTTAAAGAAGGTCAAGGGTCTTGGTCCCAAGGCCTTTGAGCAGGCCGCGGGCTTTCTGCGTATTGCAGACGGGTCGCAGCCCCTGGATAACACAGCTGTTCATCCAGAATCCTATCCCTTGGCCGTCCAAATCCTCGAGCAAATCGGTTACAAAGAGAAGGATCTGCAAAACCGCGAGACACTAGCCATCATTCGCGAAAGACTAAAAACTCTCGATGCCAAAGAAGTGGCAGAAAGTCTCGAGGCAGGTGAACCTACCGTTCGTGATATCATTGGAGCGCTCAGCCAACCAGGGCGAGATCCACGAGATGAGCTGCCCCCACCGCTCTTCAGAGCCGACGTGCTAAGCATGGAGGACCTGCGACCTGGAATGGTCTTGCAGGGGACAGTGCAGAATGTCGTAGATTTTGGAGCCTTCGTTGATATAGGAGTCAAGAAGGCTGGTTTGGTCCACATTTCAGAGCTCAGTGACAGCTACGTCAGGCATCCCACTGATTGTGTACAAGTCGGTGATATCGTCTCCGTACGTATTCTCGGCGTAGAACCACAACTAGGAAGAATTAGTCTGTCCATGAAAAGCGAGCGTTAAAACAAAGAGGCTGCTCCAGAACACCATCGTTCTGAAGCAGCCTTTTTTTGATCAGTCTTCTTAGGCGTTGTCTCTCTTGGCAGTCAACCATTCGTGGATAGCCAGGGCGGCACGTTTGCCTGCACCCATGGCACTGATTACGGTCGAGGCACCTGTGGCGATGTCACCACCGGCCCAAACACCGGGAATGCTCGTAGCGCCTGCTTCGTCAAAGGTGGCAATATTGCCCCACTTGTTGAGCTCCAAGCCGTCCACTCGTGTGGTCAATAATGGGTTTGCACCCTGTCCTACTGCGACAACTACGGTATCAACCTCCAGCGTGAACAGAGAACCTGGAATCTCAACCGGTCTTCTGCGACCACTACTGTCGGGTTCGCCCAGTTCCATCCTCACGCACTCCATGGCCCGAACTCGGAACTTCTCGTCACCAACAATACGGGCTGGGTTCGTAAGCAACTGGAACTTGATTCCTTCCTCTTCGGCGTTTTCAATCTCCTCGAGGCGGGCAGGCATTTCCTCGCGGCTTCTGCGATACACGATATATACTTCCTCGGCCCCCAGACGCCTTGATACACGGGCTGCGTCCATGGCCACATTACCGGCTCCAACGACCGCAACACGTTTGCCTACCTTAATGGGCGTATCGTACTCAGGGAAGAGATACGCTTTCATCAAGTTCGCTCTGGTGAGAAATTCGTTGGCACTGTATACTCCATTGAGGTTCTCTCCAGGGATGTTGAGAAAGTATGGCAAACCCGCACCGGTTCCGATGAAGGCTGCGGCGTACTTTCCAGAACGCAGCATTTCGTTAAAGTCCATGGTAAGTCCCACAGCGACATTGGTGAACACATTGACGCCCAACGATTTCACATACTCGACTTCTTCATCGACAATTGATTTTGGCAGACGGAACTCAGGGATTCCGTAACGCAGTACTCCTCCCGTATCGTGAAGGGCTTCGAAGATATCAACCTCATAGCCATAACCGGCTAGATCGGCACCGCAGGTTAAGCCGGCGGGTCCCGAACCAATAACGGCAATCCGTTCTGGATATTTCTTCTCAGGCTTGGTCGCTTGAGCCCCTTCATCCCGGGATTTCTTGGCTGCACTGGCCTGGTCTGCTACAAATCGTTCTAACATGCCAATGGCAATCGGCTGTCCCCGTTTGGCCAAGACACAGACTGCTTCACATTGTGATTCTTGGGGACAAACTCTTCCGCAAACAGCAGGCAGACTGTTCTTTTCTTTAATCTTGGCATCGGCAGCTTCAAACTCCCCTTGCACAACAAGCTGAATAAACTCAGGTATGGGAACCTGGACAGGACATCCACTGACACAAGGCTTGTGTTTACAGTTCAAACAACGCTCAGCCTCAGAGATGGCCATTTCTGGATCGAGCCCCAAAGCTACCTCTATAAAATCAGAACTGCGTTCCTTAGGATCGCGCCTGGGCATCTCAACTCTGTTTCGTTTTGCTGGTATCATTTATACTCGTTCCTCCCCTAAGGTCCGGCATACGTGATCTTCCTCATCCCTATAGTATCCTTGCCGAACCACCAGTTCGTCAAAGTTCACAGCATGTCCATCAAAGTCAGGACCATCGACACAGGCAAACTTGGTTTCTCCATTGATGGAAACCCGGCAACCTCCACACATGCCAGTTCCGTCGATCATGATCGAGTTGAGGCTTACAAGGGTGGGCAGATTAAATTCTTTTGTGACCTTGCTGGCTGCTTGCATCATTCGTGCAGGCCCAATGGCAATGGCCATATCGAAGTGTTCGCCACTCTCCAAACGTTGGCGAAGCGGATCGGTTACCAGACCCTTCATTCCTTCGCTCCCATCGTCTGTCACCAAAATGACCTCGTCACTCAAGCTCCTCACTTCATCTTGCAGAATCAACAGATCCTTAGTGCGAGCCCCTAGAATCGATATAATCTCGGCTCCCTTTTTGCGATAGGCGCGAAGTAGTGGCAGCATCGGTGCAACACCAATTCCACCCATAACAGCAATGATACGGCCCATATCTTTGATTTCAGTGGCCGTGCCCAGGGGACCAAGAACGTCTTTGACATAATCACCAACGGGGATGTTGACAAGATCCCGGGTGCTTTTTCCCACCGCTTGAATAATCAGCGTAAGCGTGCCCCGTTCAGGATCATTATCGCAAATGGTCAGAGGTATCCTCTCGCCAACATCTGAGACCCGAACAATAACAAAGTTACCGGCTTTCGCCTTTTCCGCCACGAGGGGTGCTTCGACAACCATTCTATAGATATTTTCTGCCAATAGGTCTTTTTCAAGTACCTTAAACAATCCCTCCACCTCCTACTGCTATCATTATATTGTATTTCGATCAGGTACTGCAACCCCCATAGGCTTTTCACCACGACTTGTGGATCTTTGCTCGGAAATAAAAGAAATGAGACGGGGTATCCCGCCTCAAATCACCGAGAAACTCTTATATCTGGCCAGTTAAATACAACTACAGAGTGGGCTCGTACCCAGATAACTGGTGGAATAGCCCATTTGGGGAAAATGTCTGCGTTCTTTACATTCGCGGCTACAGACATATCTGTGGTTACAGAACTTGCACCCCAGGACGCAACGGAAAGTCGTGGCACAAAATCTTCGAGTCCTTTCTGACCTTAGGATGCTCTCGAGGGGCTCGTCCAATAGATTCCCCAAGCAAAATTCATCGTCGTGCAACATGCGACAAGGAAAAACGCTCCCGGTCGCATCAATACTTACGACCATAGTGCCCGCATCACAGAGCGATCCGTGGATGGTTCCATGGTTGAGACATGCCAAAGCTTGAAGGTCCTCATCCGTTAAGACGTACTCATCAAGCGGAGGTAT
Organism: Bacillota bacterium; assembly: GCA_012837925.1. Taxonomy (GTDB): domain Bacteria; phylum Bacillota; class Limnochordia; order Darwinibacteriales; family Darwinibacteriaceae; genus UBA5420. The sequence continues at coordinate 77,773 of DUQE01000049.1, forward strand.
GTTGGGATTACCTGTTAGAATGTTAAACACTACGGGAACACCTAGTTCCTCGGCAAACGCTCTGTAAGCATCAATATGACTCGTGTTCTTGCGATGCAAGGTTGGCACCATGGCCACAGGTATCCCTACACTTTGAATCTGAAGTATCGCCTTAACTGCGTAACGAGTGGAACCTTTGTCTCGTAAGAAATGTGGACCTCGCGTCTCATAGCCATCGATCCCCACATCTATCCTGTCTACAAGATGGTTCAGTCTCTCTAACACATTGAGATCAACGCATGTCCCATTTGTCTCGATAGTAATCTTCCCTATTCCAGCCGTTTTTGCCCAGGCCACCAACTGCGGCAAATCGTCCCTTAAGAGAGGTTCCCCACCGGAGATTACTAGCGTTGAGAAACCATTCTTACTTAGTTCACTGATGATGAGTCTCAGTTGTTCTAGCAGTAAGTCTGGCACTCTATTACGGCTTTCATTACGCGAGTAACACCCAATGCAATTAAGGTTGCATTTGTTTGTGACATGCATATAAGCAAGGCCACGGCCTGCAAGCGGAGCCTGGGTACGACGAACAACCTTCACGTTGTCATGGATTACGTACTTCATTCGAACCACTCCTTCAGTCGCGCATCGCTTGGACTGGTAGGCACAGTAACGTGAGTCCTTATTGGGTGTGTGAAAGCCACTTTTGATCCTTCTTGTGAAGGGTTTTCCCTTGTCGGGTGGAATAGTATTGGCATTATGCCAATTTTTTCCGTTGCTTACTGCAACTTACATGGTTACGTATGGGAACGGTACAACATCGCCTGGAGCTGGTACGGACATACCTGTACACGGTGGTAGAGGGATGTCGTCCGGTCCAGCACTACACCCTATGGGCAAAGCGAACATGAGGATCACCAGCACCATCGTTAGAGCAAACGACTTCTTTTTCATGAGATCACCCCCTTTTACCACAACGTTAGCATAGATCAAGGTTGGTTTCACCCAGAATGAAAGTCGCTTTTTGGGAGGTGATGGTATGTTTGAGTCTTTTGATCTTTCCAGATTCGGGGATCATTTGAGGAAGTTGAGAAAGTCCCTAGGCTACACCCAGAGTGACGTAGAGGCGCTGTGTGGTGTCACAGCAGATGCTTTGCGCAGGATTGAAAACGGGAGAGTTGTGCCAAGGTATGATACCCTTATCTACTTGTCCCATATCTACAAAAAGGACCTTCTTGCAGATCTGACCATGTACAGCTCCGCAAGCCAGATTTTTGAGCTGTATTCGCGTTTAGAAGACCTGCTGATTCGTCATGACATGAATGCTCTCCAACAGCTCTATGAGGATTTTGCCGTATATATGGCTACGACCCCGGAGAAGGGAACCCTGGTCAACCTTTCTGTGGTCAAACAGTTTGAGTGGATGCTTTCTGGCATTCAAAAATACTATACTTGTGATCAAGTCATCCAAAGAGAGTGCGGCAAGGACTTTCTAGAGGCCGTGAAGATCAGCCACCCGAGCTTCACACCTGCACAATTTGCCCGGTTTGGCTACACTGAATTTGAGCACCGAATTTTGCTTATGATCGCAACATCCATTACGGATGATCTGCACTTAGCCAACTCCATTCTCCGTTTTTGTCTAGAACACCTAAACAAAGGGCTCTATGCAACAACGGCCGAGAAAATGTTCCGGATCAAGATCTATTTCAACTTGTCCTACAACTACCATCGTCTCGATCAACACGAAAAGGCTCTATTGGCGGCCAATGAGGGGATTCACAGCTGCAATGAAGACCACCTCTCCTACTACTTGGGGGCCTTACTCTTCCGCAAGGGAATTGCAGCGTTTCTGTTGAAACAACCCGACTACATGGAATGCCTTCAGCTGGCCCTGCACATGCTTGTCATTCAGGACAATCAAGAGTTAGCCCAGCTCTATAAGAAGATTGCACTTGAAACCTATGGAATCACGATAAAGACCTAAAAAAGCAGCTTCCGGATTTGATACCGAGAGCTGCTTTTTGATGATCGTCTTTGTTTTATCTGAGCTTAAACTCAGAGTAGATGTGTTCATATTCGTCAAGTACTCGATCGACACCAATGTAGAAACTCGTGTTCTCAACGACTTCATCGGCCAGATTGAGCATGGGGTTGTTCTTGAAGTCTGCTGGCAGATGAGCTTCAGCCGCCTTATTCGGACTCGTGAACTTGGTCATGTCAGCAATTCTAGCGGCAATTTCTGGACGCATGATGAAGTCTAAGAACTTATAGGCTCCATCCTTGTTCGGTGCCTGCTTCGACATAACCCAGGAATCGATGTAAATCGGCATACCTTCTGTAGGGAACACCGGTTGCAGGTTCGGCCTTGCTTGCTGGCCTTTGACAGCCTGATTGGAGTACATGAATCCGATTACAGCCTCTCCATTGACCAGAGAATCTTCTGGGGTGTTCGTCTCAAAGCGCTTGATGTTAGGCTTGAGGGCAAACAGTTTTTCTCTGGCTTCGGCGACTTTCACTGGATCTGTTTCGTTGTACTCATAACCCAGAGATTTCAGCACAAGTCCCATAATTTCTACGGACCAGTCGATAAGGACAATGTTGTTTACCAACTCTTCCTGCCACATGTCCCCGTAACTGGTAATGGGCCTCGCTCCTAGGCTCTCCACGCCTTCTGGGTTAACCAGCAGGAAGGAGATGGAAATGGCGTACGGTATGGAATACTGGTCGTTGGGATCATAGTAGGCGCCATGGTAGACGGGGTTAATGTTGGCATAGTTGGGAATCTTGCTCTTATCAAGGACAGCCAACATGTCACTTTGCCTCAAAATGTCGACCATATAGTCTGTGGTCACAGCCAAGTCATATTGATCAGGGCTAGCTTCAAGTAGAGATTGCATATCTTCGTTCGATGTAACTTCTTTGTAGTTCACCTTAATACCGGTTTCTTTTTCGAACTCCTCAATGATGGCTCTAGGAATGAAGTCTCCACCCCAGGTCATGAGGTTGACTTCGCCAGGAGCTTCTTCTCCACGGTTCACGTAACGGACAACGACTACAGCCAAGAGAGCAATCACCAAGATGCCGATAACCAGACTAAATCTTCGGTTCTTCATTTAGACAGCCTCCTTATTTTGTTTCTTGGTTAGTTGGCTCAAGCCAACAATGAAAAACGTTCCGACCAAGATCAGAGTGCAGAGTGCATTAACCTTCGGAGTCACTCCTACGCGCATCATCGAGAAAATATGCACGGGTAGTGTTGTTGTTTTAGCACCTGACATATATGTTGAGATTATCACATCGTCCAGAGACATAGCTAAAGCCAGGAGCGATGCGGTTATAATCGAAGGAGTCACTAAAGGCAAAATTACTGTCTCGATCACCTGCCACGTGGTAGCCCCTAAATCCCGAGCGGATTCAAGGATAGAACGATCAATCTCCTTGAGCCTTAATTGTACCATAATATAGACATAAGGGACACAGAACAAGGAGTGCGATAACACCAAGGTCAAATGCCCAAACGGTAGGTTTATACTGTTAAAGAAGATCAAAAGCGCGATCCCCAAAGCGATCTCGGGAACAAGAAGCGGAAGTACCATCATTCCCTGAATCGCTTTCTTCATCCCGTCTGTTACCCACATAGAAATAACAGCGCTGGCCGTACCCATGATGGCGGATAGAAGTGCCGTAAGTAAAGCTACTTCGATACTCACCTTAAAGGACTCTACAATAACCCTGTCTCGAAAAAGCTCGCGGTACCAATCGAGGGTAAACCCCGTCCACTGGGCCGTCGATGGACTGGCATTAAACGAGTACAAGATCACACTCAGTACTGGCAAATACAAAACCACAAAGAATAAGGAAAGATAGAAGGCACCAAACTTACTTGTCTTCAGTTTCATTGAAACAGTCCTTCCCTATCATCTTTAGCAACCCGACCATACAAAGAGATGACGAGTATAGCGACAACAATCATGGCCATGGAAAACGCTGCTGCAAGCGGGCGATTCCTTCCTCGGGTAACCTGTGTGTTGATTAAGTTACCCAAGAAGATCGTGTTACCTCCCCCGAGCAGATCCGAAACGTAAAACAAACCGAGGGCAGGGATAAAAACCAGCGTAAAACCACCAGCAATACCCGGTATGGTTAGGGGAAGCGTGATGTTAAAAAACGTCTGGCGCTTGTTAGCCCCCAGGTCATACGATGCTTCAAGCAAAGAACGATCGAGTTTATCTACAGAGTTAAAGATCGCAACAATCATGAAAGGCACAAGCATATAGGCCGTTCCAATGAGCGTGGTACTAAACTTATACATCATGGACAAAGGAGCATCAATCACACCTAGGGCCCGAAGCACATTATTGATGATCCCTGCGTTACCAAGAAGAATCATCCAACCATAGGTTCTCAGTAGACTGGAGATCCAAAATGGGAGCATGATTAAGCCGATAGACAAGGCGCGTTTCTTGGGCTCTAAGTTGGAGGTAATATAGGCTACTGGATAACCAACCACGAGTGTCAGTATCCCTGTAAGTAAGGCAAGGAGCAGGGAGTTAAGGAATACTCTTAAGTAAATCGGATCAAAGACCCTCTGATAGTTCTCGAGTGTAAATTGGACGACAATGTTCCCCAACGAATCTCTAGATAAAAAGCTTAACACAAAGACAAAGAGAAGAGGTACTCCCACCAACAGACCAATCCATACCACAATGGGTACAGCCAGAATATTGCGTTTTAACGTCTGCATGCTATACCCCTCTTTCTATCCAGGCCTCTTCGAGAGGAAGCAATATTGCCCCATGGTCTTCCCATACGACAAAGACCGAGTCTCCTTCGTTGCATTCACATTCGGTTTTCTGATATTCAACAACGGTAATCGTCTTTTCATCGACCTTAAGCTCGATACGAATCTGGGATCCTGCATAATGGATCGACGAAACTACACCCCGAAGAGCGTTCGCCGTTTCTTCACAGGAAACCCGCATCTTATCCATATGAATGGCTAAAATGGCATCCTCCCCAGCCTGGAGCGAGTGCTGTTTCGGCTTGCGGATGCTCACAACATTCTCTCCAAGTCGAACTTTGGCATGCGTTTCTCCGGTTTCAACAACGCTGACCTGCATGATGTTGCGATCACCAATAAACGTCGTCACAAAGAGATTACTCGGATTATTATAGATGTCTCTAGGACTGCCCAGCTGCTGTACCTTTCCCTGGTCAATCACGACAATCCGGTCGGACATGTTCAATGCTTCGTCCTGGTCATGGGTAACATAGACAAAGGTAGTCCCCGTCTTCTTCTGCAAATGAGCCAGTTCTGTCTGCATATGTTTTCTAAGCTTCAAGTCTAGAGCTCCGAGGGGTTCGTCCAGGAGCAGGATCGCAGGCTCATTAATGAGGGCTCTGGCAATGGCAATTCTCTGTCTTTGCCCGCCGGATAGTTGATGGGGCATGCGTTTCTCATACCCGAGCATCTGTACTAAGTCCAACACATCGCGCACACGGTCCGTTAACTCCGTTTCCGTCATGGACTTCTTGACCCGCGGACCATAGGCAATGTTGTCGTAAACATTGAGATGGGGAAACAAGGCATAGTTTTGAAACACGGTGTTGACATTACGCTTGTTTGGGACTATACCCTTGATGGAACGTCCATGTAGCAGAATGTCGCCTGAATGTACGCTCTCTAAACCGGCAATACACCGCAAGAGAGTCGTCTTGCCACACCCAGAGGGACCTAGGAGAGTGAGAAACTCACCCTGCTCTATGGTAAAGGAAATATCCTTCAACACATGAACATCACCGAAATATTTATTTACATCGACGAGCGAAAGTAGTGGCGGTTTCACACGGAGCCCCTTTCCAAGTTTTGTGAAGAACAATGGTTTCAAAATCAGTATAGTTTAATTAATACTACATGTCAAAGTATCTATACCAGCTACAAGAGGACAAAACGGCTAGAACCTGTCGCAACCTGACAGAACCTAACCGTTTACTCTCGGTCTATCCATCTCTTAGAGCATCTACCGGAGGCATCTTCGCTGCTTGAAGGGCCGGGTAGAATCCGAACAGCTGCCCCATGACGACCGCGATGCCCAGCGAAATCAGCGACGCCACGGGATGTAATCCCCCAATACTCGGCAACTTAGGATAGGTAATCTCCTGAACGAGCTGGCTCAACAAGCCTTCCGCCGTAAAGAAGGCGGCTGTCAAGCCGAGCAGTGCACCTAAAATCGAGAAGACGAGGGACTCATTGAGAACCTGCCTCACAATCACTCCTTGCGATGCACCTAAGGCTTTCCTCAGACCAATCTCTTTCGTTCGTTCCACTACACTAACGAGCATGATGCTCAGAATGCCGATGGCACTAATTAGAACGGAGATGAAAGCGAAGGCCCCCAGAAAGAGTGTGATCGTGCGAATCTGATCGCTAAAGAACCGCGTGGAGTCCTTAAAGTACTCGCCACGTACTTCGAGTGCATCGATGGAACGGTCGGCCAATAACACCTGGGCGTCAGCTACCGCTTCGTACACCTGCCCTGGCTTAGCCCTAAGGAAGATCTCCTGATACAACATCTCATAGTCATCTGCTCGCATCCACCTTGGCTGCGCAACGCCCAAGGGAAAAATGAGATGGGCTTGCGAAACAAAGAACTCCAAGAGCTGCGACTGGAGTTTGTAGACACCAATGACCTCAAAGTCCACCAAGGATTCTCCATAGTCTCCTAACTGAATGGTCCTTCCCACCGCTGTTTGGTTTGGAAACAGCTGGTTAGCCACGATCTCAGAGATCAAAACAACCTTGTTTCCCTGTTCTACATCAGCTGCGGTGAAGAACTGACCTTCCACCAACTCCAAATCCATGGCGTGGCCGTAACCCGCTGACGCTCCTGCGGTGTTTAGGACTTTGTAGGCAACATCATCGACTACGATGTTACGTTCCCACTGGTTTTGGAAAATGAAGGCCGACTCAACATAAAGGCTTTCCTCTAACCTGGCCAGATCGCTGAAACGAAGATTGCTTGTGGAGTTGATCATCATCCCTCCACCAGGATACTCCTCCATTTGTGAAACAGAGATTTTTGCCAGAGAATCGCCAAGTGTCCGGTTGACCAGATCAAGGGTCCCGGTGGCCTGCAAATTGAGTGATAAGATAATGGCAACAATCCAGACCCCCAGCCCCATCTGGAGAATGGTTAGGAGGGAGCGCAGAGGCCGTTTTGCCATGATTCTTGCCGTAAACTTCAACGTTTCCAAGTCGATCACTCCCTCAGTCAGTACGCAAGGCGTCTACCGGATCCGTCTTGGACCCTAAATACGCCGGATACACACCAAAGACAAGGCTAGCCACAAAACCTATGGCAACACCCATTAACACTCTCGTTCCCAACACTCCCGTCGAGAAAAAGGCACCAAGTGCTTTCCTCAAAACTTCCACCAAGGCAAAGGACAATGCTACCCCAAAGATGGATCCCGCCATTCCAAGCGTGAGTGCTTCCATTATGAATTGCCGGAACACCATGGGACGAGAACTGCCAAGAGCCATGGAAAGCCCGATGGACTTCGTGCGTTTCAGCACGCGAGCCAGCATTAAGTTGAGAATATTAATGACCGCAATAACGAGTCCCACTGATGCCAAAACGCCGATCAGAAGGGCATAGCGCTGCATTTGCTTCTGCGACTCTCGAAACTCTGCCAAGGAACTACGTACAGCAACAAGATCACCCCAGACTAAACGGGCTTCACTCGTCGCCCGCTCCAGGGCCGTTGCTATATCCGTACCTTTGTCTAGGCCAACCGTGATGTTCTGAAAGCTCATCCCACCCCTCGCCTCGCGATAAAAAGGCGTCGCAGTTACGGGGGCGTAACACATGCGCGAACCACCAAGACGGAAAGGCAGGTCTTCTTCCGCTTCAGACGGAGCAAGTACTCCGATCACGGTATAATCCACGGACTCCTCGTCACCAAAGGGTAGCAGCGGGATCACCTGTCCAAGGGGATCACTGTCTCCGAACAGTTCTGTGGCCAGATGAACCGGCAATACAATCACATTACTTCTGTTCATGACATCGTCAGGTAGAAAGAAGTTACCGCTTTGCAGAACACTTTCATTAAAAGCAAAATATTCCGGTGTCGTTCCCATGATAAAGAGCTGGTTCGCGTCAAAATACCAGCCTGGAAACTCCTCATCAGACTCTTCGTTTTCAGGTAACAGAGGTGTCCTAGCCGACCAGTGCGTTTCCACATAGGCATGCATCGTGGACGGCAGATTCCTTTGAAACTCTGCAAGTTCCTCCAGCGTTGCGCTCCATTCGCCGCTCTCATCTTGTGAACCAATCAGCGTTAATGGTGCACCGTCTCGCCTGGCTGATTCACTCTTACTCAGGAGTTCCAGCATTCGAAAGTGCTGCGCTTGTTCAATGTCTCGATACTGCGATCCCACAGACAGAAACAGTCCCAGGACAGCAATGATTACACCCACACCCAGGGCGATGGTGAGCACCACAAGTAGGGATTCTAAGGGCTGTCTTTTGGAATGACGAAATGACCATTTGAACTGCTCCCACAGCGACACGCTAACACCTCCTAATCAATGAGTTCAAAGACCCCTTGGCTCAAGTCACGACCACACAAATTCCAGAGGTTGAGGATACTCTGGGCATAATGCATCTGCGCAACAGCATAATCATACTCAGCCTTCTGCAGGGTCAAAGCGGTATCTTGTACTTGAAGCTCTGTCACCAGACCAGCCTCGTATTGCCTATGACGGAAATCCAAGTCTTCTCTTGCTTCCGCGAGATGCTCTGCTAGGAGTTCCACCTGGTTTTCTGCGGCGGTTACGCTCTGTAATGCTCTGCGCACCTCACCCTCTAAGGCATTTTCCTGTACCGACAGTTCATGTTCAGCCTTGGCCAGCGACAACTCTAGTTCTTCGATAACAGTGTTCCTTGGATACAAGGTTTTTGAAGCCATAAGTCCCACGTTCCAGGTCAGTCCACTCGTGACTTCGTTGACCTGAAGACCACCGCTGGCCTTCACATCCCAGCCTCTAGTCTTGCGTTCTAATGCGAGTGCGTCGCGGGCCCGCTCGACCTTCACTTGGGCCTGCCTCAGGGGAAGGTTCGAGGCCAATGCCTCGAGGTAAAGATCTGCTTCGTTCAAGGCTTGACGAACGTCCCTCACACCAATCTGTGGATCAAGGGACGCTATTGTTGGCATCCCCAACACGGTAACCAGTTCAAGCTGCAACTGCTCGAGTTCTTCCCGCATCGTAGCCAACTTAGCAACCTGACTCCGGTGCTGTTTTTTCAACTCTAGATCATCGTACTCAGGAGTGAGACGTGCCGCCTCAAGGGATGCTTCTAGGTACCGCAGACGTCCCTCTTCATAGCTTCTTAGGTCAAGTTGTTGGCGTAACTGCATGAGCAGATCAACTACCTGAAGAACCAAGGAGTTGACTTGCCTTTGCCTGTTTTCTTCGGCTGTTGCCTCTCCTCCCTTTTCTTCCGGTAGGGCGAAGAAGGAGTAGTTGAGATTCAGGCTCCCTGATGGCGCTAGTTCCACTCCATTCTTGTCGATTTCAAGCATAACTTTGCCTGTCACGTCCAGGTGATCCCCAAGGGGCATCGTCATCGTCAGACTTCCGCTTGGTGATTGTAGCTTGCCATTGGCCATCCCGATGGGCTTCGTGCTCGCTGTGACCTGAGGATGTTTTCTCAATGCTTCCTGCTTCTCTATGAGTTCCTGTTCCTGCAAGAACAAAGCATGACTAGTATTTTGTTCTAAAGCCATGAAGAGCGCTTCTTCAAGAGTGATCGCTGTGTGTTCCACAGCCCATCCCACCGCAAGAGAGCCAAAGAGAATTGTAAGGATGGCAAAGATTCCCAAACCCCGCCTGCGTCTAGTCGTCATGGTTCTCACCTAGTTCCTCATACTGACCGATCGTCTGCAGGAGTTTGATGCGGGCGAGCGCATAACTCGATAACGCTGCACTATACTGTTCTTCAAGATTAGCTAGTTTTTCTTGTTGCGCCACAATCTGGGCGTTACTCACCACACCAGCCGCATACTTACTCTCTTCAGCCTGTAAGGACTGTTTCTCAAGTTTGATGTTCCGCTCGGCCATATCAAGATCATGGGCCTGATTAAGTAGCCCATAGTAGTCACTACGAATTCTGAAATAAAGGGCCTGTTCGGCTTGTTTCAACGCAATTTCAGCTTTTTCTTGATTCATAAGAGCCTGTTCCAACTCGACCCTTGGTGTAAACGGACTTTGGGCTACAAGCACCGCTTCTTTAGCCTTCTGCAGACCTTCTTTGGCTGCAAGGATCCCTGGATCAACATCCAGAGCGAGTTCGTAACAGGTTTCGAGACTCAAAGTAAAGGGAATGAAGTCAAGGAGTAGCCGCTCCGTAAGAACAACTTGCTCATCGAGGGGTAGGCCTAAAGTCTCATTAAACTGCATGCGCTTGGTTTCTAAATCAACCTGGGCTTTTTGATAGCGATGTGTCGCATCATGGAGACTGTTATGGGCCCGATCGATATCCAGGGAAGAAAGGAGTCCCGCTTTATACTTGTTCTCGTCCATGGCCAATTGGCTTTCCGCACGTTCTTTGGCCACCTTGGCACTGGCAACCATAGACTCGCTTTCCAAGAGCTGTTGGTAACTCGTGCGAACCATGTCGCGGAGTTCCTGACGCTTTTCTGCATAGACCTCTTCAGCTTTTGTCCACTCTTTTTCTGCTTCTTTCAGCATTTCTTCATCGCCAACAATCTCGGCTCTGTGTAGCTTCGCTTGTGCTGCCTGCCAATCCAGCGTAGCAATCTGAAAGCTCAAGTTATGCTCAAGGGCAAGCTCCACAGCGTCCTGCAAACGCAGATGACGTACCTGTTGGTTGGCCATCATCGGCAGAGTGATGGTCAAACAGAGAAATAAAGCCAGTACAAGTGTTGACTTTAGGTTTTTGAGCATCTTGGGTCCTCCCTTAAGCATCTTTTTTGATTTCTGCAATCGCTCGGTCCTCTACAATAGCTCCGTCCCTAAGCTTCACTAGACGCTTTCCATAGGTACTTATGCCAGGATCGTGGGTTACAATGACGATGGTCGTCCCTAGTGAATTGAGTTTTTGGAGCAAGGTCATGATTTCTGAACCTTGATCGGTGGCCAGATTACCCGTTGGTTCGTCCGCCAAAATCAAGGTGGGGTTATTGGCCAAAGCACGAGCGATAGCCACTCTTTGCTGTTCTCCACCGGAAAGCTGCGTTGGTAAGTGCTTTAATCGATGACCCATTCCCACATCGACCAAGAGACTTTTCGCCCGTTCGATCCTTTCCGCCTTTGGCTTTCCTGCATAGGTCAGGGGTACAATAACATTCTCCAGGGCCGTCAGCTCAGGAAACAAGTTATAGCTTTGAAAGATGAACCCAAAGTGGCGATTACGAATCTGGGCTAACTCTTTATCGCGCAAGTGCGTGATATCCACATCCTCTAAATAATACGCCCCCGAACTGGGTTGATCCAATACTCCCAGGATATTCAGCAAGGTGGACTTACCTGATCCCGAGGGACCCATGATCGAAACGAACTCGCCCCGTTTGATCTCTAAGTGGATATTATCCAGTGCACGAATCTCTACATCGCCCATGAAGTATTCCTTCGTGATGCCTTCTAACCTAATCACAAGACATGCCCTCCCTCAGGCAGAACTTGAATTTCGTCTAGATGGCGAAAAGCATCATACGAGCTGATGATTACCTTTTCACCCAGTTCTAGTCCACGCACAATCTGCACCGCATTACCTTGCAGAAGCCCAAACTGTACCTCTCGCTTCATCGCTTTATTACCTTCGATTACGTAGACGAACAGTTGTTGTCCACTGGTAAGGTAGGCACCTCTCGGTAAGAAAAGACTATCCTGGTGTAGCTGCAAGTGAATGTTGGCCGTCACCTGACTATTGGGGCGCAGATGTGAAACCTCATCTAAGAAATCAACCCTCACCAAAACAGTGGGACCGTCGTTACCCTGTTTCGCTTGGGGTGCAATGTAAGCTACTTCGCCCTGGTATTCTGTTTGCCCTAGGCTAATGCTGGCGGGAGTACCAACGCCGAAACGTTCTGTTTGACCGGGGGCGACCTGCAGTTCCACGACCTGGCTCGTCAAGTCAGCCAGTTCACCAAGATCTTGGTGGGCTGTTACGATCCGGTTGTTAGGAATTTTCAAGGACAAAATCCGGCCAGCAAAGTCTGCCCTGACAATGAAGTTGTCGATCTTTTCCTGCGCTTTGGCGAGTTTTTCTTCGCTTATGGCGATGTTCTTCTCTATGGCCGCACGATCCGCCACATGCTTACGAGTCAAAAGCTCTAACTCGCGCTCACTTTGTGCTATGCGACGGCCGGCACTTTCTACATTTTGCTCCGCTTTTTCCAGTTCCACTCTGGGGATAGAACCATAGTCATAGAGAATCCTTTGTAGCTCAAGGTGATCCTCCGCCTGCTTCAACTGCTCTTGCGCATCTAGGACCTTAACCCTTTCCGCTTCCATCTCCAACTCTTGATCAATGCCCAGTTGGGCGAGTTTGGCTCGAGCCTCGCCGAGCTCCGTCTCTGCAGCATTTCTCTCGCTAATTGCTTCACTGGAATATAGGCGCAAGAGTGCTTGCCCTTCCTCGACATCCTGCCCCTCCGCGACATAGATCTCTTCAATGGTCCCGGCAACCTTCGGTTCAATCAACACAACCTGTTTTGGAATAATGGTGCCACGTACCGCGAGGGTTTCCATAAAATCCTGCGTTCCCACCGAGGCATAGGTGTAGAAGTTCAGCACGAAACTCTCTTGCCTGGGCATGAAAAAGTAGTAAGCCCCAAAGGCGATAAGACCCATAGCAATGATCGTGAAAATAGTGAGGCGTACATGCTTTTTGTTCCCGCTATTTTTTTGTTTCTTTTGCTGATTTTTCAGCCGTTCTGGCACAATGGGTTCGTTCATGTTGTAGCCTCCTCGTATGGACGCATTCAAGAAGAGTGTCCTCCAAAGTGATTTCCGGAAAGACTCCACCTTTCCTGTTGTGAAATGCTGGATACTCTCAAGGCTCCGTCATCGCACTTTTCAATAGTACTTCGTCATTTCCTTCGCAAACTGTCGCAAATCATGATCTTCCTTTTCGCTTCAAACTGCGTGAAGAAGATAGCTGAACGCGAAGGAGATAGGACTCCAAAGAGGGTCCTATCTCCGTTTTTGACTCTAAGACAAAATCTCTTCGATCCTGTCAAGAACGTCTTGTTCCAATGTCACTTCGACAGCCTTGCAGTTGGCCTCAATCTGTTCGGGACGCGATGCGCCAACTAAAGCACTGGCCACATTGGGTTGTCGCAAAATCCAGGCCAAAGCCATTTCTGCAATGGATACACCTATTTCACCCGCTAGATCCTCAAGGGCATCAACTTTCGTCATAACGCCCGACGAGATTAGTTGTTGAATCCAAACATTGATCTCCGGGTTGGCTGCTCTAGTTCCCTCTGGAACCTGACCACCACGGTATTTGCCCGTCAACACCCCTTGGGCCAGAGGAGAGAAGACAATCTGGCCAATTCCATACTTCTCACTCACAGGAATAATCTCTGGCTCAATGTAACGATTAATCATGTTGTACAGCGGCTGGTTTACAATAATGCGGTCTAGTAGATAACGATCGGCTACAGCAACAGCTTCTTCGATCTGGGCCGCCGTCCATTCACTCACCCCGGCATAGAGTACTTTGCCTTGGCGTATCATGTCATCTATGGTGCGCAGAGTCTCTTCTACGGGCGTTTCTGGATCGTAACGATGGCAGTAGAAGATATCGACATAGTCTAGATTCATCCGCTTCAAGCTGGCATGGAGCTGTTCGAAAACATGTTTGCGTGATAGTCCCCGGTCATTCACGCCATCACCCATGGGCCAAAAAGCCTTGGTCGTGATAACGTAGGACTCTCGGGGAAACGTACTCAAAGCCTTTGATAAGACCTTCTCGCCTTGCCCCCGTTCATAAACGTTGGCCGAATCAAAGGAGTTTACTCCCAGTTCATAGGCCCGCCGAATTGTCTTGGTGGCAATATCGTCGTCCACCGACTTTCCATACGTTAACCAGCTTCCAAGTGAGATCTCACTTACCTTTAGACCCGAACGGCCTACTCTACGATACTTCACAGACTCATCTCCTCTCTTTTTGTCAATCAGCAAAAGCACTCGATAGCATCAGCTTAATCCTATTCAGTTGGTTAACCTCGCTCGCCCCAGGGTCGTAGTCTATGGGGATGATGTTGCTCTCAGGATAAACCTTCTTGAGCCCCCTCAGCATTCCCTTACCCACTACATGATTGGGAAGACAAGCAAAAGGCTGCATGCAAACGATGTTCTTAACGCCACTTTCAATCAATTCCACCATTTCTCCTGTAAGAAACCATCCTTCCCCGGTCTGGTGTCCCAGAGAAATCACGGCAGAGGCATTCTTGGCTACCTCACGAATAAACTTCGGCGGACTGAACCTCTTACTGGCAGCTAAAGCAGCCCGATAGGTCTTACGATACAGTTCCATGATCTCAATGAGCGCGTTACAGGCCATGCGCTCGAGTCGACTACCTGCCAGGTATCTGTGCTTAAAATCAAAGCCCAGTAGAGAGTACAGGAAGAAGTCCACGAGTTCGGGTACAACGGCTTCTGCTCCTTCTGCTTCGACAAGGCTCACCACGTCGTTGTTGGCCGTGGGGTGATACTTTACTAAAATCTCACCCACTAAGCCTACTTTGGGCTTCGTCTCTTCCACAGTCTCTAAAGCATCAAACTCTCGTACAATACTCATGATGTTGCGTTTGAAAACCCCCGGCGAGCGATACCGCATGGATCCTTCGCAAATGGTTGCCCATTTCTCATAAAGCGCGTTGGCCGATCCTGGAATCTTCTCGTAGGGTCTGACTCGATACAGACACTTCATCAGTAAGTCTCCATACACCAGGGCAACCATCGCTCGATGCAACAAGGGGAGAGTAATCTTAAATCCAGGGTTCTTCTCAAAGTTCTGAATGCTTAGGGAAAGCACCGGCACCTGCGGATAGCCAGCATCCCTCAATGCCTTCCGGAGAAAGCCGATGTAATTGGTGGCCCTGCAACCTCCTCCTGTCTGACTCATGACCACCGTGGTGTTATTCGGATCATACTCTCCAGAATTAAGAACCTTCAGCAGTTGGCCAACGACAATGATGGCAGGGTAACAAGCATCATTGTTCACATACTTCAAACCCTCTTCAACGGCCTCTTTATCCATGGCGGGACACATCACCACGTTGTAGCCCGAAAGGTGCAGAGCTTCCTCCAAGAAGCGGAAGTGGATCGGTGCCATCTGTGGCACAATGATCGTATGTTCCTTCTTCATCACCCGAGTGAATATAGCTCTCTTGTACCCTGGTTGTGGTCCTTTCAGCTCGTGACCCTGTTTCTCCCTCTCGGCCATAGCCGCCTGTAGCGAACGAAGCCGAATTCTGGCAGAACCAAGATTGTTCACTTCATCAATCTTCAGGCATGTGTACATCTTGGAGCGTGCCGCCAGAATCTCTTGGACCTGATCGGTTGTGACTGCATCAAGTCCACATCCAAAGGAGTTAAGCTGCACGAGTTCTAGATTCTTCTCTCCTGCGACAAAGCTCGCAGCCGCATACAGGCGGGAATGATAGGCCCATTGATCAACAACACGTAAAGGTCGTACCACTGTTCCTAAGTGAGCTACCGAATCTTCCGTTAAAACGGCCATCCCTAAATCATTGATTATATCTGGAATACCGTGGTTTATTTCAGGATCAAGATGATAGGGACGTCCCGCCAGGACAATTCCTTTAAGGCCATGTTTCTCCATGAAGGCAAGCGTTTCTTCTCCCTTGTTGCGCATATCCGATCGATACCGAGCCAGCTCTTCCCAGCCTTTGTGCACCGCACGCTTCACTTCATCAGAAGGAATACCGAGTTCCTCTAACTCTTCGGCCAAACGTCTGGCCAGTCTTTCCTTGTGGTTGAATGGTAAGAACGGATACATGAATCTTATGTTGGCCTCCTGCAGCTGACCAACATTGTTCTTGATTACTTCAGGATAGGAGATCACAATGGGACAATTAAAATGGTTGTCAGCATCCCGCTGTTCCTTGTGCTCGTGGGTCAGGCAGGGATAGAAAATGAGATCGACACCCTTTTCCACCAGGTCTACGATGTGGCCATGGGCGATCTTGCCGGGATAACAGACGGATTCGGACGGAATTGTCTCCATCCCCTTCTCATAGATGGTCTTTGTCGAGCGTGCAGAAAGTACTACCGAGAAGCCTAAATCCGTGAAGAACGTAAACCAAAACGGATAATTCTCATACATGTTCAAGACACGGGGAATGCCTACTCGTCCTCGCTTAGCCTCACTTGGGTCGAGGGGCTTATAAGCAAAGACTCTTTCGTAGGAATAATCAAAGAGATTGGGTAGATCACGCTTGGTCTGCTCGTTTCCTGCACCCTTGCTGCACCGGTTACCAGAGATGTAGCGATGTCCCTTGCCAAACTGGTTAATCGTCAGCAGACAACGGTTTGAACAGCGCTGGCATCGGGAAAGTTTGGTTTCTAGCGAGAGGTTTTCCAGCGCCTCGCGATCAAGAAGGGTTGACACGTAACCCTCCTCGTACCTTTCTCTAGCAATCAACGCCGATCCAAAGGCTCCCATGATGCCGGCAATATCTGGTCGCACAACCTCACAGTCAGCTAGGCGTTCAAAGGCTCTCAAGACCGCGTCATTATAGAAGGTACCCCCCTGTACAACTACCTTGTTTCCAAGCTCGTCCTTGCTCCGCAGTTTAATCACCTTGTAGAGTGCATTTTTCACGACGGAGTACGCAAGCCCAGCGGAAATCTCACCTACGCTGGCGCCCTCCTTTTGCGCCTGTTTCACTCTAGAATTCATAAACACAGTACAGCGCGAACCCAAGTCAACTGGATTAGGAGCAAGCAAAGCCGCTTCGGTAAATTCTTGAATACTCATATTAAGAGAAAAAGCAAAGGTCTCGAGAAATGAGCCGCATCCCGACGAACAAGCCTCATTGAGGAGAATGTTATCAATGGCGCCATCTTTGATATGCAGGCATTTCATGTCTTGTCCGCCGATATCCAAAATAAAATCCACACCAGGGCGGAAAAATTCAGCAGCCTTATAATGGGCCACAGTCTCTATCTCGCCAATATCCACCTTTAATGCTGCTTTGATCAAGCCTTCACCATAGCCGGTGACTACGGAGTTGGCGATAACTGCGTCCTTGGGCAAGACATTATACAACGCAAGGACAGCGCTACGCACCGATTTCAGAGGATTTCCTTCATTACTGCCATAGTAGCTATGTAAGATGGCCCCATCCTCATCGATAAGCGCTGCTTTGGTCGTGGTAGACCCCACATCAAGACCTAAGAAGCACTTGCCTTTATAGCCCTCTATTCCTCTCCTTGTCACGGCATGACGACTGTGCCTCGCTCTGAATT
Source organism: Bacillota bacterium (assembly GCA_012837925.1). GTDB lineage: Bacteria > Bacillota > Limnochordia > Darwinibacteriales > Darwinibacteriaceae > UBA5420. Next base: position 95,285 of record DUQE01000049.1, read on the forward strand.
CATCCAACTCTTGTTGGTCGGCAAAAAGCGGTTGAAGGCGCGTTGATGGCTCTATCGATATGCCATGCATTTCATCGATTCGTTCCATGAGGGTAGAAAAAGGAATCGATTCGCTGTTCCAGGCGTTTAGGGCTGCACCAATGGCAATGTATAATTGTGGGTTTTCAGGAAAGATCACCTGGCTATCCTTTAGCTCCAGGGTCTCAATAAAACGCTTTCGCAATTCTGATAAAAAGTACAGAGGACCACCCAAAAAAGCTACATTGCCTTTAATGGGCCTTCCACAAGCTAACCCACTAACCGTCTGCACCACCACAGACTGGAAGATCGAAGCGGCCACATCTTCCCGAGCGGCACCATCATTTAAGAGGGGCTGAATATCTGTTTTGGCAAAGACCCCACAGCGTGCGGCAATTGGATAAATGGTGGTATAGCTCTTGGCCAACTCATTTAAGCCTGCAGCGTCCGTTCGTAAGAGAACAGCCATCTGATCGATGAACGAACCCGTTCCTCCAGCACAAATGCCGTTCATGCGCTGTTCAATTCCATCCTGGAAAAAGGTGATTTTCGCATCTTCGCCGCCGAGTTCAATGACAACATCGGTTTCAGGAAAGAAGGTCTGAATGGCCTTGGTGCCTGCAATTACTTCCTGGACGAATCCAACCTTGAGGTGCTCAGCCACGGCAATGCCGCCAGAACCGGTTATGTTCAACGTAATAGCATAGTCGCCAAACGTCTCATAGGCTTGACCGATGAGGCTCACAACAGACTCTTTGATATCAGAGTAATGTCTCTGGTACTTAGAGAAGATGACTTTTGACGTTTCGTCTAAAATGACAATTTTTGCTGTTGTGGAACCAACATCAATTCCCATATGGACTAACATGGTCAAAAAGGAGCCTCCATTTCATAAGGATCAATAGCATTAATATTAGCTATCCAGACATAAAATCCTTGTTATCTCGGGACAAAGCGTGTCCCAAAAGGCGACTATGGATACCAAAAAGGAGCCAGTATAGTCTATGGCTATATCGGCTCCCTCATGTTTTTACAAGGATTTTGTGTAGGCTACGATGGCATCTCTGAGAAATTGTGCTGCTCCTTCTTTGTACTGATCGTAGTAGGCGGTGAATCTCTCATCGGCCAAATACATCTCGGCGAGTCCCGCATGGGCTTCTTTGGAGTAATCTTTCCAAGTGAAGCTCAGCCATTTGCGATGGAGCTCCGCAATTCTCTGACCTTCTTCACCTGATGGATCCTCCTTGCCAACAGCCTTGGCCAGGGATTCAACAATTTCTTCTGCTAGCTTCTGCATCTCTGCATACTGTTCCTGGGTCAGCCCCATCAACTTAGCGTTGGAGGCATCGACTGTTTTGTCTCCATACTTTTCTCGAATCTCTTTGCCATATTTTTCTTCGTTCTCCTTGATCAATGTCTCCTTGAAACCGATAAATTTCTCTTGATCCGTCATCGGTCTTCCCCCTTCAAGTGCAACTAGAGTCTGTTCCACATTTTGAATGAGCAGATCCAATTGCTCTCTTTTTTGTAGAAGTTGTTCACGGTGTTCACGCAAAGCTTGTTCTTCCTGAAAATGGGGCGATTCCAGGATCTCCTTAATCGTGCCCAAATCAACTCCAAGTTCCCGGAAGAAAAGAATCTGCTGCAGACGATCCACTTCTTTGGAACCATAGATTCGATAACCCGCCTCATTGGTCCAGGCTGGTTTGAGCAGATCAATTTGATCATAGTAGCGGAGAGTGCGGCCGCTTACTCCCGCCAGATCGGCCAACTGCTTTACTGTATACTCCATGTAATCACCTTCCTACACCAAGCATAAAGCTTGACGTAACGTCAATGTCAAGGGAAAAATTCGGGCGCTTTGCGCGCCCTCGATAGATCCTTGGTATGCAGTTTAGTGCTCGCTTTTCTCTGACTCCATTCTCTCCTTGAAGAGTTTCAGATGGTCATGATCTGTGCTCATGATCGTATTCACCAAATCCTGGCTCTCTGGGTCAAGCTCGTCAATACGATCCTCATAGGCATGAACCCCTTTGTCCTCACCATCATAAACCTGTTGCAGGAGATGGGAAGGGCCTCTAAGCGCATTGATCTTTGATGCAATGCTTGCCATGGCACCTGCCATCCCCGTGCTCGTTACGGGAGTTCCTCCTAGTTCGCGAATGCGATCTGCAAGAAGCCGAGCGTGTTCCTTGTGATCCTCAGAAAACTTCTGCAGCATGCTCATGACCTGTTCATCGCCCTGCATAGCATCGGTTTCTTTGTAGATGCTCATCGCCATGAGTTCGCCTTTCAGCAGCTCGTTTAAGGTATCAATGTGATGCTGGTTACTTACCACTAACATTCTCCCTGCTTTTTTTGTTAGTGTCTCTCCAAACCAGGGGGATCATGCGGCTAGTAGACGGTGGCCAGATAGCGTTTGAGATTTTCCAGGCCAATGGGAATCGCCTTTAGAGGGTCCTCCATCCCTTCAAACTCAATGGACAGAACGCCGGAATACTTGGCGTTTTTCATGATCTTCAGAACCTGTAGAATGGGCACGTTACCGTGACCCAAGATTGAGCCCCTTAGATGATTGCCCCCTCTGCTTAAGAGCCATCCTTGACCAGGGCTTGGTTCATTTCCTGATTTCACGTGAAAATCCTTGGCGTGGACATGGAAGGTGTAAGGCATCAAGCGTCCTACAGCCTCGGTCGGGTCTTCATCCACGACCAGGAAGTTGCCCATATCCAGAAGAACGCCGAAGTTCGGATGGTCAACCCCATTAACGAGCTTCTCCACACGTTCACTGTCTTGACAGAAGTAACCGTGGTTCTCAACCATGGTCTTGATGCCAAGTTCAGCACCAAACTTCGTTATGGCTCGGCAGCCTTTCACCAAGATGGGGAGAGCGTCATCAAAACCTTTCGCCCCTTTTTTCGTAGCAGGCCATCCCCAAGTAGAATCATGACGCATGCCTGGTGCACCTAGAATCTTTGCCACGCGAACCTCATCCTTAACTCGTTCGATTTCGGCCTCCAGATTGCCATTTGAGCCATTAATGAAGTCGGCCCAGATGGTATAATTCGCAACCTTGATTCCCACTTGATCACAGGCCTCCCGCACCTTAGGTGCAAAGGAGAGAGCCGTCTCGCCCTCGGGGAGATTGGGGAAACCAGCGAACTCAATGACATCAAAGCCTGTCTCTTTCGCTTTCAAGATGATCTCAAAGATATCAAGGCCACTTTGACTATAACTATACGAACTCACTCCGATTTGCATACCCTCACTCCGTTTCTAAAGTGTGGTGTGAATCATTGACTAGTTCGTTCATGCCAGCCATTCTCCTTCCCCCTCCGGGGTCTTCTCCCAAGAGCAGATAAGGGCTTCACCTTTAACCATGCACCCTTTTTCTAGTCGCTGTTCGCAGAAGAGTCAGCCACCTCGGCTTGACTTGAGGTTCTGGCACGGACCTTTCTTTAATCTGATGCTCCAAGAGATACTTAAAATAGGGGCTATCCTTTTCGGGAAAGCTCTGGGGTTCTCGGATCATTCGGAAAAGGATCTCTCGATTATCCTGGCGTCCCGGCGTTAAGCCACGCTCTCGAAAGAGTCGGGATGCCACTTCGTAACCCCTCGCAATCATCTGGGGAATATACTCTACCTCAAAGGTGCCAATATCATAGATCAAGGGATTTATTGTCATGATTCTGCTTGCGGCTAGGGCCCTATCCTGCAGTCGGTCACGATATTGTCCACGCATGATAATATCCAGAGATTGGCTAAAAATCTCGAGGGGACCATCCTCCAAGATTGTGTCTCTGCGCATTCCAGCGTAACCAAGATTCACGCCCAACACCCTTGTGGCCTTCCCAAGGCGAACTGCGATGTTAATGGGATACCCATCCCTAAGAGCGCCATCGACATAGCAATCTGGACTTTGATCATCTTCAAACACGGCAGGAACAAACACCCCAGGAATGCTAATGCTTCCCCGCACCGCTTGGGCAATACTGAGATCATCGCGCAAAGGGTATTCTTCACATTTTCCTTCTCGATCCAAAGTAAGACCCAGTGCCTTGTAATCGCAAAACACTGTCTGTTGACCATTATTTAGATTCACCGCTGGGATCAAGAGCTGGCACTTTTTCAGCTCGCGAAAATACTGCACAGGAAGGCTTTGCGCTATGATCGCTTCTATCGATGCTCCTCGAACAACACCTGTAAGGCGTTTGATATCCCAGGTTAGCAGGGCTAAAACGGCTCCCTGCCAGTTCAGATCCACGATCTTCCCCTTGGCCTTGCTGTATTGCAGAAACAGCTCTTCCAACTCTGCAGCCGATAGCCCTGTAGCATACAGTGCAGCCACAATCGAGCCCCCCGATGTTCCTACTACCACATCAGGTTCTAAAGCATACTCCTCCAGCGCCTTCAATACCCCGACATGCGCGGCAGCCCGCACACTTCCTCCAGATAAGACGAAGCCAAATCTATTGTTCATCATCGTTACCTCCTCAAAATCCATATAGTATATACAGATTTGGGAAGCTTGTTCATACGCACAGAGAAAGATAACACAAGCTAAATTCACAGTATTCTGTTAATTTTTCCTACAGATAGGGAACGTGCACTTTTGGAAAACGAAACGATGGCTAAAATGCCATCGTTTTAAATACGTTGGGCCGAAACAAAATATCCACCTGTGTTAACGGCCAATAACGCCAGATAGCTCGACCAACAATCAGATTACGCGGTAAGAACCCAACCCTGCTAAAACGGCTGTCCTCGCTATTATTGCGGTTATCCCCTAAGACAAAATACGTACCTTCGGGAACGATTTGAGGGGAAAAGCCGATTCGGGCCGGTGCAAAGGTATAATTTTCTTCAATGGGTTGGTCATTAACATAGACCACACCTTGCGAAATAGCAACTTTGTCTCCTGGCAGGCCAATCACCCGCTTAACAAACTGCTCGCTCGTATCTGCAGGGTTCTTAAAGACAATGATTTCACCGCGGGATGGTTCAACAAATCGATACGAAATCTTATCAACCAAAAGCCTCTCGCCATGCTGCAGGGTCGGTAGCATAGAATCGCCGTTCACAGTATAGGCTCTGGCAATGAAAATCATGATAAAGGCTGCAATAAGTACGGCCGAGACCACTGTCTCTAAGAGTTCGCGAATTGGACTTTTGCGTTTACGGATTTCGGGTTTCAAAATGTCGACCTCCAAAACTTGTGGATGAGTGCTTCTCAAAGGTTCCACACCCACAGCAGCAAATCCTGCCTGTTTTCAACTGGGAATGGTGGAAACGAAACCCAGAACTACAGTGTCCAAAAGCAAGAATGACAAACCTCTTTGTACAGTCTCACCGATTTTACGAACAGCTCTTCATCTCGTGTGCGCAAAGCCTCATCGATTTGTCCTTTCAGGGTAATAGCCCAGAGGATTAAGTCAACCTGTTCCCTGATAAAGGCAGAGTAGCCCGCAGCCAGGGCTGCAGGAGGGATAGCTTCATTGGGTACTGCTATTTCTTCATACCAATCTGGAGTTTCTTCCTTGAAAACGAGCTGCACATGGAGGATTCCATTGAAGTCCAGTAGGACATCCCAAGCCTTCAAAGGGTCTTGAATCGGAGCCTCCCTCGTTTGCTGTTTCTCCCTGCGCAAATCACCATTTACTAAGGTGAGATATTCCGATTCACTACCTAGTTGAAGTTCAAAACCAACATCAGCCGTTCCCATCTGAGAAACGACCATAGTATTTGATAAATATTCACGACTGGTGACGAAGACTAGCTTTTTGAGCAAGGCTGGATGCACACAGATTTTCTCTAAGAGACACTTGCTGAGTTCGTGTTTCAAGGGCACCTCACAAAAACGACGCAGAGCATATTCTTTGTGTATGACCATCTTGCCCCTCCTTGCTAAAGAAGATCACTACACTATATGCGAATGCTGATTAACTAGACCCGAATAGTTAATCCGTCGTAAGCCAGCGAAACTCCATCTGGAAGCGCTTTGCTCGTTTCCTCATGCTCAAGTAAATGCGAGATATGGGTAAAATACGTGCGCTTTGCTTGCACCTGGTGCGTCAGTTTAAGAGCCTGTTCCACATTCATATGGGTAGGATGCGGTTCATGCCGAATCACACCCAAGACTAAGAATTCCAAGCCCTCAAGCAGCTTCAAAGAAGATGGAGGAATGTAGCTGCAATCGGTGATATACGCCAGGTTGCCAATGCGGTACCCCAAAATGGGCAACACACCGTGAAATACTGGAATGGGCTGTACCACCACATCTTGAATCCGAAAAGAATCTTTAACCACAATCGTTTCCACCTGCGGTTTTCCTCCACCCTCCTGCGTTTTGCGGAAGACATAGGAAAAGACATCCCGTAGTTCAGCAATGGTGGGCTCGTTTCCATAAACCGGAACGCTTCTATCTGTAAGTTTGCTGAAGACTCGCAGGTCGTCAAAGCCAAAGACGTGATCTGCATGACAATGGGTGTAGAGCACACCGTCAACTTTTTTGATGTTGGCTTTTATGGCCTGGAGACGAAATTCGGTAGCGGTATCGATTAAGAGACTTGTCTCATTTTCGCGCACCCAAAGAGAACTACGAGTACGCCTATTTTTGGGATTATCACTCTGGCATACTGCGCAATCACATGTTATTACGGGTACACCATGGGATGTACCGGTTCCTAGAAATGTAATTTCCATTGTACCATCCTTTCCCTCCTTGACCAGAACCTTTGTTCTGTATTATAATCAAACCGAACAGCTGTTCTCAAAGGAGGCGTGGCTTCTCATGATTATCTACTGTGGCTTACGCCACTTTTATATTCGCCACTTCAACCCACCTCAAGCGGATGCTTATTATATTTTAACACACAATAGGGAAATCTGGGATTGTTCACCGGGACTCCCCATTAAAACCAAAGCCGTTTTGCAGCTTGATCGACCCGTCCTCACAATTCCCATTACCCTAAGCGACTTTGCTTCCTACGCCGAAGACTGGCATGCTTTTGCACTTCATTACACAGACGAACTAGAGATAGAGTACCCCCATTCCTGGTACTTGCGTTTCAAAGAACGCGCTATTTTTGAGCAGTTCATCACAGATTATAATGATAAAATGCAGCGAGAAAATGAAGGCGGAATTTGGGGTGCTGGCCAAAGCAAGTTAGTCGCTAAACTGGCGGCCCACAACTGCACAGGATATGACCGAATTGTTCCACCTGGCCACACAAGAAGTTTCTTAAGCCAACTTCCCTTACACCGCTTGCCTCTACCCGAATTAGAAACTCTGGAAAAACTCGGCATAAAAACCATTGGAGAGTTAGGAAATATCCCCCCTATGGAACTTTCTAGCCAGTTCGGGCAAAAGACTGCAGACATTTTACACAAGCTTGGAAATGGCGAAGATCTGGTCTCTTTTCATCCCCACCAAACCCAAGATTTTCGCTGGAGCTTGGACTGTATTACGCTCGACGGATTTTTGAGACCTCTAGCATCCCACGAACTTAAATCCTATCTTCAGCAAGGGATGGAAAAACTAGCAGCCACACTAAAGGACCAGCATAAGGTCGCTGGTCAAATTAAACTTGAGGCCCATTTAGCCCAGGGAACGTATTTTGAGAAGACACGCCAACTTAAGCAGGCAACCGATGATCCGAAGGTTATACACCGTATTGCCGAAAGCCTTCTTCCCGAGGATTTCTTTGCCCAGGTCGATGTTGTGATAAGCAAATTAGACGCCTCTCCTTTGGCTCAATTAACGATGTTCTGGGAGCCACAGGCTCCTAAAGTAATGGACGATGATCTGAAGAATTATGCCCAGGTGGGCGTAAAAGTGCCGCGAAGAGAACGCCTTTTGATGCTCTGGGAGGAATGTTTTGCATGA
>DUQE01000050.1 GCA_012837925.1 Bacillota bacterium
CGTCCAGCTGCGTTGTTTCACCATGGATAAAGGCGGATACCGCTTGCTCCACCATCTCAACTGCAATCGTACCCATGCGCAGGGCTTCTCTTTGTGCACTGATCAGGGCACCCGGAGTATCAACCAAGCGATCGTCCAAGTACTTTGGTCTGGCCTCCAGTTCTGAGTCATCACCAGGCACAATGGAACTAACAAGCCTCACAAAGCGTGGCAAGAGCGGAAAGAGAATCACAGTCGTTAACACATTAAAGAACGTGTGCGCATTAGCAATCTGCCGTGCGACGGTGGTCCCTGTAGCGAAAACTAGATTTGTGAACGGTCTGCGGAAGATCACAAACAATAGAACGCCGCTAAGATTAAAGAGCACATGGCTTAAGGCAACCCTCTTGGCAGTTATGGGAGCATTTAGCGAGGCTAGAACAACAGTGATACATGTGCCTAGGTTGGCACCTGCGATCAGGGCCAGACCAGCAGGTAAGCTCACGATCCCCTGCCAAGAAAAGGCGATGACCAGACCGGTCGTGGCACTCGAACTTTGGACAACAGCAGTAAAGAGAGCACCGGCCAAGATACCTAGGAGCGGGCGGTCGCCGATTGTGACCAATAGCTGCAAGAACGGTTCATACTCTCGCACCGGACTAACAGACGTGCTCATCGTTGATAAACCCAGCAGCAAAAGCCCAAAACCGAGCATACCCTTACCAGCATAGCGCTTCATTTTCCTCTTGGAAAAATAGTACAATAAGGCACCCACGGCAATGAGCGGGTAGGCCAGACTGTAGATGTTGAAAGAGACAATCTGAGCGGTGATGGTGGTACCAATATTGGCGCCCATGATGGTTCCCACTGCTTGGGTAAGCGTCATCAATCCAGAATTGACGAAACCAACAATCATCACAGTAGTCGTTGAACTCGACTGCAAGAGAGCTGTAACTGCCGCACCGGTCAAAACCGCCTTAATCGGCTTAGAAGTAAAAAGCTCCAGAATGCGTCGCATACGGTCTCCGGCCGCCTTCTGCAGTCCGTCGCCTAGAAGCTGGATCCCCAGAAGAAAAAGGCCTAACCCACCAAAAAGTCCAACAATAATCGTAACACTTGTGGCCACAACTTCACCCCTCAGTCCATGAGATTCCTAGTACTCTTTTTTCATGATGGCATAAAGTATGTATGTGGTACGGAAGGAGGATTGTCCATGAGAGTGCTATTTCTGTCTGACTTTTTCTTGAGCGGTCAAACCACTCACGTCTTAGACTTGGCCAAACAGCTGCAAATCCTAGGACTCGAGATTCACATAGCCTTTGGATCAATCCATAGTAAGCTGTTTTGGAGCCACTACGCTCCCGCCTTGTATCAACACAAGATCGCGTTCTCGGCAGAGGCCGACCTGCAAACACTCGTCGAGCTGGGCCGCAAGTTTCCACCTGATGTTATCCATAGCCAGAGTTCGACGCTGTTTCAACGGGCTCAGCTATTAGCTTCTCGCTTAAGTATCCCGTATATTCTCACTTGTCATGGCCTTGGTTTTAATCAACTACGCTATCGACACCTTTTAGCTGGGGCTAGTGCCGTCATTGCCATAGGCCCTAACGTAGCCGCGGAGATCGCCGGATTAAACCCGAGGATTGCCGTTATCCTAAATGGAATTGATACAGATCGCTTCAGGCCACCCGCAGGCGACACAGGACCTCGCAAGAACATCATCTATGTAGGAAGACTCGAAAGAAAACGCATTGAAGCACTCCGACATCTTGTCAACGCGCACAAGGCCCTATTACGACGTCCCCTTCGGATTATTTCCAACTGGAATCCAAGTCTGCCGGGAACCATCTTCAAACCGTGGCAACCTGACTTGGTTCCCTACATGCAAAATGCCGGCATTGTAGCTGCCTGCGGGCGTACCGCCCGGGAAGCGCTCAGTACCGGCAATGCGGTACTCCTCATGCA
>DUQE01000051.1 GCA_012837925.1 Bacillota bacterium
AAATCGCTCCGTCTCTGTCAATGACATAATGGGCTTCTACGCTATAGTCGTCGAAAATCGCCCGAATTCTCTCCATATTGTAAGGATCACCTGGGTTTGCAGCCGCGTCGCTGATGGCATGGAGCATGATGTACTCAATGTCTGCTTCGCCGCGGGCTCGTTGCACCACGGTGGATCCATCGCCTCGCCTGGTGATCAGGCCTCCTGGTCCCGCTTTGATCTCGGGTTCTTCCTCTGGAACAAAGACTGCGCGGATGGTTTTGCTTTTGTCCATTAGGACCGTAGTCTCTTGTTGTGACGTTTCCGCTACAGCGCCTTCCCAGCGGAGAAATTGCCAACCTGCATCGGGCAGAGCCTTTACGTCAACAATTGTCTCTAGGGCAAAACTGCCTTCCCCCGCGGTCTGAACGAACCCCTGCCCTTGAACATGCACTGTTAGGGTCGCCGTCTCTCGCTGGGGCGAACAGCCTGTGGAACCAAGGCTACCTACTATTAATAGTCCTGCTACGAGTAGTTTCTTCATGTTCATCCCATTTCTTCCTGGTTTGACAGTCACTTCTTGATCCGTAGCCTTTGTCCCTGTCAAGGGAAGAATGGTAAGAGGTGTAAGTTCTGGCAGGCGGAGGGGCTTTGGGAGAAGAATACAAGAGCAAATGACGAGCGGGAGGAGAGCGCATGCCTTTAACCATTGTCAGACAAGACATCACGAAGATGAATGTGGATGCCATTGTCAACGCGGCCAACACAGCCTTACGGGAAGGAGGCGGAGTCTGCGGAGCGATTTTCGAAGCCGCAGGACGCCAGAGATTAGAAGAGGCCTGCCGGGGACTTGCACCCATCGAGTACGGATCAGCAGTACTTACTACTGGATTTGACCTGCCTGCTAAGTTCGTGATCCATGCTGCAGGCCCCATCTATCGTGATGGAAAGAGCGGAGAGGTAGAACAGCTTCGCTCTGCCTATCGTAACAGTCTCGAACTCGCGAAGGAGTACGATTGCGAGAGTATTGCCTTTCCCTTGATCTCCAGCGGTATCTACGGATATCCAAAGAAAGAGGCACTTCAGGTCGCCATGGAGGCCATCGAAACGTTCCTTGATAATCATGAGATGGATGTGTACCTTGTCGTTTTCGATGCAGAGGCCTTGGCCGTTAGTGAGGAACTCTTAGGCGAAGTCGAATCATATCTTCAAGCCAACTATGTGGAAGAGGACGTAGAGCTTCGCCGCAAGGAGATGAAGTTCCTGGCCCTTGACCATGCTCCAATGGCCACGAGGCGAGTGATGGAGTCTGTGGAGCGCGCTACGCTCGAGGACTTGGTGGGCGATCTCGATGAACCTTTCTCGACGACCTTGCTCCGTCTCATCGATGCCAAGGGAAAAGACGATGTTGAAGTGTATAAGAAGGCGAACCTAGATCGACGTTTGTTCTCTAAGATACGAAATAACAGAGACTATATGCCCAGTAAACGCACTGTCCTGGCTCTGGCTATCGGGCTCGAACTTTCTCTGGACGAGACGGACGATCTCTTGCAGCGGGCCGGATTTGCCCTCTCGCATAGTCAGGTTGCAGACGTGATTGTGGAATATTTCATCATGCATGGCAGATACGATATTATGGAGATCAATGCAGTACTGTTCCGCTATGATCAGCCACTGCTGGGCGGTTCGTAGGCAAGCAACTGTTCCATTTTTGATGTTCCCCGTTTTAGTTACAGTGGAGAATTTTCCTTGGTGAAGGAGGTGGCGAAGTGGAAAGAGGAGCCATAAGCTATGCAATTCGGGTGATGATACAGCGCGTTCTGGGACTGGTCTTGTTTCTTGTTGGTGCTCGGTCGGCACTGAGCTGGCATGCTTGGGTTTACTTCGGAACAAATTTCGCTGCAGCTGTGCTCTCTTTGATGATCATGTTTCGAGTCAGCCAGGAAACACTGAGCCAGAGGGGAAAGGTCGACACTGATTCGCCCACCTGGGACAAGCTACTCCTGGGTATCTACTGGATTCTCCATTTCTTTGCCATCCATCTCGTAGCGGGTCTAGAGTGGCAAGGTGTGGTGCCCAACGAGGCCTTGTACTGGATAGGTATGGTCCTGGTCGTGATGTCCGTCGTAGTGGCCATGACTGCACTCGTGGTCAACACTTACCTCGAATCCACGGCGAGGCTCCAGCACGATCGCGATCAAAGAGTGATCAGTTCAGGGATTTACAGGATCATCCGACACCCCACCTACTTGGCTGTACTTATCTCTGCGGCAGGGATATCTTTGGTGTTTGGCACGCCATTTACTTGTTTGGTGGCTTTGGTAATCTCGGGGATTATTATACTAAGGACCCATTTAGAGGATCGGATGCTGATTGATGGGCTGCCTGGGTATGCGGAGTATGCACAGAAGGTTCGGTATAGGCTAATTCCAGGGATATGGTAGTTTGTCGCTTGTGAAGCGACCACAGAGACTCGTTGCGATGCTATCCTTACGTTAAGAAAACATAAAGGGGCGATCGCAATGAAGCAAGGATTAGTTGAGTTGGTCTTTATCTTGGACAAGAGCGGATCGATGAGCGGGTTGGAGAGTGACACCATCGGCGGTTATAACTCGATGCTGGCTAAGCAAAAGCAGGTCGAGGGTGAATGTGTTGTTACCACCGTTCTCTTTGATCACGGCTATGAGTTGTTGCACGATCGTATTGATATCAAAGCTGTTCAAGCCATCACGGAGGATGACTACCAGGTGGGGGGATCTACCGCCCTTCTCGATGCCATGGGAAGGACCATCAACAAGATTGCCACAGCACAGAAGAACACAAGTGAAGAATATCGTGCTGAGAAGGTGATGTGTGTGATCATCACAGATGGCGAGGAGAATAGTAGTCGAGAATTCTCCCTTGAGAAGGTTAAGCAGTTGGTGGAGCAGCACAAAGAGAAAGCAAACTGGGAGTTCGTATTCTTAGGTGCTAATATGGATGCGATTCAAACAGCTGGCTATTTTGGCATTAGTTCCGATCGGGCCCAGAGCTTCCACGCTGACAAGGAAGGTGTTGCGCTCAACTTCGCAGTGATGAGCGAGAGCGTGGCCGAGTTCCGCCGCTCAGGCAAAGTCGCTGACAACTGGAAGGAACGTATCGAGAGCGATTTCAAGCGGCGAGGCGGAAAGTAGGTATCTTGGAGGTGAAGTCATTGGGTGTAGCGCAAGGGGACTTAGTGGAAGCAAGAAAAGCCGTATCCTCTATGATCAGCAGGACCGAGACATCTAAGGTGAAGTTCAAGCAGGGTACTTCGCAGCATACTCTGCAGAAGAACAGGCTGAAAGCGCTGACCATTGCCTTAGATCTCATCAATGCAGAGCTGGGGCAGGGAGATGTCACCAGCTATACGCAAGACGACCTGCAACCGAGCCGTTGCACCCATTGAGTCTCTGATCAGCAAGAGTGAGAAGGCACAGAAAAAAGTCTCTCCAGGCACTTGGCAACACGCCATGTTGGATAGCAATCTCAAGGCCTTGCATCTCGTCTTGCCGTTACTTGAGGAGAGACTGCGCCATGGACAAATGTAATCGTTGTGGCCTCCCGACATATCCGGGAGGCTACTTACAGACTTGGTTTCAAGTTGACAGAGGTTTGGTTTTTTGCTACCATCATACATGACTATTGACGAGAATGATAATCAATTCCGGAGAGAACGGCTATGAAGAAATCAATGAGGATTCTGTATATAACATTGGGATTCGTCTTCGTCGCGATTGGCTCGATTGGTGTTGTGGTGCCCATTTTGCCCACTACGCCCTTCTTGTTGCTCGCGTCGTTTTTCTTCTCCAGGGGCTCAGAGCGATTCAACCGCTGGTTTGCAGGTACAAAGCTGTACAAGAACCACTTAGAGGAGTTTCTTCGCAATCGCTCCATGACACGCAAGACCAAGGTTCAACTTCTAACTCTGGCCTCCTCTGTGATGCTTCTATCGGCTTACTTTGTCAAGATCATCTATTTCCGCGGATTCATCGTGCTCTGCATGTTTTACCTGTATTACTACTTTGTCTTCAGGATTAAGACAATTATGCCTGAGGTTTAGGCAGAAAGAAGGCCTGTACATGCTAATGACGTCTGGACGGGCGAACAGAATCGCTGACAAACGGAATAAGGAACAAGAAGTCGTGACAAAAATGGTCTTGATCTATTGCAGGGGCCACCGACATGCTACGAGTCGTTTTTGCCCTGACTGCCAGAGCCTCCTCGAGTACGCAGTCGAACGAATTGAACGTTGCCCCTTCATGGAAACAAAGACATTTTGCAGTACGTGCCCGGTGCACTGCTACCAAGAAGATATGCGAGCCAAGATCAAGGACGTGATGCGTTACAGCGGTCCTCGTATGCTCTATCACCACCCGATCTTGGCAGTTAGGCATCTCATTGAAACGATTAGAACCTAAGTAATGCTTCGAGAGCAACGGGGAACTTCTCTCTTGTTAGTTCTTCAACGGCCTCCGCGTAATCTCGAATTTCCTTTTGGGCTCCTTGATCGAGACGAAGTTTCAAAAAGTGTGCTACAGCCTGGAGACTGCCTGTCCACACCCAGCGTACATAGAGTCCGTAGGCCGGAAGGAAGAGGCGGGCCTGTTCGGGACAGATCTGATCTTTCATGGCCTGTTCATAGAGCCTGAGGCTTTCTTGTACATGGGCTCGAAGCGCCTCGGTGTACTTGGCTCCAACACTCGGATCCACGTTGTCGCCACTGCCTTGTTTACGGTTTTCTGGAATCGAGCGCCACTCGCCGACACCGGGTATTAAGAACGTCGGCTCTTCCGTGATGTAGCGCCGGCTTGACTCGTTCCAGGCGGTCATACGATCATAACCTTCGCCATGTTCGCTGCCGATGACATGTTTCCACCATTGCCTGGCCACCATGAGGGGGGCGTAGACCTCGAACTTAAGAACCGAGTGGCGAAATGGTGATGTATGTTGATGCTCGGCAAGATAGGTTAGGAGTCGCCGCTCCCGCTCACCTAGTTCACTGCTCTCCTTGTCAAAGCTCACTTTTGCATCGTTGACAGGGGATAGATCGTCGCCCATCCAGTCTTTTAATGCCACGTATCCATGTTCTCCAACAGTAATCTTGCGTTGTTCCATCGGAAACCCTCCCTGCACTTTTTCTCAGTGTACCAGCTGTGCTAATCCTCTGCAAGTGGCGGACGATTCTCGCCTGCATCCCAGAACCCCTCGGATTGTTAAATCACCCATTTGGTGGCTAAAGTTAACAAAATAAGAAGGAGCTGGAGAGTTGTTAGCGAACACTAAACAAACGGGGGTTGAAAACCTTTTGTTTTATTTCATCACTAGTGCAAACGTTGTCATTGTGGAGGTGATGGGCTCTTAGAGTGTTGTACTGTCGGCTTTGCGATTATCAAATGGAGGTGCGTAAATTGAAAAGATTAACCACGATTTTCGTCGTGCTCGTTTTGGCCATGTTGCTGAGCCTACCTGTAATGGCTTCTGTTCCTGGAGAGTTGCTCATTTGGTCCGATGGCGAAAGAGCCCCGATTCTGACCGAGGTAGCGAAGCGTTTTGTGATCGAGTATGGCATTACTGTCAGAATTCAAGAACTGCCTTTTGGCGACATTCGCGACAATCTTGCTATCGTTGCTCCCACTGGTGAAGGTCCAGACATAATCGTTGGAGCCCATGACTGGTTGGGTCAATTGGTGACAGACGGCCTTATCGAGCCGATCGATGTAGCGGATGAATCGCAATTTCTTGCTTCCGGTTTAGAGGCGTTCACCTGGGGTGGCCAACGCTACGGCATTCCATACGCCATTGAAGCTATTGGTCTTATCTACAACAAAGACATAGCTGGCGAAGATGGTTTCCAAACCTTCGAAGAGATGATCGAACTTGGTATGAAACTGAGAGATGAAGGCAAATATGCGGTAGTCTTGCCTCAACCCGACCCCTACCACACCTTCCCATTCTTCAGCATCTTGGGTGGCTACGTATTCGGCATGGACGCTGACGGCGTCTTGAATCCCCTCGATGTTGGCTTGGCCAATGACGGTGCAGTGGAAGGATTTGAGCTCTTTGAATACCTGATGGACGAACGTATCATGGGTCGCGCCACACCTTACGATACCATGATGAGCTTGTTCCAAAACGGTAATGCAGCAGCCATGATTACTGGTCCTTGGGCCTTTAATGATGTGCGTTCTGCTGGTGTAAACTACGGATTCCAACAGATTCCTTCCTACAAGGGACAATACGGAAGACCATTCCTCGGTGCTCAAGGCTTCATGATGAGTGCTTTCAGCGAAAACAAAATGTTGGCTAATTTGTTCCTCAATGAATTTGTGGCAACCAAAGAAACCATGTTGGCCATTTATGAGGGAGATCCTCGCCCAACAGCTTTCTTGCCTGCAGCCGACATCATCAACCAGGATCCCGATATGCGTGGTGTAATGGAATCTGCCGGTGAAGGTATCCCAATGCCAGCCATTCCTGCCATGAACGCAGTCTGGACCGCATGGAGCGATGCTCTTGAACTCGTCATCAACGAGCAGTCCGCCCCAAGACCAGCGATTGAGAACGCTGTTCAACTGATCATCCAAACCATTAAGGACAGCGGCTACTAAGAACAGCATAGTGAGTGATAGACATTCCCCTTGGAGCTTGCTCCAAGGGGAATCTGATGATACGTGTAGAAGAATCAGTTGTAGTTTCTCAAGAAATGGGTGATGGAACGTGGGCAAGATCATCAAGGGCGGTTTCTTGGCCATCATCAACGTGGTGTTTATCTGGATAGCGCTCTACCTGCTGAGTGCGCAAGCGTACTTGGTCTTTGCACTCTTGTTATTGGGAGCACTCTTAACCAACTTCATTTTTATATTGCCAAAAGGCTATCCTTATCGCTACTTATTGCCTGCAGCGTTTTTCATGGTGCTCTTAGTGGTGTATCCCATCATGTATACCGTCTACATTTCGGTCACCAACTACGGTACGGGCAATATCCTCAATAAGGAGCAGGTGATCGCGCAGTTTGAAAGCAAGTACGTGCTAGAGCCCAGCTCGGAGGGGTACTCTTTTCAGGCCTACCGGGATTCACAAGACCGTTTATGGATGTTGTTCACTGATTCCGAGGGCCGGCAAATGGTCGGTCATGACGGCGAACTTACGCCTGTACAAGCAGGCGATCCACTCCTGGGTCAACTCGATGGTTTTACCGAACTCAACAGGGTGGATCTAGTGAGGGCGACCAATGAGCTGTCAGCCCAATCGTTTGCCTATGACGACTTGCACGAGCTCAGAATGCGCAATATCAATGCATTTAGTCTCTATTTGCAGCAGTATCGATACGATGTGGCCAGCGATCGGTTGACCGACTTGCAGACGGGGACTGTCTATGAGCCCATCGACGGCTATTTTCAAGCCCCTGATGGGACGCGCCTAACGCCAGGATTTAGAGCCGTTATTGGCTTTGATAACTTCCGTCGACTACTGGGGAACCCCCAGATTACAGGACCTTTCGTTAGTGTCTTCATCTGGACGATTCAGTGGGCCCTGCTCAGTGTGGCCACGACCTTTGTTGTTGGTTTGTTCTTAGCCATCCTGCTCAACGATCCACATATGCGTCTCCGGAAGGTGTACCGCTCGCTCCTCATCCTGCCCTATGCCATTCCAGCCTTTATCTCGGCTCTTATTTGGCGTGGGCTCTTTAACACGGAGTTGGGTGTGATCAACCAGATTCTTCGGGCTACGGTTGGTTCTTCCGTGCCGTGGCTGCAAGACCCGTTTTGGGCGAAAGTGGCGTTGATCATTCTTAACCTGTGGCTCGGCTTCCCCTACATGATGATCATCTGTTTGGGGGCTTTGCAGAGCATTAACGCGGAGATGTATGAGGCGGCCCTGGTTGATGGAGCAACGTCTTGGCAGCAGTTCCGCCATATTACGCTGCCACTTCTCATGGTGAGCGTTGGTCCACTCTTGGTCTCGTCGTTCTCGTTTAACTTTAACAACTTCTCCGTCATCTATCTGCTTACAAGGGGCCGTCCACCCATTGTGGGAGCGCAAACTCCCGCCGGTCATACTGATATCCTGATCTCCTACACATATCGGTTGGCCTTCGAAAGTGGAAGGGGCATCGATTATGGACTTGCTTCTGCCGTTACACTTGTTATCTTCTTAATTACAGGGGCCATAACGTTCTTCAATTTCCGGTTTACCGGAGCCCTAGAGGATGTGAACAAAAATGTATAGAAAACACACATTCTTCGGAGGTCTGTGGCGGCACACAGTCATGATTGTGTTTCTGGTTTTCGCTTTGTTCCCCATTTTATGGGTCATTTCAGCATCCTTTAATCCTGCCAACACCTTGGTCGGTCAGAGTCTGATCCCTAAGAACGCCAGTCTGGTCAACTATAAAGAGGTCTTTACCAGCGAGCAGTATCCCATCGCTCTTTGGATCAAGAACTCCATTGTGATCGGACTGATTACTTCGGCGTTGGTCGTGGTCATGACGTCGCTTGCGGCGTATGCCTTTTCGAGGTTTCGGTTTAAAGGACGTAGGGAAGGACTCTTTGCATCCTTGCTGGTGCAAGTTTTTCCCCAAATGCTGGCGGCCGTGTCCATTTACTTGCTGATCCTGAGCATTGGAAAACTCGTTCCATCCATGGGAATCAATACGCATGCGGGCTTGATTCTGGTATACTTGGGCGGAGCCATGGGCGTTAATGCCTGGCTCATGAAGGGGTACTTTGACACGATTCCCAACTCACTGGAAGAATCGGCGATGATTGATGGTGCGTCACCATTCCAGGCATACTACATGATCATCCTGCCTTTGGCCAGACCCATCTTGGCTGTGATCTTCCTGCTACAATTCATTGGGACGTACTCTGAGTTCATCTTCGCCAGTGTTTTGATCAGCTCGAGCGAAAAGTATACGCTGGCTGTAGGTTTGCAGCTCTTTATTCACGACCAGTACGCGAGCCGGTGGGGCGTTTTTGCAGCGGCCTCCGTGCTCGGTGCACTGCCCATTGTGATCCTGTTTATGTTCTTGCAGAAGTACCTTGTTTCAGGCTTAACCAGCGGAGCGGTGAAAGGTTAATTGTTTTGGTGCGAAGTTGGCATAAGAAGGAGTCTAAATCCCCTCGCAGAATATTCTCTAGTGAAGAATCTGATGAGGGGGTTTTTGTATGCGCTCCAAAAGGCTAACTGCAGTTGCTTTACTGATCATGGCTTTACTCTTGACGGGATGTGGCGGGCGCGCTGTTACAGATTTGTACGTGCAAGACATTTTTGATGTCATAGAAGGTGTAGAAGGGACGCTCTTTACATCATCTACTCTTCTAGTGGAGTCCCCCGGCGAAGACTATAATGACCAGTTGATCGAACTGCTGCAAAGCAACTTCCGAGACGCTAAGAACTTTAAGACTGTCGATGAGGATTTCACGACCTATATTTCGGTCGACGTAAAGGTTCCCATCTTGACGCTGGAGACCTATGACCAGATGGCCGAAGATGAAGAAGCTATAGGGATTGTAGTGGTAGACATGGAAGATGGCAGTGCCGCCTTTGGCCTGGCTCTCAACAGCACTAAGCTTGACGAGCTGTTTAGTGCCTTCGCGGAACAGTTGTGGGACTCCGCTTCCATCGAGGACTTTACCTTTGGTATCAAACTGTACAATGACTCGAAGGGCCCCATTTTCGCCTCCTTGCAGGGTGTCTATATGGATGACGTACCTGTAGCCTATGAAGAGGTCTATGAGGTGGCCAGACGTGAGGTAGTGGAAATCAGGCTTGGCGATGTGGCAAGGGATTATGCGTATAACGAAGGAATCGTCGTTGTCGGGGTCGTGGAGTGAACTCTGTCGTAGATGATAGGGCACTGGGAGACATCTCCCAGTGTTTTTTTTACCATGTTGGGGGGATCCGAAAAAACTCCAATTTGGGGGATGACATAGGGTAGACTTTGTTGTTAATATAACAAATAAGAAAAGAATGGAAGGAGCCAGCACAACTGTGGGATCCAATGTGTTAACAGAGACAGAACGATTGATCATTACCGAGTTCGATGTGAGCATGGCTGAATGCGTTCATTTAAACTCTCTAGATGAAGACAACCGAAACTTTGTGCCCGACGAGGTTTTTGAAACAGTGCAAGAGGCAGAAGAGACCATTGGTTTTCTCATGGAATGCTATAAGGGCACAGAGGGTCCCTTTGTGTATCCAGTACTCCTGAAAAACGGTGAGAACATTGGGTATGTTCAAGCGGTACCCATTGGCGACCAATGGGAAGTGGGGTATCACATCGCAGCCAGGTATACGAGGAATGGATATGCCTCGGAGGCTCTGGAGGCCTTCTTGCTCGTAATCATGACACGCCTTGGTATTGAGCGTATTTGGGGTGTTTGTCGTGAAGACAATCGAGCCTCGCGCCGGGTCTTGGAGAAGTGTTCTTTTGCGTTGGTATCTTGTCAAACAGGGGTGTACCATGGGCAGGAACACGTCGTGTGTAAATATGTCTATGCTTTGTGAGTAAGGAGGACGAGCGTGTATTTAGAAGATGGTAACATAGTGATCAGAAATGCGACTGAGGACGATGCAGAGTTACTTTGTTCATGGTGGAATGATGGCAAGATCATGGCACACGCTGGATTTCCCGATGGGCTTGGTACAACGTCCCAAGTCATTGCAGCGCAGTTGTCGCAAGACGATGACAAAGTGCACCGTCGATTGATCCTGGAGATTGATTCTGTTCCGGTAGGCGAGATGAACTATCGGAACAAAGGCAACAAGACAGCGGAGATTGGGATCAAGATCTGTAACACTGAAAAGCAGGAGAAGGGGTTTGGTACCCGGTTTCTTACGATGCTGATTGGCTATCTCTTTGATCATGAGGGTTATGAGAAGATAATCCTTGATACGAACGTGAAGAACACCAGAGCCCAGCATGTCTATGAGAAACTCGGCTTTAGGAAGGTTCGCACGCGAATCGACGCCTGGAAGGACCAGCACGGTGAACTGCAATCGTCCATTGACTACGAATTAACACCTGAGATCTTTAGGCGATAAACGAACGCAGGTGGAAGAAACGAAGGTGCGCTTGTATGAAAAACACAGGCTTTTTGTGCTACTTCCTAGTGGCACTGGTCGTTGTGTCAAGCATGGTAGGATTATTTTATTCTAGCGGGGAAAAGCGCTTTTCCGTGGAGAATATCTATGGCGAAACCATTGAGCTTTATGGGGATGGAGTTTACCGGTACAACTCGGTTCTAAAGGCTACAGGCAACAAAGGGACGGATCTGGTCATGCTCCTCGTGGCCCTGCTTTTTGCCTTCTTTACAGCAAGGTGGAAAAAGGGCAAAAGGTCGAGATACATTCATCTTGGATTGCTGGCTGGACTTCTTTACTACTCCGCCTGCCTGGTTTTTGGAGTAACCTTCAATCGCCTGTTTCTTGTCTATGTTCTTCAGTTTTCTGTAAGCCTCTTCGCGATGATCTTCCTGCTCACAGATTTGCTCCGAGAAGGTCATCTGTCAAGGAGTCTTATTGGCCGAAGTCTAAAGGGAACGGCTGTGTTTCTCCTGATCTGCGGAAGTTCGGTTCTCATTTGGCTCGAGTTCATTCTTCCAGCGCTTCTTACCGGGCAGCCTCCTTCGACGATTGAGGTGTACACGACAGAGCCAACCTTTGTACTGGATTTGGCCATCGTGCTGCCAGTCTACGTGGGGTGCGGAATCGCCTTGTTGAGGCGCAAAGCCCTTGGTTACGAACTGGCCCCAATACTCTTAACCTTCATCACGATTATTGGCGTAACAGTCATCGGTCAAAATGTCTTTCAGGTATCCGCGGGAGTCGATATACCCCTGCGACAGCTGTTTGGACTTGTGGTTTCCTTCGTGGTGCTCGGAGCGATCGCGAGCATCTTGAATGTGAGGCTCTGGCTACAGACTAAGCAGTAGAAGAGGAGATAAACATTTATGCGTGAAATTTGCTTTGATAGGTACTTTTAGCAAAACGAACTCGTACGTCTGCGCGCTATGGAAGAAGGAGATTGGGAGGATCATTATTACAACCGTTTTGACACTCCAGCGCGCAGCGTCTTGAATTATGAAGTGGAACTGCCACCAACCGTGACCGAGGCGCAAGAACTCATGGCTAGGTTTGCAGAGTTTAAACCGGGAACCGGAAGACTCATGTTCACCATTACTACCCTTGATGGTCAAAGCGTTGGAGGCATCAATCTCAACTCCATCGATGAGAAGAATGGTACGTTTAGTGTGGGAATGCAAATTGATCGGGATCACAGAGGTAAGGGATATGGCACTGCTGCCATGGAGATTGTCTTGCGCTACGCCTTCTATGAGCGCAGGCTGAACAAGTATTACGGAAGTGTTCTGGAAAGTAACATCGCTTCGGCGACCATGCTCAAAAAGCTCGGGTGTGTTGAAGAAGGACGTCGAAGGCAGATGGTGTACTCCCAAGGACGTTATTATGATGAGATCTTGTTCGGACTTACGAGAGAAGAGTTTGAGCGAAACTATCCGCCGGGCCTATAGGGAGGTTACGACGATGAAAGAGAAACACCTTTCGAGGTGTCCTGCAACATGGACTTTGCTGCTTATCAACGTCATACTTTTCGTAGCTTTGAATGTTTCCCCGGGTCTAGTTGATGTTTTTCTTCTTGACCCGAGCGTGGTAACAGCGAGACCATGGACTCTGGTCACCGTTTTTTTCTCCCATGAACTCTTGGTCCACATCCTGCTGAACATGCTCTTACTCTTTGTTTTTGGCACTCGGCTAGAAGCTAGGGCAAGTGCCGGGGTGCTAACTGGTGTATACGTTCTGTGCGGGTTTTTGGGTAGCCTGTCCATACTTTCGTATGCTTCCGCTCTTGGTTATAGTGGTGGGCCCGTTGCTGGAGCTTCAGCATCCGCTTTTGGAGTCGTGGCAGCCTATGGAGCACTCCAGCCTAATGCTCTTGTTCTTAAATCCAAATCTATCCATTGGGTCATCGCCTTGTTCATAGTCAATGCCCTACTTACGATCCAAAATCCCCAGGTTTCCGTAGGTGGACCCGCGCACGCAGTTGGAATCATAGTAGGATGGGTCTGTGGTTATCTGCTTCGGAGGAAGTATGGAGAAGTGGGGCTTGCGAGCTATAAAAACTGATGCCAGCGAGGCCGGGAAAGGAGTGGAGATGTGCGTGTAGTGATTCATGATCTGAAAGATGAGGATTCTGCAGGCAAAGTGATCGAGCACCTGGGAGATGTCCATGTGATTGCTGACGATGGTACGATTCATCGTTGCTTGGGCTGTTTTGGCTGTTGGACGAAAACACCTGGCGTTTGTGTAATACGCGATGCGTATGGAGATATGGGAGCACTCTTTTCGAAGTGTAGTGAGGTCTTTATCATTAGTAAGTGTTGTTACGGTGGGTTTAGTCCCTTTGTGAAGAATGTCCTGGATCGAAGTATTTCGTACGTCCACCCTTACTTTGTGAACAAGGATGGGGAGATGCACCACAAAAGGCGTTACAAGAACCATGTACGTCTTCAGGTGTCGTTCTACGGTGAAACCACCGAACAAGAGAGGGAAACAGCCAAGGGAGTAGCGCAGTCCATTGCTACGAATCTATGGTGGGATCTCGCGGGCGTCTCCTTTGGTGATGACATTGCCGACATAAGGGGGGCGATATCGTGAAGATAACCTTGATCAATGGAAGTCCAAAACCTAGCCAGAGTGCATCTGGGCGCATCTTACAGTTTCTTCAACCCCTCTTGGAAAGCGAGCGCCACGAGAACACTTTGCATGCATGGAGAAGACCGGATCTAGACTCCCAGGATGCTCTTGATCTTTGTGAGTGCGATGCTTTGATCTTTGCTTTTCCGCTCTATGTGGACGGCATTCCCTCACATCTTCTGAACTGCTTGATGCAGCTGGAAGAGCGTCTAGCACACACAGAGAAGGATATCATGGTGTATGCCATCGTGAACTGCGGATTCTATGAAGGGCACCAGGCCAGATGGGCTCTGGCCATGATGGAGAATTGGTGCCATCGCGCTCAAGTACAGTGGGGGTATGGCATAGGGCTGGGTGCTGGTGGAATACTCGCCGGCGACAACGCGACTCCCTTAGATGTCGGACCAAACAGGAATCTAGGGCAGGCCCTAAGGAAACTGGCCCACAGTGTCACAAACCGGGTTTCAGACCAGAACCTCTTTATCACTGCAAACTTCCCTAAACTGCTCTATAAACTAGGAGGGGAAATGGGTTGGCGAAAAAACGCAAGGGCGAACGGACTTAGGGCGCGCGATCTGTCTATGAAGAGGTAATCGAACTTACATTGTCACTGTTTCGATAGGGGGACAGAGAATGAGAACTAGATTGACTCGAATCTTGGTGGGTCTGATCGTGCCCCTAGGGGTGGTTTTCTTGTACGCTCTTGTTCATGAAGGAGGACACGCCTTAGTCGTACTTCTTTTTGGTGGAAGCGTAACAAGGTTTCAAGTGAATTTCTTCACGTCTGCGCCACAGATCAGTTACATGGGAATCAACGATCCTATGAAGCGAGCTCTCATCAGTCTGGGCGGACCCGTCTTACCTCTGCTGCTCATCCTGCCCCTTACCTTGTTTATGCGCCGGACGCGAAGTATTTTTGTGCAGGGAACCATCTTGCTCTTTATGGGTAGCATGCTTCCTACGGTACTCCTTTCGGGCGCTATGGCAATGGCCTATGGCTTTGGGGCGGTTGGCTCCACAGAGGATATTCCAAAGTTTATCCTTTATTCGGGGTTCAATCCCTTTGCGGTAGCTCTTGCTTTCTTTCTTCTCTTAGCGGCTATACTTTTCTTCCTGCTAAGAGTGGGAAGAGCCAAAGATGTAGCGGTGAACGTGGTCAAGACTTTGCGCGGTACAAGCGACAAGCGCGCGTCGTCCCTGCTAGGGAGGGTTTTGGCAGCAGCCTTACTTGTGGCGGTTGGTGTAAGTATTGTACGAAACACGGTGCAGCCAAATCCTGCGGTGAGCCAACCATTGACGTACCATACGAGGATTGATGTCGATTTGCAGGATGTACGCTCAGATTCGAGCAGGTATCATACATTCGAAGTGCAGAGCCCAACGACCTTTGATTTTGTTTACTCCTTAATGACACAGTCGGATGTAGTCCTTCGCTTGATTAATCTCGACGGAGAACCCTTTGTGTTCAACAACCAAGACTCCATTGTGATGTATCAAGGGAGTGAAAGCTTGCCACTGGCTTACTTTACCGGATTCACGCTGCTCGAAGGAAAGTATGCTTTAGAAGTCTCGCCGGGCAGTATGGGTACTCTCACGATGTATATTGATAGCAGAGAACCAAGCGAAACAGATTTGCAGTATGTAGAGCTCATAGCTGCGATCAACGATGGAACTTTCACAGCTCAAAGTTATCAGGAAGAGGGCTATGAACTTGTCTATGAGGGCAAAGTGTCCGAGGGATTCGATCAGCTGCTCGTGACACTGCCACGAGGAGGACATGGGCGGAAGT
This sequence comes from Bacillota bacterium, assembly GCA_012837925.1. GTDB lineage: Bacteria > Bacillota > Limnochordia > Darwinibacteriales > Darwinibacteriaceae > UBA5420. Next base: position 15,506 of record DUQE01000051.1, read on the forward strand.
TATCAGCCTTTCTCGTTGGTGAGGCCGATGCAACCGTTTACTATGTGGCCGATGGGAAGTATCACACCATCTTAGAAGGGTTAAGGGCAACGTTCGGTCGCGGGCTGTCACCCCATCGGGATGAGGGCGAGATTCGAGTAACCGTGCAGGGCGACGAAGCAATGCTGTACATCTACATCAGCGACAGCTCATTGGGCCAATCATGAAACGGAGTGAAGTCATGTTCGCGAAACTAACCGATTATTTGGCTCCACCCAAGTTATATACTCCAAGTTCGTCCCCGTTTTGGGACGATGAACACATTTCCAAAGCCATGCTGGCGGCCCTCCTGCAGCGGAGGCAGCCTCTCGGAACCAGACTATGCCAGGGAAAGTGCCTCTGCGCTGTGGCAAAAAAGGGAGGAAACGTATGAAGATTGAACTTATTCCAGTTGATGCAGGCGAAAAGGAGATCCTCCGTAATCTCTTGGAGAAGTATGATTACGAGTTTTCCCAATACGACAAACGAGATGTCAATCATCTAGGTCTGTATGGTTACGACTATCTGGATTATTACTGGACAGAAGAGGGACGCTGGCCGTTCTTTATTAAGGTTGATCAGAAACTCGCGGGATCTGTGATGGTTAACACCTATCGCGAAGTCGACGAAGAAACGGATTACACGGTTGCAGAGTTCTTCGTGATGTACAAATATCGTGGTCTTGGCGTAGGAAGACATGCGGCGTTTGAGGTTTTTGACAGGTTCAAAGGTAGTTGGCAACTAAAGAGACATCCTAAGAACATTGGCTCTGTACACTTTTGGAATAAGATCGTCCACGAGTACACTGGAGGGGACTACCGCTACGTACAAGGCCACCCGCAGGCCGAGTATGATGATGGTTCTCTTGGTGATGTCTTCATTTTTCAGTCGCGAAAGGAAGGTTTAGCTTCCCATGAGCAAAGTTCTTAAGTCCGTTAGCTGGGTGCTTTTTCTGACAGTGATGCTTCTTGGGGTTCCCAAGATCGCAGGGGTCATTGCGGATGTTTTTGACTATGGAATCATTGATCCTGACGGGTCTTTTGCATGGATATCTGTCCATCATATAGCCCAAGCAGCCATCTTTCTGCTCCTAATTCTCGGGGTCAGGTTCGCGAATCCCCTGGACTTTAAGCTGGGATGGGGTGACAGGAAGGTTGGCAAGCATTATGTCCTTCGGTTTACACTGCTTTTCAGCCTATACCAGATCGTCGCTTATGCCTTGGTTCTCTTGACGAAGTCGTTTCAACCTTTTGTGTATCCCATGACGCTCAAGAACGTGATCGGTTATCTGGGTTTTCAACTCTTTCTAAGCGGTCCGTCGGAAGAACTGATCTTCCGCGCGTTTGCCATAACCATGCTCGGACTTGTAGTCAAGCGAAGGGCGTTCTCAGAAAAGACAAGCTTGGCCAATGTTATTGCGGCCGTGATTTTTGGGCTCGCCCATGTGAGGTTTTCCTTCGCCCCCTTCGAGGTTTCATATTCTATCATGCAGGTACTTTTCTCGATTGGGATGGGTCTCTTGTACGGAGACTGCTACGAAAAGAGTGGCAGTGTATTCTACCCCATGATGATGCACAGTATCGGTAATGTTCTCTCTGTAAGTACCACAGTTCTTATTACAATGCTAGTACAGTGAGGCTGGATAGCACAAGGAAACAAGGGGATACGAGGTTTTCCTGGAAAGGAGGAAACTTCATTGGAGAACTGTCTTATCAAAATTGCGAAGGAACTCAATGCCCAGAACATTGGGTGGGCTCTAGGGGCTTCGATGCTCCTTTATTACAAGGGATTAATCCCCAAGGCGAACGATCTTGATCTAGTGATCGCCCTTGACGATGTAGAACGCGCAGAGCATGTTCTTACGTCGTTGGGGAAGAAGCAACCCGAAAATCCGCACAGCGACTACGCCACAAGGTATTTCGGAGAGTTCATCATCGAGGGTGTTGATGTCGACGTAATGGCTGGGTTTCGAATTGTAACGGGCGATACCACTATAGAGTATATTCCCGACCCAAAGACCTTTGAGACTTTGGTGCTGCAAGGTGAAACGATCCACCTTTGTCCCTTGGAAGATTGGTATGTCTTGTATCTTTTGATGTCGAATCGCGAAGAAAGAGCCGCCACAATCAAAGAGCACTTTTTTAGAACTGGAGCAAATACGACCTGCCTCAAGACCTGGGCAGAGAGAGGTCTACCACAAGCAGTCGTCAGGCAAATAAACGCCTTGGTATCAGAACTCGACACGAGGGCGTAGGGTACCCCCAGGTAATTTTCGTCTTACAACTCGTAATAGGTTATGGATAGAGGATCAGACCGCAGGAAAGAGAAGTATTCTGAAGGCATCCTTCAAACCATAAGAGCGGAGACGATTCATGCGTAAGAGTAAGTCAATCATTCTGACAGAAGGCAGTATTCTTAAAGCGTTGACGAAACTAGCCATGCCCATCATTGGCACGTCCTTTGTGCAGATGGCCTATGGCTTTATTGATATGATCTGGGTGGGCCGTCTGGGGTCAGGAGCAGTGGCAGCGGTTGGTACCGTGGGCTTTTTCACCTGGCTGGCCAATGCCTTCATCGTGATTCCCAGGATAGGGGCGGAAGTTGGTGTCGCACAATCCCTGGGTCGCAAGGATCCAGATGGAGTGGCGCGGGCTATTCGCCACAGTCTGCAACTAATCATTGCCCTCATTCTAATGTACGGGTCCGCGGTGATCGTATTTCGAGAATCCCTCTTAGGCTTCTACCAGTTAGGCGAAGAGATTCAGGGAATGGCAAACAACTACTTGCTGATCATCGCCCTGGGAATGGTGTTTTTTGCCACGAATCCCATATTCACAGGTGTTTTCAATGGATCGGGTGATAGCACAACGCCCTTTCGGATCAACACGGTGGGTTTACTGGTCAATATTGTCCTAGACCCCCTTTTGATTTTTGGTCTGGGGCCCTTCCCGGCCTTGGGCGTTAGTGGTGCTGCTATCGCCACGGTTATTGCACAGATGACGGCAAGCGTACTCTTCGTCCTTGAGGCTCGGAAGCGACCAGAACTCTTCCGGGATCTCCGGTTTTTCACCAGACCGGATCAGGCCTATCTGAAGAAGATGATCAAAATGGGATTGCCCATGTCCCTGCAAAGCGCACTTTTTACGCTAATCTCCATGACCATCGCGCGCATCATTTCTGACTGGGGACCGACGGCCATTGCGGTTCAAAGGGTTGGATCGCAGATCGAACAGATCTCCTGGCTGACCGCGGGCGGTTTTCAATCGGCTATGAGCGCATTTACAGGCCAGAACTATGGAGCGAAACTGGGCCAGCGGGTGTATCGAGGCTACTATGTGGGGTTGGGAATCGTCGCAGCCATTGGGGTTTTTGCCACTGCAGTCCTCATTTTAGGTGCCGAGCATCTCTTTGGCGTTTTCATCCCTGAACCGGACGTTATTCGACTCGGAGCGTCCTACCTGAAGATCATTGGAGTGTCGCAGTTGCCCCAGGCCGTGGAGATTCTGACGGCGGGGGCGTTTATCGGGCTTGGTAAAACAGCACCTCCATCCATCGTAGGCATAAGCTTGAATCTCTTACGGATCCCGGCAGCCCTTGTCCTTTCGGCTACGGTGCTGGGTTTGGATGGTGTGTGGTGGGCTATCAGTATTTCCAGTATTCTTAAGGGAATCATTTTGAGTACATGGTATTTGCGATTTATGAACACAAACGCGGAAATGCTCCAGTTGCGCGGAGAAAATGTAGCCTAGGAGGCGATATCGTGGTTTTGAACTTGCATGGTTTGGACAGCACCTACCCTTCGGAGCGTTTTCCAGCCTATGGACGTCGCGGGATGGTAGCCACGTCGAATGCACTTGCTGCTCAGGCTGGGTTAGAGATGTTGAAAATGGGAGGCAACGCTGTTGATGCTGCTTTAGCGGCAGCGGCTTGCTTAACTGTGTGTGAACCAACATCAAACGGGATTGGGGGCGACGCTTTTGCCATTGTAGCCTTTGACGGTGAGCTCTTTGGACTCAATGCCAGCGGACCGTCTCCCCAGGGAATTTCCCTCCCCGTCTTGGAGAAAAAGGGTTATAACGAGTTGCCGAAGTTTGGTTTTGTGCCGGTGAATGTGCCTGGTGCCCCCGCTGGCTGGGTAGCCCTATCGAAACGGTTTGGACGGTTGCCGCTCACAGAGGTATTTGCTTCCGCCATTTACTACGCTGAAGAAGGCTACGCAGTGTCGCCTATCTTGGCCAGGCAGTGGAAGCGTTCTGTGGAGATCTACCAAAAGCAGCTTAAGGGCGACGAGTTCGGGGATTGGTTTACCACCTTTGCCCCTGAGGGAAGGGCCCCAGAAGCTGGTGAAACTGTGCGTCTTCCACATCATGGCGCAACATTGAGGAAGATCGCCCAAACCATGGGCGAAGCCTTTTACAGAGGCGATATTGCCGAGCGCATCGACTCTTTTTCGCGGCAGTACGGAGGTTTTCTCCGCGCCGATGACTTAGCGAACTATGGAGTGGAGTGGGTAAAGCCTATTTCCACCGAGTATCGCGGGTTAGAAGTGTGGGAAATCCCGCCTAATGGGCAAGGCATTGTAGCGCTCATGGCGCTGAATATTCTCAAGGGATTTGAGTTTTCAAAGGAAGACAAGCACGATCCCTTAACGTATCATCGGCAAATTGAAGCTCTGAAGCTTGCTTTTGCCGATGCACAGAGCTCTGTAACCGATCCGCGATACATGAAGGTGACGGTTGAGGAGCTACTTTCGGAAGACTGGGCCGCACAGAAGAGGAAAATGATAGGTTCTTCCGCTTTGCTTCCTCCGCGTTCAGAAGAGACTACGGGAGGCACTGTCTATTTGACGGCTGCAGATGCCGATGGAAACATGGTTTCTATGATCCAAAGCAACTACATGGGGTTCGGTTCTGGACTTGTGGTGCCCGGAACCGGTGTGGCTCTGCATAACAGGGGACACAACTTCTCCTTTGATCCAGAGCATCCCAACTGCCTGGCCCCCGGTAAGAAACCCTATCATACGATTATTCCGGGTTTTCTCACCAAAGATGGCAAGCCCCTGGGACCTTTCGGTGTCATGGGAGGCTTCATGCAGCCCCAGGGTCATGTTCAAGTGGTCATGAATCTCGTGGACTTTGGACACAATCCCCAGGCAGCACTTGACGGACCGCGTTTTCAATGGATTAAGGGCAAGAAAGTCGATCTTGAAAAGACTCTGCCTGCTTCGATCGTTAGGCAACTGGAACAAATGGGGCATGAAGTGACCGTGACCGAAGGAAACTCCGGCTATGGTCGTGGTCAGATCATTTGTAGAACGGACCAAGGGACGTTTGTGGGAGGAACAGAAAGCCGTGTCGATGGAACGGTCGCCGTCTGGTAGCGGGAAGGATCGAGAGCTTGAGACGAGAAACATGTAGTATCGCGAAATTTGGAAAGAGGAACAACCTATGATCTATCTTGATCAAGCTGCCACATCGTATCCTAAACCAACTGAGGTGAGCGAGGCAATCTGTGCGTCGTTATTGCAGGCGGGCAATAGCGGGAGAGGTGGTCACCATCTCAGTTTAGAGGCCAGCCGTCTTGTCTTTGATGCCAGATGGGAGATTGCGGAGTTCTTGGGCGCGGAAGACGCGAGCTGCATCGTTTTTACAGCCAACGCCACCGAAAGCCTAAACCTAGCCTTGTTTGGTTTACTGAACCCGGGAGACCATGTGATCACAACGGAACTTGAACATAATAGCGTCCTGCGCCCGTTGTACAATCTAGAAGACCGAGGCGTAGAAGTAACGATTCTTCCCGCTGATCGGCAGGGTTGCATCGATGTCTCCCGTGAAAGTTTGACCAATCACCTGCGCGCCAACACAAGGGCTCTGGTGTGTACGCATGCGTCCAATGTGACAGGAAACATGGTTGATATTGCGTCTGTGGGAGAGTTCTGTAAGGAGCACAATCTAATCTTCATCGTGGATGCTGCCCAAACAGCGGGCTATTACTCCTATGATCTCAAGAATACTCCTGTCGACATCCTTTGCTTTACTGGCCACAAAAGTCTTTGGGGACCGCAGGGTATAGGCGGTATCTATGTTAAACCGGGAGTCGTTGTGCGACCGTTGAAAGTGGGGGGTAGCGGTATTCAGACATTCTCCAGGACACACCCCGGCCAGATGCCTGAAGCATTAGAGGCCGGTACGCTCAATATCCCAGGGATTGCGGGTCTCTTGGCCGGCATACGGTATCTGCGTAGTCTTGGCTTGGACAAGGTCCGCCACGTAGAAGGCGAGTTATGCCGTTACTTTTATAGGGGAGTATCGAAGCTCGTTGGGGTAGAAGTGTATGGGGACTTTCGTGCTCCTTTGCGGTGCCCTATTGTCTCCTTGAATGTGCTGGCTCTACCATCAAACCTTGTTAGCCAGCGTTTGGCCGATGACTATTCTATTTATACCCGCTCGGGAGGACACTGCGCGCCTCTCATGCATCGAGCTCTAGGGACCGATGCGATGGGAGCGGTTCGGTTTAGCTTTTCCCATAAGAACTCCCGAGAAGAGTTGGATACTGCTCTGCGTGCTCTTGCTGAGATTAGTGGTGACCTCTTATGAGTGAGAACAAGGTCGTGGTAACGTTTCGCACGACAACAGAGGCCATGGCTTGGGAAAGGGTCTGTAAGAACGAGGGTTTGCCTGGAAGGCTAATTCCTATGCCGGTGCAGATCAGTGCTGAATGTGGCTTGGTTTGGCTCATACATGCCCGGGAACAAGAACGTCTCATGGAACGCGCGACAGAGTTGGGCTTAAAGTGTGATAAAGTGATACAATTAGTATAAGAAAAGAGGTGAGGGCCGTGGCAGAGGAAATGGTGTTTTGTAGAGGCGGGGGCTGAACGGCTAAACTTGGACCGGCGGTCCTAGAAAGCGTTTTAGCCACACTTCCCAGGGTGAAGGACCCTAATTTCCTCGTTGGTTTTGATAAATCCGATGATGCCGCGGTATACCGGCTTACGGATGATCTGGCCATTGTGCAGACTTTGGACTTTTTCCCACCCATGGTGGATGATCCATATATTTTCGGCCAAGTGGCCGCCGCGAATGCTCTCAGTGATGTCTACGCAATGGGGGCGGTTCCCAAGACTGCACTCAACATCGTTTGTTTTCCCGAGAAGATGGATTTGAATGTCTTGAGTCAAGTGCTTCAGGGAGGAAGCGAGAAGGTTATGGAGGCCGGAGCGGTTCTAGCTGGTGGGCATTCCATTGACGATGTGGACGTGAAGTACGGGTTATCGGTTACGGGAATCATCGATCCTCGCAAGATCTACACCAATGTGGGGTGTAAACCTGGTGATGTACTGCTCTTGACCAAGCCTTTGGGAGTGGGCATTGTATGTAGCGCCAATCGCGTGGGAGAAGCTTCCGCGGAGGCCATGCAGCAGGCGGTGCGGTACATGACAACCCTCAATAAATATGCGGCCGAAGTGGTGCGTGGCTTCCCGGTACATGCCTGCACTGATGTTACAGGTTTTGGTTTCCTGGGCCATCTCCATGAGATGCTTGGCAGCGAGACTTCGGCTGTGATTTACGGTAACCGGATTCCACACATTCCTGAGGCATTCCATTATGCCGAGGAGTTCCTGATCACGGGAGCAGCGCAGCGCAACCGTAACTTCCTGGAGGGCTTTGTCGAAATCGGACCAGACGTACCCTTTGGCATTGAAGAGATACTTTTTGATCCCCAGACGTCAGGTGGCCTTCTGGTGAGTGTACCTGGAGATGTTGGGGAGCAAGTGCTTGAGGAGTTGGAGAAGCTTGGACTTCCCTGCGGAATCGTGGGTGAAGTAATTGAACGAGGAGAAAGGGAGATTGTTGTTCGATGAAAAAGACGGTAGATGCTACGGGTTTATCGTGTCCATTACCTGTTATTGAAACGAAGAAGGCACTGAAGGAGATGTCCCGGGGTGAGCTTGAGGTCATCGTAGATAATACCATTGCACTTCAGAACTTGGAGAAAATGGCCAAGCAAATGGGGTTGGATCACCAACTGGAAACCATCAATGAAAACAAGCACATCATCCGTATCCTGGTTGGTGATACCGCAGGCGAAGAAGCTCGTGACGTGGAAGCAGCGCCAAACGTTTCTGGCAAGACCGTTGTCGTCCTTTCTTCCGATACCATGGGGTCCGGAGACCAAGACCTCGGGCGTGTTCTTATGAAGGGCTTCGTGTTTGCCTTAACGGAACTTGATCGTTTACCTGACAAGGTCCTCCTTTACAACAGTGGTGTGAAGCTTTCTGTCGCGGGTTCTGACTCTTTGGGCGACTTGCAGAAGCTTGAGGAGCGGGGAGTGGAGATTCTCAACTGCGGGACCTGCCTGAACTTCTTTAATCTTACGAACGAACTTGCCGTGGGTTCCGTGACCAACATGTACGAAATTGTACAGAGTCAAATGGAGGCAGGAACCATCATTCAGCCTTAAACCTGAAGGGGGTTTTCTGATGAAGTATTTCACGTGGTTTAGACCAGAACAGGACTTCGAGTATGCGAAGCGGGTTATGAAGGCGGGTATAGCGGGTTTTGAGGCACTCTATCGTGCATCTTATCTGGATCCCGAGATTCAAAGTGCGTATGTAGAAAATCTGCGACGTATCAAGGGCGAACTTGGCGCCAGCTTTTCGGTGCATGCACCGTCGCATGATGTCAGTCTAGGGAGCTTGAATGCCAGAGTACGCGAAGCGTCGTTTGAGGAGATTAGGGAGAGTATTCACTTTGCCCGTACCATCGGGGCTTCTGTGGTGGTTGTACATCCGACTCCCGGAATTTTGGGGATGCCGGAGGGCAAATGGTCGCACGAGGAGCAGCCACCAAGACGCGAAGTGGAACGTATCGCCCTGCAAGAAGAGTACATTGTCCAGGCGGTAAGGGAACTAGCAGATTATGCTCCGGACATTTTGCTCTGCATGGAAAATCTGGTGTATCCCCATGAGATTTATCGCACCCCTGAACAAATGGCGGGTCTGATCAAAAAGGTCAACCGCAGCAATGTTGGTCTTACCCTTGATGTAGGCCATGCCGTTGTCTGCGATCAGAAACCGACCGATTTCTTACATCTGCTCCAAGAAAGCATCTTCCATGTTCACCTGCATGACAACAATGGAGTGGTCGATCAACATTTGCCCCTGGGCAAAGGCAATATAGACTACGTTGCTGTGATTCAATCCCTAAAGCAGATAGGCTATGATGGTGTCGTAAACTTGGAATTCCTGGTGGAAAATCCCGATGATTATCACAGTCATATCTATCGGTTTGAGTAGGTGGGGCCATGTATACGAAAGAGCAACTAAAGAAGCATATTGCAGATTTAGGCATTGAGCCCCATGACACGGTCCTGGTGCACTCATCGATGAAGGCGATTGGTGCTGTGGAAGGTGGGGCGGATACGGTTCTTGATGCCTTCAGCGAATTCTTGAAACCGGGCCTCCTGGTCCTGCCCACCCATACCTGGGAGCAGGTAACACCCGACAACCCTGTCTTCGATGTACTCGAGGAACCATCTTGCGTAGGGCTCCTGACGAATCTTTTCCGAAAGCGTCCAGGGGTTGTGCGTTCATGGCATCCTACACACTCTGTGGCCGCCTTAGGAAGCGACGCAGTGGACTTTGTGGCTGGAGAAGAAGACGTCGACACACCTTGCGCCAGGCAAGGATGCTGGGGAAAACTGTACGACCGCAAGGCCAAGGTGCTCTTTTTGGGGGCTGAGCTCAGTCGTAATACTCTGATTCATGGGGTGGAAGAATGGGCCAATATTCCTAACAGGCTTACTTCGTACCATGTACTGTACAAGATCAAGACGCCTGATGGGCGCATTCTCGACCGACCTATGCGTCGCCACTCGGCACCGATCTCGGATGTATCCCGCAATTATGCGAAACTCGCGGAACCACTCCTCGAACGAGGAATTGCCGTACAGGGGATCATAGGCGACGCTGCCAGTGTCTTAATTGAAGTGGCTCCTATGGTGGAACTCACGACGGAGTTTTTAAAGCGGAACCCTGATTTGTTTCTTGATCTGGATCCCATCCCGAAAGAGTGGTATTGATGATGGAACGTCTACGGCAACAGATCAATTTTGTCATGGAGATCGACAAGCTAAAACATATCTACCGTCAGAATCTGGTCGCCGATGGTTCGCGCCGGGAAAACGATGTGGAACACTCATGGCATCTGGCTGTCATGGCCCTTCTCCTTCAGGAGTACACGGTAGAACCAGTAGATATCACCAAAGTGATGAAGATGGTGTTGCTCCATGATCTCGTAGAGATTGATGCTGGTGATACCTTCTGCTATGATGCCCAAGCCGGACTCGATAAGAGAGAACGTGAAGAGGCAGCAGCGGATCGCCTTTATGGGCTGTTGCCTCCCGATCAGGAAGAGGAGCTGCGCGCCCTTTGGGAAGAGTTCGAAGCAAGGGAGACTCCAGAGGCTAAGTTCGCGGCCTGTCTCGATCGGCTGCAGCCTCTCCTCAACAACTACCACACGAATGGAGGCACCTGGAGGATTCACGATGTCTCCAGTGCTCAGGTACGCAAGCGCATGGAACCGGTCGGTGAGAGTTCACCTACCCTCGCAGCGTACATGGAAGCGCTTGTAGAAGATGCTATTGCCCAAGGTATACTGAGAAGATAGAAAAAACGGTCCCGGAAAAGTCGGGACCGTTTCGATTTATTCAGCCAAATTACTTCACTACAATGTTGTAGATCCGTCCGGGAACGTAGATCTCTTTAACAACCGTCTTGCCTTCGATGGCCCGTTGGATGTTCTCGTTGGCCATCACTTTTTCTCGGGCCACCTCTTGGGTGTCATCGAGATTGACGGTGACATCGCCCCGCAGTTTGCCGTTGACCTGTACACCGATGGCGATGGTTTGAGCAATCGTCTTCTCCTCATCATACTGAGGCCAACTCTGCTCGTTGAGCATGCCACCAAATCCAAGAAGTTCCCACAACTCTTCTGTAAGGTGGGGAGAGACAGGGTTCAGCAGGATTAGGAATGTCTTCATCTCTGCCTCATTAATGCTTCCTACCTGATGTACATCGTTGAGGAAGGTCATCAAAGCGGCGATGGCGGTGTTAAACTTCAGACTCTCGTAGTCATGGCTCACCTTTTTGATAGTCTGGTGCATCTTAGCTTCCAACGCCTCACTATAGGTGTCGCCTGGCTGCATAGTGTCCTTCAGCTTCCAAACTCTATCCAAAAAGCGTTTGCAGCCCCGCACGCCATCGGTACTCCAGGGGACACTCTTCTCAAAGTCGCCGATGAACATCTCGTACATGCGCATCGTATCGGCTCCATATTCTTCCACAACTTCATCGGGATTGACAACATTGCCCCTCGACTTTGACATCTTTTCGTTGTTCTCACCAAGGATCATCCCATGGGATGTACGCTTTTGGTAGGGTTCGGGCTCGGTGACTACGCCAATGTCGTAAAGGAACTTGTGCCAGAACCGTGAGTAGAGCAGGTGCAAGGTGGTGTGTTCCATGCCGCCATTGTACCAGTCTACGGGCATCCAATACTCTAAGTGCTTTTTGCTGGCCAACTCCTGATCATTGTTAGGATCGGTATAGCGCAAGAAATACCACGAAGAGCCAGCCCATTGTGGCATGGTATCCGTTTCGCGCTCAGCCGCTCCACCGCAGCTGGGGCAAGTGGTCTCGACCCAGTCTCGGATTTTGGCCAAGGGAGACTCACCAGTGTCTGTAGGCTCATAGTTCGTTACATCCGGCAGACGTAGGGGAAGCTCCTCTTCAGGGATGGGTACCCAGCCGCAAGACTTGCAGTGAACAAGGGGGATGGGCTCGCCCCAATAGCGCTGTCTGGAAAACACCCAGTCGCGGAGTTTGTAGTTGACCTTCGGAACGCCAAGACCTTGTTCCTGGAGCCAAGCCGTGATTTTTGCTTTGGCCTGATCCACGTCCAGGCCATTTAAGAAACCGGAGTTTACCATTGTTCCTGTGTCGGTTTGCGTATATGCTGCTTCGCTAATATCGCCGCCCGAAACGACTTCAATGATGGGCAAGCCGAACGTTGTAGCAAACTCCCAGTCTCTTTGGTCATGACCTGGTACCGCCATGATCGCTCCCGTTCCATAACTCATTAACACATAGTCCGAAACCCAGATGGTGATTTCCTTATTGTTCACAGGATTAATAGCCATGAGACCTTCAACCCTGACGCCGGTTTTTTCATGATTCAACTCCGCACGTTCGAACTCCGACTTCTTGCGAGCTTCTTCCTGGTACGCGCTGATTGCGTCGATATTACCAATGCGATCCTTCAGTGTCTCTAAGACGGGATGCTCTGGGGAGATCACCATGTAGGTGGCTCCAAAGAGTGTGTCAGGTCTTGTGGTAAAGACCGTTAACGTCTCTTGGGTATCCTTAATCTTGAACGTAACATCGGCGCCTTCTGAACGCCCAATCCAATGTCGTTGCTGGATTTTGGCACGTTCAATATAGTTCACCAGATCCAAATCATTGATGAGCCTCTCGGCGTATGCGGTAATCTTCAGCATCCACTGGTTCTTGACCCTTGTTTCTACGGCGTGGCCACAACGTTCACAGCCGTTATCCACGACTTCCTCATTGGCCAGACCAATCTTGCAGCGAGGGCACCAGTTGATGGGCATTTCTTTTTTATACGCGAGACCGTGTTCGAAGAGCTTGAGGAAGATCCACTGGGTCCATTTGAAGTAGTTAGGATCCGTGGTGTTCACTTCGCGTGACCAGTCAAAGGAGAAACCAAGGGACTGCATTTGCTTCCTAAACCGATCGATATTGCGTTCTGTGACCACTGCAGGATGAATTTTCGTTTGGATGGCGTAGTTTTCTGCAGGCAGGCCAAAAGCATCCCAACCCATGGGGAAGAGGACATTGTAGCCTTCCATCCGTCGTTTGCGGGCAACAACGTCGAGCGCAGTATAGGGTCTTGGGTGGCCCACATGAAGCCCGTCTCCCGAAGGATAAGGAAACTCTACCAGGGCATAGAACTTGGGCCTGCTGTAGTCGGAACTTGTCCTAAATGTCCCCTTTTCTTCCCATATTTTCTGCCATTTCTTTTCGACGACTTGATGGTTGTAACGAGCCATTGTGCTTCCTCCTCGATTCTGCTTAGAATATAAAAAAATCCTTCATCCCTTTTAGAGACGAAAGATTCGCGGTACCACTCTAATTGTGACGCTTGGATTGGCGTACGTCCAATGCAAGATCACCCCTCAAGCCATGATAACGGAATGACCGGTTTGCGC
>DUQE01000052.1 GCA_012837925.1 Bacillota bacterium
AAGGTTCTTGGGAAATAAATAAGCCTCGAAAGCAAGGCTTTTCGGGTCTGGCACGTGACTGCTGTGCCCGACGCCTTTATTAATATAGCATTATTCCATGTTGAATGCAACCCTTATTTTCGAATCCTTTTCTTCCTTTAGGGGAAAAAGTTTCATCGTTGTTTGAGTGTCATCCGGAAGTGATGCCTACGTTGACTGCAGCGCCGATCGCAATTGGTCTTGATGTCAGCCTCCAGACCGAGATGCAAACATACCAAGGTCTGTTACCCCGCGAGGGGAGCAATGGTACAATGAAACTGTCCAAAGAGGATCTGCGCTATTAAAGGCAAACTATTCAGATGGGCAGTGTTTAACCCTAAGGAGGAAGAACAATGAAGTTATTTCCTGTTTTATTGATCAGTTTTGGTGTAGGGTTTCTCCTTTACAACCTTCAAATAATCAGTTTCACCCCCTGGTCCATTCTCTGGCCCGTGTTGATCATCTGGTTCGCCGGCGACCAGCTTGTGAAGATCAAACGTCGTCAGCGAGGAGCGGCAGATTCCTGGGACATTGTCCTATGGCTCATAGTGCTAACAGTTGGCGTCTATATGCTGTTGCCCATTATCGGAATACCTATGCCTTCCATACCCTGGAAAATCGTCTGGCCTCTCGGTTTGGTCTTGCTGGGCCTCCTCGTCTTATTCCCTGGAAGGAGTTCTGTCGTTAAAGTACACTTTAACCCAGGTGGGCGGAAGCATACTGGGGATTTCAAGTCGTCTTTCGTCGGAGACTTCAACCGCGGACCTGGAAACTGGGTCTTGGATGACACAGAGATCCGACAAGGTGTCGGAAGCGTCAAACTCGATCTGACCCAGGCCATCATCCCCGACCGCGAGGTGTTTATCGATGTGGTGGGCTATGTCGGTGACGCAAGTATTTACCTCCCTCCAGGTTTGGCATTTAAAGCAGAATGTAGCCTCGGATTAGGAGAAATCACCGTCTTGGACCAAAATGAGTCTGGTGGTCCCCGGCATGTTACGCAACAGAGTGCCGATTATGAGACCGCAACGCAAAAGGTCAACATTAGGGTACACTGGAAGATCGGAGAAATAAGCATCCGTCAGATACGATAGGGTGGTGAGCTCATGTGGCTGCAACGTTTTAAGTGGATTGTCTACCACTTCATAAGTAGCATGTTGGCAATTGCTGCCTGCGGAACGCTTATCTATCTTGTATTTCCTGATCTCGTCTGCCTTCCATACTCCCCAACAGCTATTGCCGGAAGTGCCTTTATCGCCGTAATCGTCTCCTCATTAAGTGCAGTCTTGGGTGGTTTCTACTCCAGTAGAGATGTTCGCGTCGAGCTCGAAGAGATTACCATCGGAGCAAAGAACCTTGCCTATGGCAATCTGGACTATCGTCTGCCCTTCAGCGGGAATGCGGAGTTCGACGGTATTGTGCAAGCATTTAATGAAATGGCAGGCCGATTAGAATCTCAGGTCGGGGCGTTGCAGCAGCTGGCTCAAGAGAACGAGCAACTGCTACAGGAGACCAAGATCACTGCAGTCTCGGAAGAGCGACAACGATTGGCGCGTGATCTCCACGATGCCGTAAGTCAACAACTCTTCGCCATTTCGATGATGTCGTCTACTGTACTAAAGGTAATTGAGAAACATCCCGAAAAGGCTCTTGGGCTTGTGCAAGAAATCTCGCAGTCAGCCTCTCGAGCACAAGCAGAGATGCGAGCGTTGCTTTTGCAGCTACGCCCCTTAACACTTCAAGACGAGAGCCTTTCAGATGCCCTATCATCGTTGGGTGCAGAGTTGC
Organism: Bacillota bacterium; assembly: GCA_012837925.1. Classification (GTDB taxonomy): domain Bacteria; phylum Bacillota; class Limnochordia; order Darwinibacteriales; family Darwinibacteriaceae; genus UBA5420. Next base: position 1,807 of record DUQE01000052.1, read on the forward strand.
AGAGCAAGCAGTCTCTGCACGTTGACCTCGATCTCGATCCAATCAGTCTGCCGAGTAACATTGAAAACCAACTTTTCCGTATGGCTCAAGAGGGTTTATCGAATGTACTTAGACATGCACAGGCTAGTAGAGTACGCATTTCACTGAAAATGTCCGAACTGAACCACCGAGTTCTCTTGGTTATTGAAGATGATGGACGGGGTTTCACCTCAGACGAGATACCCCAGTCATCTATGGGCATTCGCTCTATCAAGGAACGAGCCACTCTAATCGGAGGCACTGCACAGTGGCTTTCCGTTCCAGAGAAAGGCACCAAGCTGGAAATTCGAGTTCCGATTTCAATAGACAAAGACTCCAAGGAAGGGTGAGCGCTTGTGGAGAAGATCCGAGTCATGGTCGTTGATGATCATGAGATGGTAAGACGAGGAATCTGTTCGTATCTCGATACTGAAGACGACTTGGAGGTCGTTGGCCAAGCGAACAGCGGAAAAACAGCTATAGAACTGGCAAAAACATTGCGGCCCGATGTAATTCTCATGGATCTAATCATGGAAGATGGAACAGGGGTCGAAGCAACGGAGAGCATCAAGCGCGAACTGCCGGATGTACAAGTCATCATCCTAACGAGTTTCATCGACGAAAGCCTTATCTTTCCTGCTCTAGAAGCTGGAGCCTTGAGTTATCTACTCAAGACATCAAAAGCCGATGAAATAGTGGATGCAATTCGCTTGGCAGTCAAGCGAGAAGCCGTCATTGAACCTAAAGTAGCTACCAAGATGTTGACCAAAATGCGTGACCGAACAGAACAACACGCCCACAATGACCTCACGAGCAGAGAGCTGGAAATCCTTGTCTTAATCGGAGAGGGCAAGACCAACCAGGAAATCGCTGACGAGCTGTTCATTGGCATCAAAACCGTAAAAACGCATGTCAGTAACATACTAAGCAAACTAGGCGTAGAGGACCGCACGAAAGCAGCCGTCTACGCCCACCGTCACAAACTTGTCTAGGCTTGACCTTCTTGATTTGTGATCTCCTCAGGATAGCCTAAGTAGCGAAGAAGGGCAATGGCGTTTTTGGAAGTCGCCGGCCCTTTTTTTAATGTGTAATCAAACTCTAGTCCCAACTGACCAACTCGCTCACTAAAGTGCAGACAGGTGTAAGTGTCGGCAAGTAAGTTCGTCAACTCCAAATCATGGGTGGCCACAAACACCAATGCGTTGCGGGAAACCAAGTACTCGAGGACGCGGTGGGCGGCAAAGAGGCGTTCCTCGGAGTTTGTGCCGCGATAGAGCTCATCAAAAATCACGAGCGTAACCATTTCTTCATTAATGGCCTCTAGTATGCGCAGTACGCCTAGCGCTTCTTCAAGGTAATAACTCTTCCCTTCGACCACATTGTCCGCTCGGCCAATGGATGTCAGCAAGCGTACCGGACAAGCAACATACTTCTTGGCGGTACAGGTGCCAACTGTCTGTGCCATTAAAGCGTTTACTCCCACAGTCCGGAGAAATGTCGATTTTCCAGACATGTTCGATCCGGTGATCAACACGCCTCGATCCTGCACCGTGATAGAATTCGGAACAGGGTCTGAGAGTAATGGGTGGTAAGCATCTTCCAGTTGTAGAACACGGTTCTTGGTGAACTGCGGTTCGCAACAGTAATCAAGGGACGCTCTATACGATGCTACAGACTGTAACGCATCGAGTTCCCCCATAGTCACAAAGAGGTCTTGGAGCGCCTGGCGATGACCATCAATGAAGCTCAAAGCCCGGTAGAACCCTCGGACTTCTCCCAAGAAGAATATGGCAAAGTACTGATAAAACATATGCATAAAAGGATCTGTTGTCTCGATTCCCACAAAACGCACGATCTTCGTGAAATGCCTTGTCTCTGCTAAAGAAGTCCGAAGTGTCGTTAAGAGACCGTCAAGAGCATTGCTTCGAAGCGATGCTAGTCTATTCGATGTACGGATCAGCTGCCCAAGGGACCGAACACCTTCGAAATACCCCTTGATCTGCTTCTGTGCCTTGAAGTGCAGGTACATATTAATCTGGAAAATGACCAGTATCAGCGTAACATAGCGGGCACCGAGCACAAGCAACAAGGGGGAGAGCAGCGCTACGACAAACATGATCCGGTAGATCCACATGGGATAAACCAAGCGTACTTCGGGTTTCCCCCACAGTAGGAAAGAGAGACCAGAACCGATTCGTCCGTCCATCTTGGATAGTATTGTTTGCAGGTTTTCGCGTAGCGTTGTATTGTTCTCAAACTCGGCAATGGCCCTCTTTCGTGCTTCGACTTCATCACCGTCATCCGTAGCGGGGGTCCTGAGAATCTGATAGAGCCTCTGACAGCCTGGCCAGGTAAATGTCCGATCCATTCGTGAGTAAATAATATCCATGTTTAAGTCGTGCCACGTGCGGTCGTCAATCACTGTTTCTTGCCGCGGTGCCAAAACAAATAGATCGGCTATTTCTTTGAAGTCTCTTTCCTTTTCTAGTTCTCGAACTCCCCACTCTTTTCGCAGTCTAGAGAGTAGTTCCTGCTTTTCAATCCTCTTATACTCCAAGTAGCCTAGTACTCCAAGCAGTGTACTCGGAAGAAGGATCCACAAATACGCCCGGGAAATCGCACTCGCTAAGATGAGAGCGTAATAGACTCCGACACCAGCAAAGAACAGCAGGACGTACATGAGAAAATGTGTTTTGAGCTTTTCTTTGATCTCATTGACAATCAATCAATCGTCACCTCGCCAACAGCCATTTGTCCGGCGTTACACATCCCTCATTCTCCTGCTTAGGATCCACAGATAGACTGCATAATGCGCAACATATAATGCAACGGACAGAAGAATGATCCACAACTGTACATCAGCAATAACCAAGATCAAAAAGTAGGGCAGAGCAAGAAATGTGCCAAACTCGAAAGCCTTAGCCTTGGCGTAGTTGTTGATCTGAATGTTCCGTTCATCGGACTGTTCAATAGTAGCTCTTCTCTGAAGACCTGGATTTCTCTGCATTACGTATTCAGTAATCAACTGAGCGCCGGCCATGCCAAACAACCCGGCTCCAAGACCAACCAATACTCCTCCCCAGCGGTTCTGCACAAAAAACAGTCCGGCCACGCCTAAGATTACCCCCAAGAGTAATACAGCAAAGTATCGGATTTTCCTTACATCTAGCTTTTTGGAACTCATTCTTACCATCCTTCCTTTTCGTCATAAATGAAAACCTGCTCTATTGTTGTCTTGAAGAACCGGGCAATTCTAAATGCCAATACAATGGATGGATTATACCGCCCATTCTCAATTGAGCTTATCGTCTGCCTGGATACCTCCAAAGCATCAGCCAACTCTTCCTGTGTGACGCCCCACTCTCTGCGCAAATCAGACAAACGGTTTTTCAACTCACCACCCCTATCCAGTAAACGTAAAGTTCACTTTCCATCTATCTCTTATTATAGTAAATAACAGGACCATATGTCAAGCTACCTTTACATTAGGGCGAAATAAAAACCCCACACCGAAGTGTAGGGTTGAATTAGGTCTTGGCGACGAGCTACTCTCCCACCACGAGATGTGGCAGTACCATCACCGCTGAAGGGCTTAACTGCTGTGTTCGGTATGGGAACAGGTGGATCCCCTTCGCTTTTGTCACCAAGAAATTCTTAAG
>DUQE01000053.1 GCA_012837925.1 Bacillota bacterium
TCGAAACAGCGGCCCGGATCACGGTCAAGATCGATGTTCTCAAGGGACTGTCTCTGCCCTTGCCCATGGTTAAGGCAGGCGATCACGTGATGACCATTGCCTCGGCGAAAACGCTTGATGAAGCGGGCGTGACGGCCACCGAAATGATGCACCAGTTCATCCATGGTGCCTTAGGTATGGATCTGCAAGAAGCTGGAATGCTCCTGTCAATCATGGGAGATCTGCGCATCTGCCAGATCGTTGACCCGTTAATGACAGTTCGCATGGAGTTCCCCCTTTGGATTCTGGAGAAATACGGATATTCCATGCTTTAACGAACTTTGGAGGGAGCATCGTGATACTCAGCGTAAGCCGCCGAACAGACATACCTGCCCTTTACAGTGACTGGTTCTTCACGCGCCTTAAGGAAGGATATGTCCTCGTTCGCAACCCCATGAACGCCCACCAGGTCAGCAAGGTGCCCCTTACTCCGGAACTGGTGGACTGCTTCGTCTTTTGGACCAAGGACCCGACTCCCATGTTGTCCGAGCTCCATCGCTTAGCGGATTACCATTTCTATTTCCAGGTGACCATCACAGGTTACGACGAAAAGATAGAACCCGGTCTTGCATCGAAGACGGCTATCATTGCATCCTTCCAGGAGCTGGCCAGACAGCTGGGCAAAGAAAGGGTCATCTGGCGCTATGATCCCATCATTCTTACAGAATCCCTGCATAAAGACTTCCATCTTCGACAGTTCGAAAAACTGGCGGAAGCTCTCGCTGGAAGCACAGAAAAGTGTGTTATCAGTTTTGTGGATATATATAGGAAGATTGTGCGTAAGATGAACTCCCTCGGCCCTGTGTTCATAGAGAAAGAACATGTTCTGGACGTGGCGGAAGGCTTATCTGGCTTGGCCAGACTCTATGGCCTGACTCTTGAGACGTGCAGCGAAGCCCTGGACTTCACGCAACTTGGAATCATGCCAGGAAAGTGTATTGACGATTCCCTCATTTCCAGGATCACAGGACAAGACTCGCCTATTCCTAAAGACCAGAACCAGCGACCGCTCTGCGGCTGCGTAGCAAGCATCGATATTGGCGCCTATGATACCTGCACCAATGGGTGCCTCTATTGTTACGCTAATGGTGCACGGACGCATCACCAAAGGCACGATCCCCGTTCTCCCTTACTTGTGGGAGAAATCGGTCCCCGCGATCGAATCACGGAGCGAAAAATGACGCGCTAGGCCTTACAGGAGATTACATAGGACTATGGAATTTGTACTACTATCGAATAATGCGTGGGGGGATCGTAGTGACAACCAACCAATATTGCCAACTACAAATAGGTCTTTTGGGTCCCTTTTATCTCGTGGTTGATCAGCAAGAGATCAACGAAGATGTCTGGAAATCGAAAAAGGCCCTCACCATGTTGAAGTATCTTGCGGCCAAGAAAGGACAAAGGGTTTCAACTGACGTTCTGATAGAGTTGCTTTGGCCTGACAATGAAGATGTCGACAGTATGAGCAATCTACATACCGCGGTGTGGTTTGTACGCCGCATACTTACATCCAAAGAGAAACCAGGCTCCGAGTCTCGTCTGCATTACGCCAGCGGCTCCTATTGGTTGGAGTTAAGTGAAGGGTGTCTGGATTTGGACCTGTTCGAGGATCATGTACATAAAAGTAGGCAACTCATGGCCACGAATCCCGAGATGGCCCTGCTCCACTGTGAGTCAGCCCTGGAACTTTATCGTGGGGACTTTCTCTCTGAGGAGGTCTATGACGAATGGACCATTTCGTACCGCGAAGACTACCAGGAACTCTATTTTGAAATCATCCTGCGCCTCGCTGAGCTGCGGATGTCGTATCGCGACGACCTGCACGGAGCCATCGAAATTCTACGTTCCGCTGTCAAGGAAGATCCTTTTCGAGAAGAGCTCTATCAGATGGGAATCAAGTTCTACATTCTCGCCGAGCGTCATGTCGATGCCGTGAACTTGTACAAACGGTATAGCACCATGCTTATGGATGAGTTTCAGCTCCAACCCAGTCAAGCCACACAAGACTTGATCCTGCAACTACACAATCGAGGAACAGAACAAGCAGCCACAGGAACCCTCAGCTTCACCATCGAACAGCAAGAAGGGGCTCATGTCTGCGACCCGAACACCATGCTGTTTGTGATTAACACCGAGCAGCGGCGTCTCAGTCGCGGGGGAAACCACTTTGCCCTGCTTCTTGTTGGGAACAAGAACGCTCCAAGCCGTAACTCAAAAATGCAGCCGACCATGCACATTCTCAGGCGTTCACTGCGAAATTCTGATCTTATGAGCCAGTACTCCGATGACCTGATCCTCGTCTTTCTGCCTGATACCGATAATACCTCATCCCAAGCGCTGTTGCGACGGATCAAGAGGCGGCTGAAGGAAAAACTGCAGGACATCTCCTCACTCTCCTGCTCCCTACTCCATAGCGAGTCCATTGATGAAATGAAGAGGCAACTCGAATCGATGATAGCTCAGTAATAAAGGTATTTTCCAGAGATTCCCTGGGAGGCACGTACGCCTTCCCAGGGTTTTTTTGAGCCAATTTTGAGTAGATTTTCAGTAGTTTGTAAGTACCTTACTTATAATTAAATCAAAAGAAGTTGGGGGTGGTTGTCGCCTTTCGCGGACAAGCATGAAGTGCAATCATCGTTGATGCCATACTCTTTGGAAGCGAAGACCTGCGGCTCTTCAACTGGTCACCAATGGAGTCGCAGAGAGCTAGGGTGAAACCGGCCAAGGAATCAAACACCAAAGAGGAGGATGTATCGTGAAAAAATTGTTTGTGTTAACCTTGATCGTTGTATTGGGACTCACTGGAATTGTACAAGCAGCAAACGAAGCAGACGTGATTCAAACCGGAGATCTAAACGTTGCTTTTGTAACGCAGGAAGGACGAGATCAAGACGCTTTCGTAACGCAGCTTGGTGATGAGAACAACGCAGATGTCTTCCAAGACGGCCGTGATAACGAGACCATCGTTACACAAAGCGGCGACTCTAACACCGCCGAGGTCACGCAAGACGGACGAGACTCTCTGGCCACTGCGCTGCAAATGGGAGATTCTAACGAGTTAGAAATTGTCCAGGACGACGATGATAACATTGCTCATGTTATGCAATCAGGCGACTTCAACACCGCCATAGTCGACCAAGAAGGCGAAGAAGGATCAGCCATAGTGATCCAAACAGGTGATGATAACGAGGCCTACGTGGATCAAAGTGGTGATAGTGACATGGCTACTGTAAGCCAGGACGGCAACGAGAACTATGCGATTTCGAACCAAGCCGGGCTTGGCCTCATTAGCGGCCCAAACACCTTAAGCATCTTACAGGTGGGTGACAGAAACTTTGCCGATATCTGGCAGCGGACAATTGGCCTGTTCAGTGGTCTAAACACCGCTACAGTATCGCAGCTCGGTGACGACAACATCGCTAGAGTCGTACAAGAAGGTCTTGGTGTGGCTCAAGGCGGTAACGAATCAATCATCCGTCAGGAAGGCGATGGACACAACGCTTCTGTCAACCAAGACGGTCTCACGAACTTTGCGGAAGTGCTGCAAGAGAGTCTACTGCGTAGCCATACCGCTACAGTGGCGCAGGATGGCTGGTCCAACCGGGCTCTAGTATCGCAACAGCAAGGCTTAACCAGCTCTGCAACAGCTACTGCAACTGTTTTCCAAGACGGTTGGTTCAACGAAGCTAACGTGCTTCAGGGCGAACACAACTACGCCCGTAACCTGGTACAGTCCACAATTAGCCAAATTGGTGTCTCAAACTACGCCAGCGTCATTCAAAATCGTGGTCCCGCTTGGGCTTTGATCAGTCAGAACGGTAA
>DUQE01000054.1 GCA_012837925.1 Bacillota bacterium
CCAGGAGAATCATTAACATTCATCCGTCGCTCTTGCCATTGTTTCCGGGGAAGGATGCCATTGGCCAGGCACTTATGGCGGGCGCAACAGAAACCGGGGTGACCATCCACTACGTGGATGAGGGTATGGATACAGGTCCCATTATTGCTCAGAAACGCATTGCTATAAGGCCAGGCGAACAGAGGGATAGTCTGGAAGCTAGAGTTCACGATGTTGAGCACCGTCTATATCCGGAGGTTTTACAACAGATTTTTACAGGGGAGAGGTAAAGTAATGAGACGTGCACTGATCAGTGTTTCCAATAAAGACGGGCTTGTGGATTTCGCTCGAGCCTTGGTGGCTCTAGAGTTCGAACTGGTATCTACCGGGGGAACGGCCGAGACTCTTCGCGCTGCAGGACTACCGGTAGTTGATGTCAAGAGTGTCACAGAGTTTCCTGAAATGCTTGATGGTCGGGTGAAGACTCTGCATCCAAAGATTCATGGGGGACTCCTTGCTAAATTGGAAGAACCAACACACTTGGCCACGTTGAGGGAATATGGAATTTCGCCCATTGATTTGGTTTGCGTCAACCTTTATCCATTTCAGGAGACTGTCAGTAGGCCCGACTGCACCTTGGAAGAGGCCATAGAGAACATTGATATTGGTGGTCCGGCCATGGTGCGATCGGCAGCGAAAAACCATGAGTATGTGACTGTCGTAGTGGAACCCAGTGATTATGACCTTGTCTTGGATCAACTGCGGCAAGGCGGTGTTGATGCGATGGAGAGGCGTAGGCTTGCCGCTAAGGCTTTTCGCCACACAGCCGCTTACGATGCTCTCGTGGCGGAATATCTAACGGACTCGGTTGGTGAGGAATTCGCCGAGCGCATGACGCTAACCTATGTGTTGGAGCAAAAGTTGCGATATGGTGAGAATCCACAGCAACGGGCGGCTTTCTATCGTGCTCCTCTGGCGCCTGAGCATTCGTTGGCAAGAGCACAACAACTCCAGGGGAAGGAGCTTTCCTATAACAACATTAATGATGCCGCAGCGGCCTTAGCTCTTATCGCAGAGTTTACAGAGCCCGCTGCTGTAGCGGTCAAACACATGAATCCTTGCGGTGTGGGTGTAGGAGATAGCGTAGAGGAGGCATTTTCGAGAGCCTTTGCCAGTGATCCCGTTTCCATCTTTGGGGGAATTGTCGCTTTGAATCGACCTGTGGATGTAGCTACCGCGAAGATGCTCCATCAGATATTTCTCGAAATCATTATTGCGCCGTCCTTTTCCACTGAGGCCCTACAGATATTGGCGGATAAGAAAAACCTGCGTTTACTGACGCTACCAACAGACAAACAAGACCAAGGCTCCTTGCGCTACGTGTCCGTACCCGGAGGACTGCTCGTACAGACTGCAGACGACGGAAGGCTGGAAGACGATACACTCCGGGTTGTAACAAAGCGTGAACCGACGGAGGCCGAGCTCAAGGCCTTGAAGTTTGGGTGGAAGGTCTGTAAGCACGTGAAGTCAAACGCGATCGTTGTAAATGGTGATGAAATGACCTATGGTATCGGAGCGGGGCAGATGAACCGTGTAGGTGCTGCAGAGATTGCTTTGCGTCAGGCTAAGGCTAAGGCACAGGGGGCAGTACTAGCCTCTGACGCCTTTTTCCCTATGGATGATACGGTCGAACTCGCTGCTAAGGCCGGAATTACCGCCATCATTCAACCAGGAGGTTCGATTCGCGATCGAGATTCTATAAACAAGGCGGACCAGTATGGAATTGCGATGGTCTTTACAGGTGTACGCCACTTCAAACACTAGGGGGTTATCATGAGAGTTCTCGTTGTGGGTCGGGGCGGCCGAGAACACGCCCTGTGTGAGAAGATTGCTATGAGTCAACATGTAGATGAGGTTTACGTGGCACCTGGTAACCCAGGAATGGAAGGGGTTGCGACGCGGCTTCCGTACGCTGAGGAGGATCATCGGAAACTGGTGGAGTTTGCCCAAACACAAGGCATTGATTTGGTGATCATCGGGCCAGAAAAACCCTTGGTTGAGGGCTTAGCGGATCGCTTTGTTCAGGCAGGAATCCGCGTTTTTGCACCTAGTCAAAGGGCCGCCCAAATTGAGGGGAGTAAGTCCTTTGCCAAGAACCTCATGATGAAGTATCAAATCCCCACCGCTTCCTATGCTTCTTTTCGTGAGCTCGAACCTGCCCTGGACTATATCGAGCGTTCCCCCATACCAATAGTAATCAAGGCCGATGGCTTGGCAGGAGGCAAGGGTGTTATCGTAGCTCAAACCAAGGACGAAGCGCGAGAAGCGCTCTGTCATATGCTGAGAGATCGGAAGTACGGACAAGCCTGTTCCACTGTCATTATTGAAGAGTTTCTCGAAGGGGAAGAGTTTTCCTTAATGGCCTTGGTGCACGAAGGACTCGTGATCTGTCTTGATATTGCGCAAGACCATAAGAGGGCGTATGATGGCGATCAAGGCCCAAATACCGGGGGTATGGGGGCATATTCGCCAGTTCCACAGATTCCGCATGAGGCTGTTAACCAGGCTATAAAGCGAATTTTGGAACCTACCGCGCAAGCCCTCGTCCTTGAAGGTACGCCTTTCACAGGTGTGCTTTACGCAGGACTCATGTTAACCGCCGAAGGTCCGAAAGTGATTGAGTTCAATGCTCGCTTCGGTGACCCCGAAACACAGGTGATCCTGCCTCGCTTGGAGTCTGATTTGGTTGAAGTTCTCCTTGATGTACTGGAAGGTCGAACACCAGAGTTAAAGTGGAGTCCACAAGCCATGGTGGGTGTTGTGGTGGCAAGTAAAGGCTACCCAAATGGTTGCACGAACGGAGTAGTGCTACCCTCTTATGATGCGGAGAGAGGCCTGCACATCTACTACAGTGGGGTTTCTCGAGACGACGAAGGCCAGCTCCTCAGTGAAGGAGGACGGGTTTATCTTGCAGGCAGTCTCGGAGGTAGTCTAGAGGAGGCTATAGACAAGGTATATGACCGTCTTGATAAGCACCAACAGCCAGGACTGTTCTACCGCCGAGACATAGGCAGACGAGCCATGCAGGCCCTCAGGTAAGCTCCATCATTGATACAGTAAAGCCGTGTCCAAAGGACACGGCTTTGTGCTTTACTCATGCTCATTGTCATTGCGATGTTTTCTGAGGTTGTCGCGCACCGCTGTTCCTATCCCGAACATTCCAATACCGAATCCGACCACGGAAACGATATATGCAATCATGTACAGCTCAATGGGTTGCGGGAGAAACTCCAGTACCATGGCGAAAATGACCAACCAGCCAAGGACTACCATTGTACCGCCAATAAGCATCAAGCGCGTAGTGTGTCGCACGTTACACCTGATCCTTATACAGCCAGCATGCGGCTGCATGATCCTCGCGTACCCAGAACTCAGGTGGCATCTCTTGGTCACAGAGACCCTTGATGATCTTGCGGCAACGAGGGTGGAATCTGCAGCCCTTAGGCGGATTCATCAGACTCGGTGGCTCGCCAGCGGGTACATCCTTAAAGGATGTGAGGTTCGCTGCATCCGGGTCGGACGTTGCTTCAAAGAGAGCCGCAGTATACGGATGCAGAGGCTTTTCCAGAAGCCCGGTAGTCGAAGACTTCTCAATGATCTTACCGCCGTACATGGCAAAAATTCGTTCTGAGAAGTAGCGCACAGTCGAAAGGTCATGGGTAATATACAGAATAGCCAGATTGTGCCTTCTTTGCAGTGCTTGGAGCAATTGGAGAATCTCTACCCGCACGGATGCATCAAGCATGGATACGGGTTCATCCGCAATGAGCATTCTTGGTTCTAAGATCATCGCACGTGCGATGACGAGACGTTGCTGCTGTCCGCCACTGAGCATGTGAGGGAACTTGGGCAGGAAGTCTTCGATAGGGGCTAGTTTTACTTCTTCTAGCACCTGACGAATGCGTCTTCTTTGCTCCGCTTTGTCCTTGATCCCGTTGATCTTCATCGGTTCTTCTAAGATGCGTTGAACCGACATGAAAGGAGGCAGGGCACCGTAGGGGTCTTGCTGGATATACCCGATACTCGAACGGTACTTCTTCCAGCCTTCCTTATCAAGGGTGCTCAAGTCTTTACCTTCAAAGAAGATAGATCCTTTTGTGATGTGGTTGATTCCCAAGATTGTCTTGGCCAGAGTGCTCTTTCCACAGCCACTCTCACCAACGATGGAAATTGTTTCGCCTTCGTACAGCTCAAAGGAGGCTCCATCTAGGGCACGTACGTCGCCGGCTTTGAAAAAGCCCATGCGTCTGATTTCAAACCACGTGTGGAGGTCCTCAATCCGTAGAACGGCCTTTTGGTTTTGTCCTTGTGGTAATGTCTTTGCTAGACTAGGCATGTTTCACCTCTCCCGTCTCGTCAAATAGCCAGCACTGCACAGTTGCTCCGTTTCCTAGATGCGTTGTGTTAGGCTGCATGGAGCATTTCTCGAACTTCTTCTCGCACCGTGCTGCAAAGCGGCAACCTGTAGGTGGATTGATGAGTGAAGGTGGTTGCCCTGGAATAAACTCCAGTTCTTTGTCTTCCCGCAACGTAGGCACGCTTGCCATCAGTTTTTGGGAGTAAGGATGGTGAGCGTCCGTGTAGAAATACTGAGCCGAAGCATACTCGACCATTTTACCTGCATACATAACAGCAATTTCATCGGCCAACTCACTGGCTGTACCAATGTCGTGCGTAATGAGGATGAACGTCGTGTTGATCTCTTGTTTGATCTTCTTAAGAACATTCATCAAGTTGGCTTGGCTGAGCAGGTCCAGCGCAGATGACGGCTCGTCAAGCACAACGAGCTTTGGATTGGATGCGAGTGCCATAGCAATGATGGCTCTTTGGCGCATACCGCCACTTAGTTCAAATGGGTAGCGCTGTAGAAAGTCTACCGGTAAGCCAACGATTTCAAATACTTCGGCTACCCTGGTTCTAGCCTGTTGCCTGCTAATCTTCTCGTGAATCAGCAGGGGCTCAATGAGTTGGTCTTCAATCCGGACAACAGGATTGAGCGAGTTCATTGATGCTTGTGGAACCGAAGCAATGTTACTCCAACGAATCTCTCTGCGGAATCTCTCGTCATCATACTTCATGATGTCTACGCCATCAAAAACGATAGACCCGCTGTAAGTCATGATGTTGCGTGGCAAAAGGCGCAAGACGGCCTTAGCCAAGGATGTTTTTCCACAACCAGATTCACCGACAACGGCGAGTGTGTGTCCAGCCTTTAGTTGAAAGCTGACATCGTCCACTGCTTGAACAGGACCAGATTGGGTGCGGAAGTATAACTTAAGGTTCTTGACATCAAGCATTACTTTCTTGTCACTCATAGTTATTCTATATCCCCCTTAAGCGTGGGTTGAAGATGCGGTCAAGGGCAAAGCCCAGCATGGCAAATCCTAACCCAGCTAACATGAGCAAGAACGCGGGTTCTAATACCCAATAGAAGTATCCGTTCAACAATGCGCCGTTTCCTTGGGCATCATTGAGGAGTTTACCCCATGTTGGCAACACAGGATCACCCAAGCCAAGTACGGATAACGTGGCTTCCAGGAAGACGAATGCCGGTACCTGGGTTACAAATCCGGGGATCAACGTTGGGATAATCTTGGGGATCATGTATCGGAAGATAATCCGACCGCTTCCTGCTCCATAGGCCCTCGCGGCATCAATGTATCCGGACTCTCTTACTTGCAGGAACATGGCACGGTAACTAAGGATGCCCGAACCAAAGATTCCGAGCAAGATAACGATGCTCAGCATGACCCAGATACTTCGCGAGTAGAACAGCCCAACCATGATAAGAATGGGGAGGAGCGGGAGAATCATGACTACCTCGTTAATTCTCCGAATCAACCAATCAATCCAGCCTCCAAACCATACAGAGGCTGCCCCCAGGAACATCGTGGCAATGGACGAGCCAACGGCTGCTACGAGACCAAAGGCCAAAGCCACAGGCGTACCCCAGAGCAGGGCAATTGTAATGTCACGACGACGGTGGTCGGTTCCAGCGAGCCCATGCAGCTTTCCATAGATTACCATGGAAGCATCTACAGACGAACCTTCTTCAAAGACAAGACCTTCACCAACAAGTTTGTAGGTACCTTTAAGGACCTTGTTTGGGTTGGCGGGGTCTGCAAAGAGACCACGTTCGGGAACGACTCCGCCTAGACGACGTGTAACTCTCGTATCTTGCGAAATCGAATAGTTTTCATTTGTCCGTACCGATACATCGGCGATCTGAATTTCGCGACCGTCTGGAGTAATCCACTTTAGTGCCACATTGGGACGGGCCGCTGTATACGTTGCGTTAAAGAAAACGGACATTTCAGTTGGGAAACCGTCATATTCGTAATCGAACTCAAACACAAAGTCGGACGTGGCTACACCATCACCTAAGTCCACTATTGTCTTAGGACTAGATTCATCCGTGGTCCGCATCACAATTGTTACAGGTTGCTTTTCACGATAGAAAAGATTAAACCAAGCCGGTGCAGCATTACGAGGGGTTTCCATCCAAACGTTGTCTGCGCCCCTCCACAGACGAACGGCTTCGCTATATGGTATAGCAACCACTGCATAGATAGCCATGAATACTAAGAACAGAATAATGATGCTTCCAACTACGGCCGATGGGTACCTTCTCATCTGGCGAAAAGCATTGCTTAGTGTTGCTTTCATGACCTTCCACCTCCACCAATTTTGACTCTTGGGTCAACCAAGGCATAGATAATATCGAGCAAGAAGATCGTAGCGGCCAAGAGGTAGGCATAAATTACGGTTGTTGCTACGATTACAGGCGTATCGAACATGTTGATTGCCTGTTGCGTTAAACGTCCGATGCCAGGCCAGTTAAAGACCGTTTCAAAGACGATCGCGCCTGTCCACAACCCAATGATGGTAAGCATAAAGCTGGTAATAATCGTGGGAAGGGTAGGACGCAGTACATAACGACGCTCGATCTCTCTATCATTCAATCCTTTTGCCTTAGCCATCTCAACATAGTCTTCGCTAGAATAAATAAGGAAAAATGTTCTACGTGAGTAGGCACCCGAGAAGAGACGGGAAAGAACCAAGGCTGCAATTGGTAGAATCATGTGTTTTAATGTGCTCATGATGCGCCAGAAAGTACTTTGGGGCGGCGGTGCTCCAACCATACCACCGAAGGGCAACCACCCAAGCACGGCTGAGAATATTAAGATGAAAAACATGCCGTAAAACCAAGCTGGTGCCGAACTTGTTGGCGCCAGGGCTATTATAAGCTTATCCAAGAAACTACCATAACGCCGTGACAAGACTAGTCCCAAAGCCAGTGAACTAAAGAAGAGAATGAGTTGACCGGTGGCCATCAAAATCAGTGTTGGTCCTAGGCGTTCACCAAGGATTGCTCGGACCTGACGGGATCCACTGTCACTAAGGAGATAGTCGGCTCTTCCAAGATCGAGGGTAAGACCATTCCACAGATACTCAAAACTTCTAACGGCAAACGGGCGATGTAGCCCCAATTGCTGAATCTGTGTATTGACCATACTTTCCTCAAGTTCTCTACGCTCTTGGAGTGTCAAGAACGCGTTTTCGGGGTTTCCTGCCATTTGAATGGAAATACTCTCGCGAATTTGCCCCTTGCGCATCTCGTCTACATAGCCGCCGCCGTTAGCGATCAAGATGGCTAGGTATACTCCGATCGTAACTGTGACGAGCAAGGTCAGTCCTCGTACGAGCACGTACTTGAGAACGCGATTCAAGCTACTCATCCTGCGTTGACGCTTGACGGTAGACTGTCCTTGCGCAGTTTCAATATTTTGCATTTCATATACCTCCCGGTATTGATCTGAAACAGAAGAAACGAGGGCGTGGACTCCACGCCCTCGCTTTAGAGTCTAGCGTTGAACTTCTCGTCTCCCACCTATGGCAAGGTTACGAATGTGTGTGCGCTAAATGTTGCGCTTGCTACAAGTGTTGGGAGTACGATTGCTTCGATCGTGTTGGAACCGATAGGCAGGTCTTTTGTTTGCTCGCCGGTTAGGACGATTTCAAACAATCCGTCAGCAACAGGAGTTGCATAGCCGCTGATGGCAACGCTGCCGGTGGCATCCAGAACGATATACTTGACTTCTTGAATGAACTCGAGCTCGTATGGTTCGCCGGCAAAGCTGATTTCAACTTCGA
The DNA here is from genome assembly GCA_012837925.1 of Bacillota bacterium. Classification (GTDB taxonomy): domain Bacteria; phylum Bacillota; class Limnochordia; order Darwinibacteriales; family Darwinibacteriaceae; genus UBA5420. The sequence continues at coordinate 8,194 of DUQE01000054.1, forward strand.
ATCGAATCTCTTGACCAGCTCTTACACGTGTTCCGCCGGAAAGCTCTGCTTCGGCAATTCTTGGTTGGTCAAACATGGACCACTTATCTGCAGGCTCTGAGTAGTTCTCATAGCGCTTCAGGTGAACCATTCTCTCGGTTGGGTAGGCCTTTTCAAGGTACATAGGACCATTACCAATCCAGAAGTGACCTTTTTCTTGATACCATGCCTTAGCGTTTGTGTAACGGCTGGCAATTTCTTCCTCAGAGATGTACTGGCTTAGGAAGTCAGCATATGGGAGGAAGTTGGTTTCCATTGCGATGTCAAGATGCTTGTCAAGAATTGGCAAGCTTGGTCCAACGTTGTAGCCGAGCCATTCTGCACCTAGGGTATTAGCCTTGGATGCTGTAAAGGCCAACTCACCGTTCATCTCAGCCATCATACCGAGAACAAGTGTATGCCATGGCTGTGCACCATAGTTGTAGTATGGGGCAAAGATGTCGCCAATGTTTTGCTCGGCATCGATGTACCAGGATTGCGACCAGACTTCATATACGAATGGGTCGAGGGAGATGATTCTCCAGCCGCGAGCGTTGTTCATTGCTGTCTTTACGCTTGCTTCTTGTGCTGGGTCAAATACATCGCTCTCTGGGAATCCGCGATCATAGTCGAGGATTGTTGGGAGTAACATGTCACCAACGGTGTATGGGCTGCCATCATGCCATGTTACGGTATCAAACAAGTCTTCGCGATAGTAAACAACGGTGTGGCGAGGTGCTGTCAAACCTTCTGGGTATTTCTCAGCAACGGTAACCATACGGCCGAGAGATCCATCCCAGTAGAGCCAGGCGTCGCCAGGAACTACGATTTCAGGTGCAAACTCAAGGGTTACCCAGTCGGATGCTGGTTCTTTAGCAACTGGTAGACCTTCGAGAACGGTAACTTCGATTCTCTCGATGCGGTGAGGCATGTAGTTACCGGTAAATGGATTGCTGATGAAGCCACGGTCGAAGGTAGCTCTCATTGGTAACTGGTCAAATGTCCAGTTGGAGCCGCCAACAGGGTTCCAAGGCTCAACGAGCACTTGCTGCGAACCAATGGTAATGGTACCACCGATTTCGTCACCGCGACGCAGTGTGCTTGGCCACAGAGCGGTACTGGAGATACCTTGGGCTAAGTCAGAAGCTACGGTAACTTCAGCACGACGAGGTACATAAGAGATTTGGTCAACTGTGTAAATACGTGGAGAGTCTTGGAAAGCAAGTTCCAGGGCTCTGGAATAAAGTGCTGCTCTCTCTTCCATCGTCGAGAATCTCTTGTAATATAGCATTTCAGAGATCTGGTCTAGCTCAGGAATTGGCTCAAGTGCCTGCCAGAGCGGTTGGCTCATGGTTCTGCGGGTGTACATTTGATCAAAGATGTGACCTTGATCACGATATACTGCACCTGCACCCCAGCCACCGGTATAGGCATGCCATTGACCTTGCCAAGGATCGCCCATCATCCAGATTGGGGAAGCTTCAGAACCAGAACGGTAGTCAACGGTGCAGGTGAAACCAATGGCTTCTAGCTGATCAGCCAAGTAGTCACCAACAGCCGAACGTTGGTCTTCGCTACGAGCTAGAATGAGGATTTCGATGGGCTTGCCATCATAATGCCATTTGCCATTTTGAAGCGATGCGCCAGCGGCCATCATTTCTTCGGAAATGACTTGCTTCGCCAGATCAAAGTCATAGGCATATTGGAACTCTAGTGACCGTGCGGTTTCTACAACACGGGAGTAGTCAACATAAGCATTGTTCAACATTGTGGCTTTTGGAAGAGCCAATCCACCATAGAGTTCTTGTGCAATGTAGTCACGATCGATTAGCCAGTTTGTTGCCTCGCGAATTCTGCGGACACTAAATGGGTTGAAACGGCCATCTTCGAACGTGGGTCCTACTGGGTTCCATGTGATTTCACTGTAGGATCCGAATGTTTGATAGTAGTCGAGGTTTGGATCGCTGAGAATTGTTGCAAATGGAACAGGCTCCGATGATGTTGATGCGTAGACATCAATATCACCGGCTTGCAGACGAGCGACAGCGTTGGTTACGGATGGTTCTTCGACGATGATAACTTCATCAACCCAAGTGCCCATACGTTTCTCTTGAGCGCCGGCGCTGAATGCCAATGCTAACAATAAGATTGTTACCAGAACGCTAATAGTTAACTTACGGTTTGACACACAAGTCACCTTCCTTTTCATAGTTCTTTTTCTGTACATGCAAACGTGATTTGGTAAACCCCCGCACCACCCCTTTGGACAGATTCTCTGGAATGTGTCTTCTAATAGAAGTCTATCAGTGTAGTAATTATGGCTAAAGTACGAAAATCCTGCAAACAAATAGGGAAATTAACAAAGGAGCACAAACTACCAGTTCAGTGAGGGGTACTCTGTGAGAAAAGTTACGCAAACGCAGGTATAAAGGCGCATGTACACGCCTCTAGGCCATGGCGCGCCAAAATCCTCTAACGAGAGAGTCGTTGTTATCGAAATATTATGTTGTGGCAAGGTGGCGAGCATAGAGGAGAGGTTGCAGGTAGATCTCTTGCATAAGCAAATCATGTCCCAGCGCCCTAAAGGTGTCTTTCATGGGTTTGGCATTGAGTTCAATAATCCAAATATTACCGTTTTCATCAATCCCCAGGTCGACACTCAGTTCACCGAGGGAGCCAACGGACGCTTCGATAGTTTGGGCGGCCATGATGCCAAGTTCTGTAAGACGTGGGATAAAGTCGCGATACGGAAAGGCGCGGCGGAGTACTTCTTGAACTGGAAGAATGGCCTGCGTGACGTTGGTGACATAGGAGTAGCTCAGAGCCATTCGACTCAGCATTCCTGAGATCTGCCACACTCCATGCCCGTTCTTCTGGGCTAGAAGGCGGACATCAAAGATTCGACCATCGATTGAGGCTAGCGGAACGTATTGTTGAAGAAGAAACTCTTCATCCACTAGAGACTTTACGTTCGAGAGAAGATCCTCGAGCAGATAGAAATGTCGTACGGGTGACCTTGTTCCGTGATAAAGATAATAGACTCCTTGATCCTCTGCTACGAGGTAAATCTTAGTACCGAGCCGTCCCGAGGTTGGTTTGACAATAAGGCGCTTGAAGCGTTCGAGGTATTTGACTACGTCTTCTGGCGTATACGGAGCTGTGACGGGTAGGTGCCCTTTGAGGGGGGACGCCATGAGGAGCTGATGGATCATCCACTTGTCAAAGCGTGTAATGTGATTAAAGACCTTGTTCTTTCCAATGACCGCTTCGATGCGACTGACGATCTTGGGCTTCGGTCCATAGTAGCGATTGTAAAGAGATCGGGGGAGTGCAACAGTCTCTTCTTCCCAAGCCTGTCCATTGTACACGAGACCATAGACTCCATGATTTTTCCAATCAATCCGTTGCGGTGTGACAATGACGAGATCCACATTAAGCTGATCGGCTGCTTCTTCATACCCCGAAATCGGGAGAAAAAAGGGGGACAAGAGTCCTATTTTCATTTTGTTAGACATGGCTTGAACCTCCATTTCCTAGTGCATACTATTGGTTAATGGAGACCATGTTCCTAACGCGCCAAAACTTAGGACAACGGCACTATGCCTTCTATACCTGTTCCTTCATATAGTGTTGTGAAGGAGGGATGAAAATGGGTTCCAGAAATGTGTGTTGTCGTTGTCCCGAGGCTTGGGCCAACTTTATTAATCGCTGGGCGTTCGTCATTCTTGTCAATAGCGAGAATGCTCTGTTTGACACCCAGTGGCAGTTGATTCAAGTACAAGAAACCTATCTTGTCTTTAGGCGTCCCGTTGCCGACTTGGGAGGATTTCAAAGGGCGGTCATTCCTTGCCAGCATATTGTGGCTTTGGTGGAGGCACCTGAACCTCCATTTCCACCAACCAACGGCGTACTTTAGTCAAAAAATAACCTGAATCCATCCGCGAGGGTGGATTCCTTTTGGCCACAGATGTGCTACACTGAAAGTAACAACACGATAAGGTGGATTGGTAGATGCATGTCGTTTTTCACTCAGTTCCCTGTCTTGGAGACAGAGAGGTTGATCTTGCGGCAGCTTAGGTACGAGGACGGCCCTGATATTCAGGCCTACTTCACTGAAGCACTAGCGAAGTATTATGATTGGTGGCCAAAGACAGTTGCAGAGGGACGAGGTTTTGTACGTTTCTTCAAAACCGGTTATAAGGAAGAACAGTCGATTCGTTGGGGTATTACCCTAAAGCCTTATGACAAAGTGATCGGAACTTGCGGATTCAGCGATTTTGATCATTTCTCCAGAGCCGAGCTGGGCTACGAGCTGTCTATGGAGTATTGGCATAAGGGCATCATGTCGGAGGCATTGAGAACACTGATTCCCTTTGGCTTTAACGCCATTGAGATGCATCGCATTCAGGCCTCGGTTTTTCCGCAAAACACTGCTTCAATTCATCTTTTGGAGAAGTTCGGGTTCCAGAAGGAAGGGATCTTGCGCCAGTACACCTATGTCAAACATCGTGACACTTGGGAAGATTGTCTGGTCATGGCTTTGCTTAAGGATCAATGCAAGAGTCAATAAAAAGAAAGGGAGTACAGACCTCGTATCTGTACTCCCTCTAGCATATTATAGGGTATCAAGGACCACCTTTAGGTCAGCAATGATGTCTTCGGGGTCTTCTAGCCCAACGGATAGGCGGACTAAGCCGTCGGTGATGCCACAAACCGCTCGCTCTTCGGGAGCATAAGGCGAATGGGTCATCGAAGCGGGGTGTTGAATCAGGGTCTCTGTGTCACCTAGGCTCACAGCCAGGGTGCAGAGCTTCACATTGTTCATAAGGGTTCGTCCTGCCTCTACGCCACCCTTCAGCTCAAAGGCGATCATGGCTCCGGGTAGCCGCATTTGCCTCTTCGCCAGATCATACTGGGGGAAACTTGGCAGACCGGGGTAGTAGACGGTATCAATGGCCGGGTGTTTTTCGAGAAATTCTGCTACGATCTGGGCGTTTGCACAGTGTTTTTCCATGCGTAGCGCAAGTGTTTTCAAACCTCGGCAAATGAGGTAGGCATCGAAGGGGCTCAAGACCGATCCGGTCATGTCTTTGAGACCAAAGTAGCGAACTTGATCGATGAACTCCTGCTTACCGGCGACAACACCAGCAATGACATCACCGTGGCCATTGAGGTACTTTGTGGCAGAATGAAGGACGACATCAGCGCCGAGCGCGATGGGTCTCTGTAGGTATGGAGTGCAGTACGTATTATCCACAAATACCATACAGCCCGGGATTTCGTGGGCTAAAGCAGAAATGTCCGGAATATCAGCAATTGTCATCGTTGGGTTGGCTGGAGACTCCAGGTAGACGACCTTCGTGTTCGGGCGAAGGGCGGCCTTTACTTCCTCCAAGTTCGAGGTATCTACGAACGTGGTTTCGACACCGAACTTGGCGACCCCGTGGCCAAGAAAGGCAAATGTACAACCATAAAGGGCTTTTCCAGCCACAATGTGATCGCCTGGTTCAAGTGCGCTCCAGAACGCCGAGGTAATGGCCCCCATGCCTGAACCCATTGATACCGCCGCTTCGGCTCCCTCCAGGAGAGCTATTTTTTTCTCCAATTCGGTGGAATTCGGGTTGCCCAGTCTTGTATAAATGTAGCCTTCTTCCTCCAAAGCGAACCGCCTTGCCCCTTGTTCTGCTGAGTCAAAGCGGAATGTTGACGCCTGATAAATCGGAGTGACCAACGCCCCTGCTGCATTGGGGCTGTGTCCGCCGTGAATTGCCTGGGTGGCAAAGCCCATTCGTTTTAGCTCATCATTTTTCATGATTTCCCCTCCGTTTTTACATCCTGTTAACTCTATTATACACTATCATAATATGAATGGAAAGTAATGCCCCTGTGCAAAAGGATTTCGGTTTCTTGCGGGGTATACTTTAGGAAGGAAAAAACTAACAAAAGGGGTTGCTTATGGATACGATAAGAAGTGACTTGGCGCTACGTACGAAGAGAGGTTTACACTTTATCATAGCTTCCATCGTGATTTGGACTGGTGTCTTGGTGGTCTGGCTTCTTCCTGTGCAGAACATTTTGACGCGGAACTTGCTGACGTTTTTCTGTACGGCACCATTGATGCCTCTGGCCTATGCCATAGCCAGAATCATCAAAGCAGAGTTCTCACCCAAGGATAACCCCCTCAACAATCTGGGCATTTTGTTTTCCGTCAACCAGTTCTTGTACATCTTAATTGCGATGTGGGCCTACGCCTCAGCTCCTACAAATATGGTGATGATCCTGGCCATGATCTTCGGTGCGCACTTGCTGCCCTTTGGATGGCTGTACCAGTCTAGAGCCTACTATATTATGTCGATTATTGTCCCCCTTGCGATGTTGATCATCGGCTATAATCTGCCCGAAGAACGGGTATTCATCTTGGCTGGCATCATGATCTGTCTGGAAGCGATTTTCTCCGTTTGGTTGGGGACGGAAGTACGAAAGCAAGAGGAGGCGAACTGACGTGAACGCGAACGTCGTAGCTACGTTTTCTATTGTCGGATATGATCCAGAAACGAAAGAGTGGGGAGTGGCTGTGCAGTCCAGATTCTTGGCTGTGGGATCCGTGGTGCCTTGGGCTCAGGCGAATGTGGGGGCCATTGCCACGCAGTCCTATGCTAATACCAAGTACGGTCCGGAAGGTCTCAAACTGCTCCGTGAAGGGAAAAGTGCCCAAGAGACATTGGACATCTTGATTGCTGGGGATCCCGAACGAGAGCTTCGTCAGGTCGGGATTGTCGACAGCATGGGAAATGCCGCCACGTTTACGGGGGGCAAGTGTCATTCTTGGGCCGGCGGATTGATAGGACCGTATTACGCAGCCCAAGGGAATATCTTGGTGAGTGCAGAAACAGTACAAGCCATGACCCACACGTTCGAGAATACCCAAGGCGATCTGCCGTATCGCCTTTTGGAGGCGCTGGACGCGGGTCAGAGGGCCGGCGGTGACTCGCGAGGTCAACAGTCGGCTGCCCTGTTTATTGTTCAGGATAAGGCAGGTTATAGAGGCTATAATGATGTGAAAGTTGATTTGCGGGTCGATGATCATGAGCAGCCTATCACCGAGCTGAAGCGTCTCTTCGAATTGCACAAGGAGATCGTTGCCAAGAGGGGATGAGTATTGACAGGCGTTTGTGCACAAAAAAGACGTTCTTCAGAAGCCTGCACAGGTTTCTAAAGAACGTCAACGGGTGCTATTTCACGGGTCCGATGGGCAAGAGTGTCTTTCCATACAACTCGTTCAGGACTTGAGCCAGACCCGTATAGATGGCCGAGGAGCCACAGAAGATGCCCACATAGCCTGCGAACACGAGTATGCCTGCGCTTCCAGTAAAGTTGCCTAGCGCCAGGAGCCAAAAGAGGGCTGTGAGCGATGCGAAGACAACCTGTAGAGCTCTGCTGATACGCAGGGTTCCGATGAACAGACCGAAGGTGAACAAGCCCCACATGAACAGATAGCAGCCCATGGCTATACTGCTTGAAGCACCAACCCATCCTACTTCAGGCATGACTAAGAGCGCTACGAAGGTGAGCCAGAATAGCCCATATGAGGTAAATGCAGTGGTTCCAAACGTATTGTTCTTCTTCCATTCCATGATTCCGGCAATAATCTGAGCAATCCCTCCGTAGAAAATGCCCATGGCTAGAATCATTGAGTTGATGGGAAACAACCCTGCATTATGGATATTCAAGAGTACTGTCGTCATGCCAAAACCTAAGAGTCCTAAAGGGGCTGGATTTGCTGTTTGATCGTGTAGACGTATTTCCTGATTCATAGTAGTCCCTCCACTTATACGGTGTATTTTTCTGTCCTGTAAGGCAAGACCATTATAGCTATGTTCCGTGGTTTAGGCAATCCATTTGGTGAAATATATTACAATATTCGATGTGCTAGGAGGAACAGAGTGAAAGCAGTTTTATTTGATCTCGATGGAACTTTACTTCCCATGGATCAAGAAGTGTTTGTCAAAAGGTATCTCCATGAAATTGGAGCGAAGGGTGCGGCCTTAGGGTACGGTGCCCAAGAGTTAGTGCAGATCGTTCTTCAAGGCTTTGAGGTCATGGTGGCGAACGATGGCACTACGACCAACGAAGAACGTTTCTGGGAGCTCTTTATGGATACCTTCGGCGGCGAGCGTCAAAAGCATGTGACGGTGTTTGAAGAGTTCTACAATAATGAGTTTCACCGCGTAGCAGGGGGAACAAGCCCAACCCCTCTAGCGAACGAAGCGATCCAAGTTCTTAAAGAAAAAGGTTATGATGTTGTCTTAGCGACCAACCCGGTTTTCCCCAGGGTGGCCACGATGCAGAGAATGCGTTGGGCCGGACTCAATCCCCAAGACTTTACGTTGATCACCACCTATGAGAATTCAACGTTCGCCAAGCCGAGTTTAGACTACTATCGCGAAATTCTGAGCCAGATCGGAGCGAAAGCCGAAGAATGTCTGATGGTTGGTAATGACGTTCAGGAAGATGCTGTAGCAGCTCGCCTGGGTATGAAAGTCTTTATGGTTACGGATGATCTAATCAACACTCGGGGTGAAGATTTCTCAGACCATCCCCACGGGGATCGGCAAGCCATGGTTGACTATCTAAGAAAACTGCCAACCAGGAGGTGATCAGATGTCTGGGATCATTGACCTCAGTCATCCTCTGCAAGACGGTACACCGGCGTATCCTGGTGATGAGCCTTGCCGTCTCGTGCAGACCAAGCGTGTGGAAACCGACGGATACGCTTCCTTCCTATTAAATACAGGTCTTCATGCGGGAACACATCTGGATGCCCCTGCACACTTCCTTCAGGATGGTGCGTTGGTTAAGGATCTTCCGCTGGAGACGTTCATCGGTAAAGGGTGTCTTCTGGACGTGAGGGGCGAACGGACTCTAGGCTACAAGCGTGAGTATGATTCCCTCGTTGAACAAGGCGATATTGTCTTGCTGTGGACGGATCACAGCAAGAAATATGGTAGCCCGGAGTATTATGGCTGCTACCCTGTTATTGAGGAGAAGTTCGCCGAATTTCTGGTAAGAAAAGGCATCAAAATGCTGGGTTTGGATTTGCCATCACCCGATGGGATGCCGTTTGCTGTGCATAAGAGATTGCTCGGAGCGGGGATCCCCATTATCGAGAATCTCACAAATTTGGCCGCACTCGCGGAGATCCGCACCCTTGAAGTCATGGCTTTCCCCCTAAGAATTGGTGCGGAAGGATCGCCTGTGAGGGTTGTGGCCAGGGCGACTTAGTTCATCAGGGGTGATACTATGACGGATGTCAAAACTATACTTGTGGATTTTTTGCTGCGGGCCAAGAAAGCTACCTACGCGGGGCGAGGACCTGAGACTGTCCCCTCTCGCCCTTGTTCTCATGACCTGCAGTATAAGGAAGGTGATTTGCTCTATATAGACAGCTATTTGGGCGGTCTGCAGTTTGCGGGGCAAGAAGCAGTATGGTTTGATGGACAACCCGTTTGGGCAATGAACTATGTTGGCCGGGTGCTTGGTGAAGGGTTTTCAGGTGATTTCTTAAAAGATGCCCTGTCTCATGTTACACAGAGTCAGCCTTATCGGGGGCCAGAAGAGTTTGAAGTTGGTCCTCATCGCTATACATGCCAGGTACAAGGAGAGTTTGAGTGGTTTAATGGGGCAGAGACCATCTTCTTTCGGGATTCAATAGTCTATGAGTGTCTTTTCCATGGTGGAAAAATAATCTAGGGGGAGTACGATGGATAGGGCTAAGGCTTGGTTGATGCGATGCGGACGACCACTGGAAGTGGCAAGGTGGGAGTTTCTGTTTGAACGGGGCTCTAAGGACGCGGTGATCCACTATTTGCAGGCTTTTCAAAACGACGATGGGGGCTTTGGGCATGGTTTGGAGCCCGATTTTTGGTGTCCTGATTCGTCGCCTATGGCAACCTGGATGGCGGGTCAGATCTTGATTGAAGTGGGAGCTTCCCTGGAGGATACAATCGTCGAGAAGTTGGTGTCGTATTTGATGAACACTCCTCAGGTGGCTCCTGGTATGTGGTGTTCAGTACTGCCAGAGAACAATCAATATCCACATGCTCCGTGGTGGCATTGGGAAAAAGATGTCCAGGCGAATTGGATGTTTAATCCCAGCGTGGAGTTGGCGGCCTTTTTGATCCATTGGTCTTCTGCTGAAAGCGCAGGGAGTCAACTTGGTTGGGAGTCCCTCTCTCACGCCATGCGACACGTCATGCAGGTTGAGAAAATGGAAAGACATGAGTTGAGTAACTACCGCAAGTGCCTGCAACTCTTGCGGTCGCACAGGGAGTATTTTGATGCAAAGACGGGGTATTCATACGATGCGGTGGAGGGAAAGGTAGCAGCCTTGGTCCTTGATGTAATCGATAAGGACGTGTCCAATTGGGGTACAGGATATAAACCACTTCCCTTAGACTTTATTGCTGAACCTGACGATCCTTTGTATCCAAAATTGAAGCAGCTTGTCGATGACAATCTCCGGTTCTACTTGGAGCAAAGGACGGATGAGGGAATTTGGGGCGTAACCTGGACTTGGGGACAGTATCCAGAGGCCTTCGCTGTGTCCAGCCGTTATTGGCAAGGTATTCTGGCGGTAGAACGCTATAAAGTACTAAAAGCCTTTGGAGTGGACCTGTGAACAAGAAGAGAGTGTGAGGTGGTTGAGTGCGTTGGCTAATCGTGGGTTTGGTTATTGGTGTCTTCTTCTTTGAGATGGTGGTGGCAATACTCAATCAGCAACACAGCCGCAAACCTGTTCCCAAGAACGTGCGGGATGTGTATGATCAAAAACGCTACGAGAAGTGGTTGGCTTATTCTCTGGAAGGACATAGATTTGGCTTAGTGGAGCAGGGGTTTAGGCTCGTAGTTTTGCTTGTGCTACTCGCGGGTCCCTTGGCCTGGCTTGGTCGCTGGGTTTCTCTGTGGACGGCAAACCCGATTCTGCAATCACTCCTCTTTTTAGGCATCTATCACACGCTGATGATACTCTTAGGCATTCCCTTCCAGCTTTATCGGACGTTTTCCATAGAAGAGCGCCATGGGTTCAACCGGACCACGAAAAGGACCTATGTTCGCGATACGATTGTAGGGTACCTGGTGACGCTCGTGTTGGGAGGCTTGGTCCTGGGCAGTATTCACGCCCTCTTTCAAAGGTTTTCCGGCGATCTCGGGGTGTTTATCCTGGTTACCTGGGCTCTCTTGTCGTTCGTGATGGTCCTCGCTGTAGCTTTCCTTGGCAAGTGGCTGATGAGACTCTTTAACAGGTTCACCCCCCTTGCTGAGGGAGACCTGCGTACACGCATTGAAGCCTTGGGTACTTCGGTAGGTTTTAACGTCAAGGGGATATTGGTCATGGACGCCTCGAAACGCTCTACCAAGTCCAATGCTGCCTTTACTGGTCTGGGTAAGACTCGCGAAGTGATCTTTTTCGACACATTGCTAAAGCGGATGTCTGACGATGGTGTCGTGGCGGTATTGGCCCACGAACTTGGTCATGCTGTTCATAAGGATACATGGAGGCTCTTGGCCAGACAAATCCTTGTGATGGCGGTATTTGCAGTGGGCATAGGATTCATCCTGAAAGCTTCAGCCTTATACACGGCCTTTGGTTTTGATGGTGTTGACTTTGGTTTTGGTGTTATTCTCTTCTCGGTTATGCTGGAACCCATTTCGCTTTTGATCGGGGTTCCTCTGAACTTCCTTTCGCGCCAGGCGGAGTATAAAGCGGACGCCTTTGCTTCGGAACATACCGATGCAAGTTGGTTGATCGAGGCCTTGAAGACCCTTGCCAGAGAAAATCTTTCGAACCTTAACCCACACCCCTTAGCGG
>DUQE01000055.1 GCA_012837925.1 Bacillota bacterium
GAAGGAAGACACTAATGGCGACAGAGTACCGATCGGGTTTTGTGGCTGTTGTAGGCCGTCCTAATGTGGGTAAGTCCACACTTTTAAACGCGCTCTTAGGTCATAAGGTCGCGATTGTCTCCAACAAGCCCCAGACTACCCGCAACACCATACAGTGTGTGCTGACCTTGGAGAATGCGCAGATTGTCTTTCTTGATACCCCGGGGTTGCACAAGCCCCTTCACAAGTTAGGGGAATACATGGTGAAAAGCACCTTTAATGCCCTAGAAGATGTGGATCTAGTGCTCTGGCTTGTGGAGATGGGGCGCTGGACCACGGTGGAGCAACACATCTTAGGCGAATTGGCAGGCGTAGAACAGCCAGTCATCCTAGTCGCAAACAAAGCGGATCAAGTGCCTCCAGACGAGCAAGGGGCCTTTTTGCAGGAAGTTGCAGGAAAACGGGACTTCGCTTCGATCCTGGGTGTTTCGGCATTGGAGAGAACTGGTCTTCCAGAGTTGGTGCAGGCGATCGTTGAACGTTTGGATGAAGGGCCCCAGTATTATCCCGAGGACTGGATCACCGACCATCCTGAACGTTTTATTGTGGCAGAGTTTATTCGGGAGGAACTGCTCTTACGAACAGAAGAGGAGATCCCCCATTCGATTGCCGTAGACGTGGACGAGATAAAAGAGGATCCAGAGAAGAACCTGATGCGCATCAGGGCGACCATCTACGTGGAGCGAGATAGTCAAAAAGGCATTGTCATTGGAAAACAAGGCAAGATGCTCAAGGATGTAGGCACCGGAGCTCGGGAGCAAATTGAGCGACTCTTGGGCGTAAAGGTGTATCTGGATTTGTGGGTGAAAGTGAAGAAAGATTGGCGAAACAAGCAAGGCGCGCTTAGAGAATTTGGTTATGAGTGAGTACCCTCAGATCAAACATAGTTCTGGCGAAACTTGTCAAGGGAGGTTCAGCGATGACTACTACTCATGCATATCAACCAGATGAACGCGTTCAATTAACCGATCTTGTTGTCAAAGCCAAAGAAGGCGATGCGAGAATCCGTGAACAGATCCTCCAAGACTATCGTCCTTTCTATCTGAGGGTGGCATCCACATCATGCCGCAAGTACTTGGTCTTAGGGCGCGACGATGAGGCAAGCATTGCTATGATAGCGTTCAATGAGGCCATCGACTCCTATAACGCGGATGGAGGAGCATCGTTCCTCAGCTTTGCAGAGATTGTCATCAAACGCCGTATGGTTGACTATTTCCGGCGTCAATCAAAGAGAAGTGATGAGATCCCTCTATCGAGCTTTGAACGGGATGAACAAGAAGACAATGTAATTCAGAAGATCGAATCGAGGGAAGCGCATACGGTCCTACAGATTCAGGAAGAGACAGAAGAGCGCCGCGAAGAAATCTTCCGCCTGGATCAGCTCCTCAGTCACTATGGAATCCGTTTCTCCGATCTCGTAAGGATCTCGCCAAAACACCAAGACGCTAGAGATAGGGCCTTACAGGTGGCACGTACGCTGGCTGGTGAACCCGAGCTGTTGGCGCATTTGACCACCAAGAAATCGCTACCCTTAAAAGAACTAGAAGAGCGAGTGGAGGTCAGTCGCAAGACTCTTGAGCGGCAGCGGAAGTACATAATAGCTCTGACTCTGATTTTGATTGGTGATTTTTATCATCTGCGAGAATACCTGAATCGAGCAGTGTGAAAAGGAGGGGACCCAAGTGAGACATAGTGGGGTTGTAGTGGAGATTGGACCGAAAAACCAAGTCATTATCATGACTGCTCATGGGGAGTTTATTAAGGTCCCTTTTAAGAAACATGTACAAGTAGGACAAGAAATTCGTTATACTCCCAAGAGAGAGAGATTAAACATCTGGCAAATGGGTTTAGCAGCGACACTCTTTTTGGCACTTGTAGGTACATGGCCCATGTTGTCTGGTAATCTGGTGCCAACATCACTTGTACCGGCTTACATTATCACCCTTGACATAAATCCTAGCCTCGAGTTGCAGGTTGCAGAATCGCAAGAGGTGTTGACGGTTGAAGGGTTAAACCGAGACGGGCGGGAGTTGGTTTCCCATTTGAATGTGGTGGGAGACAACTTGCGTCAAGCGATGACAGAGATAACGCACCAGGCTGAGAAAATGGGGTACATCAAACAAGGGCAAAATGAAGTCGTTGTCACGATAGCATCACAGAACGATCAAGACGCGACATTGGTAGAATCTCAGAATTGGAGAAATGGTGTTGGAAAACAGGCAGACATTGAAAGAGTCATTGTCGATGCCTTCGGAACAACACAGCTGGCCCAGGTGCGCATCTGGCAAGTACCTCGCTCTTTGCAGACCGAAGCTAAACTCGCGGGGATTATCCCTAGCAGGTATATCGCGATTCAGATGCCAGCGACTACGGTGCCATCCAGTCCTGTGCTTCCACAAAGACCAGAAACCAAGTTGACCATGAATGATGCATCGGAGGTAGAAGAAACAGTAGCTTCTTTGAGTAGAACCTCGGGCTTCCAGGCCAGTGTTGAGCCTGTTAGACCAGCGCTAACTCCAGCAAGATGGACAAAGGAGAGCATGGATACGATATCCCGAACAGGGCTCTATGATGTCAGTTTCTCCGTAGCAGGGATTAAAGGAGACCTTTGATTGAACTTATGAGAGTAGATGACTTTGACTATGTGTTACCGGAAGAACTCATTGCACAGACGCCTTTAGAACGCAGGGACCATTCTCGACTCTTGGTTGTCCACCGAGATACCGGGATGCTCGAGGATCGCAGTTTTTCGTCCATCACAGAGTACTTACGCCCTTCCGATGTCTTAGTATTAAACGATACAAGGGTCATTCCGGCACGTCTGTATGGTCAGAATCCCCAGAAATCGGGTGTTGTTGAGCTCTTGCTCTTGCGACCCCTAGGTGATGGTCATTGGGAGGTGCTCGTCAAACCCGGCAAGAAGGCCCGGGTTGGGGCAGAGATTGTGTTTTCTCCCGCGTTGTCCTGTAAGGTCGTAGATGTGACTCCAAGTGGCGGTCGCCATGTGGAGTTTGTTTATACCGGTGACTTTGATTCCATTCTGGAGACGCTCGGTGAAACACCTCTGCCTCCATATATCCATGAAAGACTCGATGATCCTGAACGTTATCAAACAGTGTACTCTAAACATGCTGTCTCGGTAGCAGCTCCCACGGCAGGGTTGCACTTTACACCGGAGCTGTTGGAGACCATCGAGGGTCTTGGCGTGGCCGTGGTTCCACTTACCCTTCATGTGGGCCTTGGCACATTTAGGCCAGTGAAGGCCGATCGGGTTGAGGATCATGTCATGCATGAGGAGTACTACGAGCTTTCGGAGGAAAGTGCAGCGATCATTAATGACCGCCTACGTGCTGGAGGGCGGGTTTTTGCTGTGGGAACCACCTCTGTACGGGTCCTTGAGACCCTTGCCGACGATCGTGGACACGTGCGGGCAGGTTCGGGGTGGACCGATATCTTCATCTATCCCGGTTACCGTTTTCGAGTTGTTGACGTATTGCTTACCAATTTTCACTTGCCTAAATCCAGCCTGTTGATGCTGGTGTCAGCGTTCGCTGATACCCAGACAATCCGGTTCGCTTATGAGCATGCTATTCTGGAACGGTATCGATTCTTTAGCTTTGGGGATGGCATGCTACTTGTGTGAAGGGAGTAACCTTGTGTCTTTGAACTTCAGAGTATTATCCGAATCTAGTACAACAAGAGCACGCTTGGGAAGTGTGGAAACGACCCATGGGAGTATTCAAACACCGGTCTTTATGCCAGTGGGAACGCAGGCTACGGTAAAGACAACCACACCGCACGAGCTAGAGCAACTAGGCGTAGAGATTATCTTAAGTAATACCTATCACCTGTACCTTCGTCCCGGTAATGACGTGGTAGCAGAAGCTGGTGGGTTGCACAAATTCATGAACTGGAATCATCCGATCCTCACCGACAGTGGTGGTTTTCAGGTGTTTAGCCTGGGCCCTCTGCGTACCATCTCTGAAGAAGGGGTTCAGTTTCGTTCTCACTTAGATGGGTCGAAACACTTCATCAGTCCAGAAAAGTCTATGGAAATTCAGATGGATTTAGGCGCAGATATCATCATGGCATTCGATGAGTGTGCACCGTATCCGGCAGAACGCGACTATGTAAAAAAATCAAAAGACCTCACAACCCGATGGGCTAAGCGATGTAAAGCGGCTCACACACGTCATGATCAGGCCCTTTTTGGTATTGTGCAGGGTGGTATGTACAAGGATCTGCGCAGAGAAAGCGCATTGGAGCTCATTGACCTGGAATTCCCCGGCTATGGAATTGGGGGACTGAGTGTTGGAGAACCTAAGGAGATCATGTACGAGGTCCTCGATGACCTCATTCCGCTTATGCCTAAGGACAAACCGCGGTACCTAATGGGGGTTGGCTCTCCCGATTGTTTGGTGGAAGGTGTCCTCAGGGGAGTAGATATGTTTGACTGCGTGTGGCCGACGCGTCTGGCCCGCCATGGCATGGTCATTACGCGCCAGGGCAACATGGCGATTCGAAATCTGCCCTTTGCCCGGGATTTCAACCCCATCGAGGAAGAATGCAGTTGTTATACCTGTCAGAACTACTCAAGAGGCTACATTCGCCACTTGCTCAAGGCCAACGAGGTCTTAGGCATACGTCTGACTACGATTCACAACATTGCGTTCTTGACCCGATTGATGCAAGAAATTCGCCAAGCGATTGCAGACGACACGCTTTTAGAGTATAGCAGGGATTTTTTGCGCATTTTTGCCAGAGAAAAATAGAGGAACCAATGATCCTTAGTAGAAATCTAGTGAAGTGAGTTTTCTTGAGGAGGTGAAGTGTATGTTCTTTTTACAGACTGATGTTCCAGCAGGTGAGGTTGCGGCAACGGGAGGCGTGTTTCAGTTGTTGATGCCCTTTCTGATTGTGGGCGTGCTGTTCTATTTCATGATCATTCGTCCTCAACAGAAGCAGCAGAAGGAACGCAAGGCAATGATTGATGGCCTGAAGAAGGGCGATCGAGTTGTTACAGTGGGTGGGATCTACGGTGAACTTGTGGCTCTCAAAGAAGACTATGTAACTCTAAAAATCGCTGACAAAGTCGAGATTAAAGTCTCTCGTAACGGAATCGGTCACGTAGTCAAAGACTAGCCTTGTTGAGTACTAGGCGTTGACAGAACACTACGTCTCTTTGGAGGCGACGCCCACCATCGGGTGGCAAAACCACCATTTAGGTGGTTTTCTTCTAAATAAGGGAAAGGGGATTACCATGCGCAGGTTTCTTGGTTTTGGCATTATAATTTTGTGCTTGTTTTTTGGAGTCCAGGCAGTGCAGGCTGGCAATTTTTACCTGCATGAACATCCCAGTTACTGGTGGTATGTGGTAGAAGACCCGGCTTTTAGTGCCATCATACCGTCAGGAGCAGATAACTACATTGAGCGATCGATATTTGGGATGGAAAGCCTGTTGATGACGTTCAATGATGGAACGATTACGATGGAAGTCATCTGGCAACCAGGAACGGATGTTGAATCTGTGCGGAATAGTCTAGATGTGCGGTACAAGCCTTTGGTCAAGAATATTACGGTATTGAACAATGGAGAGATCACTACGTCCAATGGTCTCAAGACCCACTTTTATGCCTATGAAGCAACAGGCGCCAATGGTGAGAAAGTAATGCTGCGGACCGTTCTCTTTCAGAGACGTCATCATGTTGTCTATTTGACGTTGTTCCTTCCCGCGGACAAGTATGAAGGGGATATGCGGGAGTATTGGATTCGTGCCGTGAATGGGTTCCAATGGGACTAGGGCGAAGATAAGGAGTTGTTGGCATGACAGTTAAATTATCGGATGTTCAGATGCACCCGAGTATTCAGGCGTACATCAAACAGGCCGACGCAAATCTAGGAGCGATGGGTTTTACGGAACATGGACGTCGTCACATCAGTCTGGTTTCTTCCATCGCGCATAACATTTTAGAGCGTTTGGGGTATGATGAACGTTTAGCCGAACTGGCCTCGATTGCAGGCTATGTTCATGATCTTGGGAATTGCGTAGCACGGGTGAATCATGGAGCGGCAAGTGCTATGTTGGTGGAACCCTTCCTGCGTGAACTGGGCATGCCGCCAGAGGAAGTAGCACTAATCCTAAGTGCCGTGGGAAACCACGAGGAAGAAGTCGGTGAGCCAGTGAACGAAGTTGCAGCCGCCCTAATCCTGGCAGACAAGTCTGATGTGCATCGAACCAGGGTCCGTAATCCTGATTTGCCAAGTTTTGATATTCATGACAGAGTAAACTATGCGGTTATCAAGTCTTTCCTAGATGTGAACGAAGCAGAACGCCTGATTACACTACGTATCACAATTGAGACGGCGAACACATCCATTATGGAGTACTTTGAGATCTTTCTGGAGCGCATGTTAATGTGTCGCCGGGCCGCAACGTATCTCGGGTGCGAGTTCAAACTTAAGATCAACGAAGCCCTTTTACTCTAGACACTTTTTGGGTACGGTAGTATAATTGTGGGTGTTGTTTACATCAATCCGCAAAGGAGGAGTCGCATTTGAGACGCAGGGACGGCTGGAGAAGTGGCATTATGGTAGCAATACTGATCGCTGCTGGCGTATTCATGTACACGTCGCCGTTCAATCTCGGTTTAGACCTCAAAGGTGGGGTGCATGTTGTTCTCGAGGCCGATGAATCAGCTGAGGCTACGAACGAGAATATGACCGGGGTTGTTTCGATTATTGAACGACGCATTAACGCCCTAGGAGTATCTGAACCATTGATTCAGAGGCAAGGGAGCAGACGTGTGATTGTGGAACTACCCGGAATTCATGATCAACAACAAGCCATTGATACGGTAGGTGCAACCGCACTACTCGAGTTTAAGGATCCACAGGGGAACACTGCTTTAGATGGGTCATACCTCAAGAACGTGCAACTTGGCACAGACCGTTATGGGCAGCCAGCGATTGATCTAGAGTTCGATCGCGAAGGTGTGCAGCTTTTTGCGCAACTCACAACGCGCTATCAGGGACAAGCCACGACGATTGTCCTGGACGGTGAAGTCCTTCAGACAGTCATGATTCGTGAGCCTATTCTTGAAGGGAAGGCCCAGATCACAGGTGGAATGACGATAGAAGAGGCTCGCCATATGGTTGTCCTATTGCAGGAAGGTTCTCTACCGGTTCCTATGAATATCATTGAAATCCGTAATGTTGGTCCTACTTTGGGTCAAGACTCCATTAGTCGAAGCTTCAGAGCTGGTCTCATAGGTGTGATCCTTATCCTCGCCTTTATTGGAATCTACTACAAGCTACCAGGCTTGCTCGCCAACGTTGCTCTGCTAATCTATATTGTGTTGGTTCTGGGAATCCTCTCGGCGATTGATGCTGTTCTCACCTTACCAGGTATTGCTGGTATCATTTTATCGGTAGGTATGGCTGTCGACGCTAATGTTCTCATTTTCGAACGGATCAAAGAGGAAGTGGCTGACGGTAAGAGGTTGCGTTCAGCTATTGAAGCTGGCTTCAATCGTGCGTTTACGACGATTTTGGACTCGAACATTACTACACTGATATCCGCAGCGGTCCTATTTTTCGTGGGTACTGGCGGAGTTAGGGGATTTGCCGTTACGTTAGGTGTAGGAATTTTGGCCAGTATGTTTACGGCCGTTTTTGTGACCAGGTTGTTTCTGGACCTCGTGGTAGACCGTCGTCCCGATACTATGGCCAAGCACTTTAGTATGGGGAGGTTTAAGAGATCATGAATTTCGTGCGTTATAGAAAGCCCGTCTTTCTCTTCTCAGGGATTATCGTTGCTCTTTCCATTCTTTTCTTAATTGTCCCGGGTCTAAACCTCGGTGTCGACTTCACGGGCGGAACAATTCTGGAGCGACAGACTGCACAAAACGTCACAACAGATCAAGTCCGCCGCATCATGGACGAAGCCACACCGGGCCTTGATCTTTCGGGATCCGTAGTGCAGATTTTGGATAAGCCAAATGAGTTTATGATTCGAACTCGAGAGTTGCGGAACGCCGACATTATTGCTATCGATCAAGCCTTCGATGCACAGCTCGGATCCTTGGTCGAGTTGCGTACAGATGTTGTCGGTCCTGTTATTGGTCAGGAGTTGGTTCGGAACGCGCTCATTGCCATTATAGTCTCTGCACTGGGAATTCTTGCTTACATCTCTTGGAGGTTTGAGTATCGTTTTGCGACGGTGGCTGTGGTCTGCCTTCTCCATGATGTATTGATTGTTCTTGGTTTCTTCGCCATCACCGGGCGTGAAGTCAATAGTCCATTTGTTGCCTCTGTGCTCACCGTGCTAGGCTACTCCATCAACAACACGATCGTGGTCTTTGATCGCATTCGGGAGAACATGCGCTTGACGAGAAAACAGGGTTATGAAGTGCTGGTCAATAACAGCTTAAACCAAACACTAACTCGCTCGCTCAACACAAGTATTACAACCTTGCTTGTGATCGTCATGTTAGTTATCTTTGGTGGAAGTGCCATTGGCGACTTTGCCACAGCTCTGCTGATCGGCGTCCTCTCCGGGACCTACTCATCCCTCTTCGTGGCGGGCCCACTGTGGATGACCTGGATGGAAAGAAAGAAGTAGTGAGATACAAAAAAACTGGCGTAGGGCCAACCCCTACGCCAGTTTCATTTATTAAACGTCTTCTCGATAGTATTCTGGTTTCGGAACAAATATATAGGGAATGTTGCGATAGAATTGTCGGAAATCCAGGCCATACCCCACTAAAAACTCGTTCGGCACTTCAAATCCAATGTAATCTACAGCGATTTCTACTTTCCGATTGGAGACCTTGTTTAACAACGTGCAGATGCGTAAGGAAGCAGGATTCCGACTATGTAGATTGTTCAGGAGATAACTCAGAGTCAAACCTGTGTCAATGATGTCTTCCACAATGATCACGTGTTTGCCTTCGATGCTTTCTTCGAGGTCTTTGGTGATGCGCACGACTCCTGAAGACTCGGTGGCATCTCCGTAGCTGGACACAGACATGAAGTCATAGGTGACAGGTGAAGTAATGTGCTTTGCTAGATCACACAGAAACATCAGTCCGCCCTTAAGAATGCAAATTAGTGCAATGGGTTCATCCCCATAATCCGCAGAGATGGCTTGTCCAAGCTCTTGAACTCGAGTTTGAATGTCTTCCTCAGATATAATGATGCGTTCGACAATGTCCACATTCTCACCTCAGCTCATTTTCCTAAATACTACTACTTCTGCAAAAAAAGATCAAGGGGCTTATAACGGACAGACCTGCTTAGGGCAGGAGTTAGCCTCGTGTTGTAGAATCAACACCGAATGGAGGCTATATTATGGGCTGTAAACGCAAGAAATGGATTCTCCGAGGGAAAGATATCAATCTAGCGAAGAAGCTGGCTAAAGCCTTAGGGATCGGACCTGTGGTGGCCCAGATTCTCGTGAATCGGGGGATCACAACAGTTGAAGAAGGTAAGCAGTTCTTTGCATGTGATTTAGGAGCAGTTCCTGATCCTTTTCTCATGCTGGGAATGGACAAGGCTGTCGCTCGTATTAAAGAAGCCATCGAGCGGGAAGAACCGATTGTCGTTTATGGCGATTACGATGCTGACGGTCAAACAGCTACCGCCCTCTTAATGAAGTCCCTCTGGGAGCTGTCTCCCAATCCTGCCACGATTTCTTATTATCTTCCCGATAGATTTGATGAAGGTTACGGGTTGAATCGAGAAGCCCTGGCGACGTTGGCGCAAAGAGCTTCTCTACTGATTACTGTAGACTGTGGAATTTCCTCTGTGGACGATATTGCGTATGCCCAAGGGTTGGGACTTGATGTCATCGTCACGGATCATCATGAACCGGGTCCACTGCTTCCACCGGCTATTGCGGTCCTCAATCCGAAACAGGAGGGTTGCCCCTATCCGTTCAAGCACTTAGCGGGGGTGGGGGTCGCCTGTAAGTTAGTCCAGGGATTAGGGGTACCGAACTGGACTGAATTTCTCGATTTGGTGGCCTTGGGAACGGTGGCCGACTTAGTTCCTTTACAAAAGGAGAATCGCACGCTGGTGGCCCATGGTCTACGGTGCTTGTCACAAACCAAGAGCGTAGGTTTGAAGACCTTATTGACTGTTGCTGACGTCACCGAACCCACAGCGTCGGACCTGGGTTATCGGCTCGGTCCTCGTCTGAATGCAGCTGGACGCCTAGGTGATCCTTCCAGGGGAGTGCGTCTGCTTTTGACCCAGGACGAAAGGGAAGCAAAACAGTTAGCTGAAGAGTTACATCAGGAAAATGCTGCCCGTCAAGACCTAGAGGCAAATGTTCTGGAGAGTGCCATCAAGACTGTGGAAAAGTATCGTCTTCATGAGCGCAGCGCTCTTATTGTGTGGGGTGAAGGTTGGCACCAAGGAGTTGTGGGTATAGTGGCTTCTCGTTTGGTGGATAGGTACTACTTGCCCACGATTGTGGTGAGCATTAGCGAAGGACAGGCCACGGCTTCCGCCCGCAGTATTGAGGGATTGGACATGTATGAGACGCTGCGATCTTGCTCCGACCTTTTAGAAAAGTTTGGTGGGCATAC
>DUQE01000056.1 GCA_012837925.1 Bacillota bacterium
CTTCGAAGACAATGTGAGCATCCAGACTCAAAAAGTCGACAGGGCGAACCAAATTCGCTGGTATGTGAAAGTCAGCGACACCACTTTCATGGAGTACATAGTAGACGAATTGCGAGCACAGAAACCTATCATCCCTGTTCGTAGGCTTGTTAACCAGTCCATAGAGTAGACCACGGAAATTGTACTTGAATCGCGCATGATTAGCGATAAACTGCTCTACGAGGTGTCGGGCCTCAGCATAACTCTCTAAGGGAACCTCCACTTCAAGAACGACTCCTGGTAGGCGTTTCGCCAATCGATAAATGCCCTCATCGAGATGCTCATGCTTAAAGCGACCAACAAAAGGATTGCGCGTATACTTGCGCGCAAAACTATACATCTGTGTCAAGTCCTTGTCTAGAGACAAAGCCGCATGCGTGTACTCATCATGCGTAAAGAGATGAATCAGTCGAGAAATCATCGTGTTCGTTCTTGTAAGAACAATATATAAGTAGGCCTTTTCCACGAACACCCCTCCTCTGACTATCATACATCCTGCGAGCAAAAATGCAAGCAGGATCCTACGACAATGGCGAGAAAAGACTCACCACCGCTTCGAGAGCGCGGGAACCTAGTGTCTGTTTCTTGAACTTCGCATAGTCCAATTCTACACTATGGGCCGTGTCATCTCGCAGAATCTCGGCATAGCTCTCGTTTAGTTCACGGGACTCAAAATAGACGAACAGTTCGTCATCGCGCTCTAAACTACGGACGTTGAGATTCACTGTACCGATGCACAGCAGGTCTTCATCAATGAGCATCGTCTTGGCGTGCATGATGCCTTTATACTTAAAGACTCTGACACCGCTGTCAATCAGCTGCCTAAAATAGTAGTTCTTGATGTTATGATGGAACAAACCTCCAAAGGTATAATAACTTGACGTCATAATGCGGACATCCACACCTCTGAGGGCTAGCGTCTTCAAGCTCTGCAACACTGGTTCTGATGGCGAGAAGTACGGCGTTTGAATCCACAGCCTCTGCTTCGCACCGGTAATCAGGTTGAAATAACTCAAGTTGATGACATCTTGATGGATAAACTTGTTGTATAAGCCGCTGGCTACGGTCTGGGTCTGCAGCTCACCGCACTTTACCGGAGTTGGGAAATAATGCCGCAGTCTGTTCCGAAAACCTATGCGTTCCTTCCGCGTCGAGGCAATCCAGTCCGACATGAAAATTTGCTGCAAGTCATGAACTCCACCCCCGGTAACACGAATATGCGTATCTCGCCAAATCTTGCCACCGACTCCAAGTGCATAGCGTTCACCCATGTTCATTCCGCCCAGGTATCCTATCTCACCGTCAACGATCACGAGCTTTCGGTGATTTCGATAGTTTAAGGCACGGGCATAAGGCCGAATGCCCCGCACTTGCCCGCCAGCTTTCTTGAGTTCCCAAAACAAAGGTCTGACAAAGGTCATGAAACAACCAAAACTATCATAGAGCAGCTTGACCTCTACTCCCTGTTCAGCCCTTTCCTTAAGAATAGAGATCAGTTCCTGCCCCACAGGATCATTATGGATCGTGAAGTATTGAACATGGATATGGTCCTTGGCCCCTCGAAGATCCTCAAAGAGTCTAGCGAACTTCGGCGCTCCACTCGTAAAGATCTCTACTGCATTATCATCGGTAAACATACTGCCGCACCATTGCGCATGAAAACGCTGGTTCGGCGACAATTCTCGATTGGATGGATTATTGCTCTTACGAATGATGTCGTCTAGTTCCAAGAAGAGGCCCTTATGACGTTGACGGATTTTACGCCGCTTATAGGCCCAGTAGCTCTCGCTACCCAATAGGAGGTAGATTACAAGCCCAACCACAGGGACAAAAGTAAGCACCAACAACCAGTTAAAACGCTGGGATGGTTTCTTGTTACTGAGAAAAATCAGAAGCATCACAAAGAGAAGGTAGCCTATGTAAAGCAGTGACAGGACTTGTCGCATGAAGAGTCACCCCCCGTCTCTAGAGACTCATGTTCGGTGCATAAAGCGAATAGCCATTACCGCCACTTCGCTTGGTGTAATACATGGCTTCGTCGGCAAAATGCAGCAGATCGGTTGTATTCGTCGCATCTGTCGGATAAAGGCTGACTCCCAGGGATACGCTCAGATGTAGCTTCCGCTCCTCAATGTTCACTGGTTCTGACAATACCTCCCTTAGTCTGCCCACGAGTGAAAGCACATCCCCAGGGCATCCGACATCTGTTTGGAGAATAACGAACTCATCTCCGCCCAAACGGCCTATGTGATCACTTTGCCTGAGCACTGACCTCGCCCGAGCGGCAACATGCCTGAGTACTGCGTCCCCGACCGAATGACCGTAATTGTCGTTAACAAACTTAAATCGATCGATATCGAAAAGAAGAATCGCAAATTTGGATCCTTGACGCGAGGTGCGATGCATCTCTTCCTCCAACTCTTCGATAAAGCTTCGCCTGTTTAGAACCCCCGTCAAACCGTCATACCTAGCCAGCCAAGCGATCTGGGCCTCCTGTTCCTTGCGTTCCGTGATATCACGTATGATGTGAATGCGTATTTGGCCTCGTTCCGTTTCGGTACTTTTGGCACTTACCTCAACAGGAAACTCTGAACCATCGGCACGGACGTGAACACACTCGAAAACGACCCCACCGGCATCGGCCACTCTCATCTGTTCCTCAAAGACACTGAGCGTTGAGGGGTGACGCAGGTCTTGAATTCGGAGTTGCTTTAACTGCTCTCTAGTATAACCATAGGCTTCGCAGGCCTTTTCATTGGCACTAATCACCTGACCGGTCATGTCAATGTAGAGAATGATGTCCTGGGCGTGGTTGAAGAGGATTTCATGCATGCGGAGGGCATCTTCTGCCTTCTTACGATACGTTACCTCAACGAAGAAAAGAATAATATCATCAGCAGAGACATGTACCGGACTGATCAGAAAACGTCGATCCAGTTGCTTAAAGTGGAAATCGAAGGTTCTTGGACCCTCTAGCCCTTCGAGTCGCTGTTGAAGTCTACGCCAACATCCATCATCCATGGCAAAAACATCACAGACACTGCGCCCTATGGCATCCCCTCTACGTCTTCCGGATGCCCGCAACGCCTGTTGGTTCATGTCAACAACTCGGTAGCCCTGTACTTGACCGCTCACCGGGTCTCGGAGAACAGCAAGGCGTACATAGGATTCCAAGAGGGAGTTTAGGACACGCTGATCAAGAGATAATTCTACATCTGTCGTCACACATGAAACCTCCCCTCACAAGACTCTTTAGTTTCACAAAGTTAAACATCAAAGGCGGATTTCCTGCTACAGACTCTGAGAACGGAAAAGAGCCTCCATCAAGTGGAGGCATGCAGACTGCGAATGGACTAATACTAACGGGACGTTAACGAGGCTACTCTAAAGCCTTAGCGATAGAACGCATAAATGCGACCATCTCGAGCTCCAATTCTTCCCCATCGTCTTCATACCCTTTATAGGCCGAAGTCTTGGCGATCACAATGTTGCGGAGGGGATTTACATAAATGGCTTGTCCATAGATACCTATGGCCAGAAAATCTCCTTCGTCACCGGCAGGTATCCACCATTGGTAGCCATATCCGGGCTTGGCCTCCCGGGGTCGAAGGTGGTCCTCGTCAGTCGTCACCGAGGCCTGCACCCATTGCTTAGGAACAATTTGCCGATCATGCCAATACCCATCGTTCAAATAGATATTGCCAAATCGAGCCATATCACGGAGGGTTAGGTTGAGTCCCCCAAAAGCCGACTCGACGCCAGAGCTATCAGTAAGCCAATAGGCGTCAAATTCCATGCCAGCAGGCTTCCATAGCTTGCTTTCCGTATAGGAGGCGAGGTCCACTCCAGTCGCTCCCCTCACTACCATGCCTAAGACCTGGGAGTCGCTACTGGCATACTCCCAAACAACTCCTGGCTCGTGCTCACGCTCCAACGTCTCCAAGACACCTTCTATGGGACCACCAAGCCCCACCGAGCGAGGAGCCATCCTGTTAAAATCGGAAGAAGCATCAAAATAGTCTTCGTCAAACTTGATGCCGGAGGACATCTGCAATACATCTTTGATCGATACGCCAGCATATCCGCTCGTGGCCAAACTGGGAATATAGTCCGTCACAGAATCCGAGACGTCCGTGATATATCCTTCAGCAATAGCTATCCCTACTAGTGCTGACACCACAGACTTAGAGACAGACCACACTATGCACCTTGACTGTTCAGTGTTTCCCAGGAAGTACTGCTCATAGAGGATCGCATCTCCTCGGGTAACGATGAAGCCAGTTGTATCGGTACGCTCCAAGAACTCAGAGACACCGAGGGTCGCACCACCGTATTGGTAGTATTCAGGAAGTTCACGCAGCGCATAGGTGAACGGAGAGACATCATCTCCAGCAGCCACCAGCCTCGATCGAAACCTCTGATCGGCGCTTCGAAAGTTCACAGCCAGTTTGTCGGGTTCAAAAAGAGTTTTGCCATGATAAATCCCAATGAGCAACTTGTAATTGAGTACCACGATGGCCACAACAAGGACGAACAACACCAACAGACTTCTTACAAAGTACTTCACCCACCTGGACCTTCTCCGTCGCGCCATATCTGTTCCTCCAGTACTGTCTTTCGATAAATACGTAAAAAGGGTTTCTAGAAACCTGGAAACCCTGTCTCAGTCGTGGTTATTCGGAGGCAGAAACTTCCCAATAGCATTCCCTGTTGCAGCCGACCTCCACCAAATACCGTCCTGGTCCCGATAGGTCCACTGCTACTTCAGTATCGACTGTGTTAATCCCCTGTCTGGTCTCAGGATCAACGTTAATGTACAGATTCTCTATGAGAAGACCAGTCTCGGCATCGAGTAAACGCACCAAAAACCCTGCGTTTTTGGCATCCTCCGTACGAATCTTGAAGGTTAGGTTCGCTGCTGCCTCAAAGGGTCCCACTACCCTCGTTCCTAAGAGGCTCCAAGTCTTGGGGAGTTTCTGCGGGCTATCAGTCAAGGGTAATCGGTGAATCTCGATCTCGTACTCTCCCTCAGCCTCAATTACGATTTCGTTCTCCCCTGAGCTGTACCAGTCATGTATCGACTCGTATACGTGCCACCCAGACTCATCCAAACCGGCCCCTTGCCAACTGTATAGCGTCACTCCCATTTTCACTCGGTTCAATCCTTCAAAGACATCCTTGGACTTCATCCGAAACAGATAGGGACCTTCTTCCATAAAAATGTTGTATGTCGCATCTTCGTCTCCGGATATCCTTGCAGGTTCATTCTCGCCAAAGTTCACGAAAGTCTCAGGTACTGCTACACTAGCTGCCTGAACAACCGGTGCCTCAGCCGCAGACTGCGAAGTCCGCTCACCGGAGCATCCCGTTACCATAAGCAACGCAACAACCAGTACAATCAGCAATTTACCGCGCATGATACGCCTCCTATTCTCGAAAAGACCTTGTCCTTAAAAATCATACTAACAGAAAGCTAGGAGAATGTAAATATTTACCTGTTTACTTTGTGAAAAAGCACACCAAAACTCCCTCTTTTATGCCCTGCAACAAAGGCTAGTGCGGTCACAGTGAACTCCGTCACAACAAAGGCTAACCATACTCCGGTCATCAGCCAGATTTTACTGAGAACGATAACCAGGGGGACGATGATGATCAACCCCCGTGCCATCGAAAGGGCAAAAGCCCCCCGCGTTTGCTCCGTAGCACTCAGATAGGTCGTAGCAACAACATTGATGCCCAAAAAGAAGTACCCGAAAAAGTAAATACGAAGTCCCCTCGCGGCCATGTCGGTTATTCCCCAAACCGATCCCTTGTTGAACACATCAGCGATGCCATACGCCTGAACAAAGACCCAGGAGTACATCACCGAAGCCATACCAAGAGATGCTGCCAAGGCATAGCTCCCGACTCGTCTCGCAAGGTCATGTCTTTGTACCCCATGGAACCTACTGATCAGGGGCTGAATCCCTTGTGCCAGCCCTGTAAAGACCGCTACACCAACTAATCCCAAGTTAGCGACGATACCGTATGCAGCAACACCGGGATTTCCCTCCAAGGCCAGGATCACAAGATTAAACGTAATCATCACTACCGCTGATGATACTTCAACGATCATAGACGATAGACCCAGGCTACAGATATCTGGCAGTAAACGCCACGAAAGCCTCTCCCTTAGTAGTAGGGCACCTCGCGAGGCCCTTTTCTTGACAAGATGGGGCATTAACACTCCTATGCTGATAATTGGGGCAAGGCTCGTGGCCAAGACAGCGCCGAACATGCCCATATGGAGCGGATACAGAAAAACCCAGTCCAAGACGATGTTGGATAGACTCCCCGTCAGCATCGCGATCATGGCTCTCTTAGGAGAACCGTCGTTACGTACAAACGCAAGCAAGACGTTGTTGGCAATAAAGAAGGGTGCAAAGACTAAGAGTGTCGTCAGGTACGTCCTGGTCATAACAAAGGTCGTTTCGTCGGCTCCTAATCGCTCTGTCAAGTATCCGCCACCAAGAAGTCCGATAATTAGAAACACTAGGCCGCTCCTGACCCCAGAGTGCAGGGCGGTGGAGAACACAACGTCAGCCTGCTTATCAAGCCCTTGCGACTGCAAAATGCTGAACCTGGTGGCACCTCCAATGCCAATCATCAGTCCAACTCCATGGATAACACTGTAGATGGGAATAGAAAGATTTAACGCAGCAAGTCCCGTCGCACC
>DUQE01000057.1 GCA_012837925.1 Bacillota bacterium
GAAACTAGCTGTGCAGTTTCTGGCGAAACTGCTTTCCTTTGAATTGATTCAAAGGCGCACAAACTTATGGCTTATTCTCTTCAAACACAAAATGGTGTCTCAAGATTCAATGTTCAGTTTTCAAGGTACTAGCGCCCCAAAAGGTATCAGCGTTTTTTGGGGGACAGCGAGATTATCTTATCACACAACCGTCCCTGCGTCAACGCCCCAAATCTCTCAACTGGGTTCTTTTTCAAAAAAAGCCCGTCCCACTTCTTCGGGCAAACCCTTGAAGTTCGCCGGGCGACAATTTCATACTTTATCACAGACCCAGATGGGTGTCAACACCTTTTCTTTAATTCCTTCAAATAGCATCCAGAACGGGTTCTACGTTCGATACTTCGGATTCTGGGCTACGCGATAACTGTAGATCACGCAGACTGCAACGGTAACGAGAATGAGGGCTAGTGAGCAAAAGAAGGAGCGGATCGAGGTGAAAAGAAAGACGTTACCAACCAAAAGCAGGACGCCAGTTACAATAAAACTTATTCCACCAAATCTTTGGCTCTTTCTCCAAGCCTCATCACTGCTCAGGCTCCATTTTGTCCTCAGCCCCATGATACTATTTCGTTTCAGCTTGGGCATGAAATTTCCAACCACGACGAATGACAGGCCAAGCAGAGAGAAGATCATTCGCATTGGATCCGTCGCACTGTATAGATCGTCGACCTGTTTATAGGACGTGTATAGTGAATGTAATGTCAGTACATTGAAGACTATCATGAACACAATGGCAGAGATGAGGAGCACTTTCTCGTTATTGTGGTTTCCCTCCGATTCATGTTTCCTAGAAAACCTTGCCATGAAAAGCATAAAGAAACCAAAACCAATGGTAGCCAAGGGAAAGATGAAGGCTTCCCATCGACTTCCGTACCGTGTGACCATACCATCAAATCCGTAGTGGGCTGGAATACGTTCCGGTAGAAAGCCGAAGACGAGTGCTGTTACCACCGACGGCGAAAACATCAATACATAGAGTACTGTCCTTATCCTTTTCATTCCGACTGATCTCCTTTCAGACTTGTGATCCAAACCACAAGCTCGTCAAGAATGCTTAAGTTCAACTCATAGTAAATGAAATTCTTATGTCTGGACTCATACAACAAATCTGCCTCTTTGAGCTTCTTGAGGTGGTACGAAGTGGCTGCAGGCGTCATTTCTAAGGCTCTTGCTATGTCCCCTGCGCTCAACTTCCCCTCCTTCAACAAAGTCATAATCTCCCGGCTGATTGGATTAGATAGGGCGTCTAGCTTGCTTTGCAGACTCATGATCCTCAGCCTCCACATCTATTTAAAATTACTTTTAAATAGATTGTATCACGCTCCAGAGCATACGACAAGGTTTAGTACAAAAGAAAAAGCCGCAAGTCAGCAGCTCACGCCCTGCACTTGCGGCACTTGTTTCACAGCACTCCTATTCTTCTGTGGCTGTCTCCACTACTTCTGGTTCATCGTCCTCTTCTTCTTTACCCACGATGTCCGCGACACCGATCACACGATCATCGTTGTCCAAGCGCATTAAGGTGACCCCTTGGGTATTACGACCCAACCTGGAGATCTCCGCCACTTTCATGCGAATCATGATTCCATCTACGGATAAGATCATAATCTCGTTACCTTCGCGTACGACTTGAACACCTACAATCGCTCCGGTACGCTTCGTCTTATTGAGAGTTAAGACGCCCTTACCGGCGCGGTTTGCCACCCTGTATTCGCTAAGGGATGTGCGCTTTCCAAAGCCGTTCTCGGTCACTACCAGCAGATCTGCATCATCACTGGCCACAACGAGACCCACTACAGAATCCCCTTCATCCAGTTTAATTCCGATTACGCCACGTGTAGGTCGTCCCATTGGTCTAACTTGGTCCTCAGAAAAACGAATAGCCTGACCCTCGCTGGTCACCAAGAGAACCTCAGAGTTCCCTTCTGTGAGTTCCACGCCGACGAGCTCATCGTCCTCGTCCAGAGTAATACCAATCAAACCACCACTGCGATTGGTGTCAAAAGCACTCAAGGCAGTCTTCTTGATAATTCCTTTTCTTGTTGCCATGGTCAGGAAGTGATCATCGGAGTACTCCGAAATGGGAATCGTGGCCTGGATGCGCTCGCCTGGCTCAAAGTTGATCAAATTGATTACAGCGAGACCTCTAGCATTACGACCCGCTTCTGGAATCTCATGGCCGCGCAGGCGGTAGACTCTTCCCTTGTTGGTGAAGAAAAGAATGTAACTATGGGTACTGGCCACGAAGAGCCTCTCCACAAAGTCGTCAGCCTTGGTATTCAGAGCTGTGATCCCTCGTCCCCCTCTGCGCTGGGCACGATAGGTGTCAACTGGCAGACGCTTGATGTAGCCTTGATGTGTGATGGTCACGACAATGTCTTCCTCGGCCACGAGGTCAACATCTTCCAGGTTTCCTACAGATAACCCAATTTTTGTGCGTCGCGGATCAGAAAACCGATCTTTGATGTCGATCAACTCGTCCTTGATAATATCATAGACAAGGTTCATGTCGCCCAAAATAGCTTTGAGTCTGGCAATGGTCTTAATCAGCTCATCATACTCGGCATCGATTTTGTCGCGTTCCAGCCCGCTCAGTCTGCGCAGTTGGAGGTCTAGAATTGCAACTGCCTGCCGTTCACTCAGACCAAAGCGTTCCATCAAGCGCTCCTTGGGATTATCATAGGAGGCCCGAATGATGGCAATGACTTCATCGATATTATCGAGAGCAATCCGGTAGCCCTCCAAGATATGGGCCCTTTCTTCCGCTTTGCGTAGTTCAAAGCGAGTGCGGCGCACGATGACTTCCTTCTGGTGGTCGAGGTAGTGATTCAATACCTCTTTAAGATTCAGCACCTTGGGTTGATTGTCCACTAAAGCGAGCATAATCACGCCAAAGGTGTCCTCGAGCTGGCTGTGCTTATAAAGTCGGTTTAATACCACGTGGGGATCAGCATCGCGGCGGCATTCGATCACAATGCGCATACCCGATTTGTCCGACTCATCGCGCAAATCGGTAATTCCATCGACCTTTTTGTTCCTCACGAGATCAGCTATCTTCTCAATCAGCCGAGCCTTGTTCACTTGGTAAGGAAGTTCAGTGACCAAAATGCGCGTCTTGCCGTTAGCCATCTGCTCAATTTGGCTCTTGGCGCGAACTTTGATTCTTCCGCGCCCTGTATTGTACGCTTCCCTAATAGCCTCGCGCCCCAAAATAACGGCACCAGTTGGAAAATCCGGCCCCTTGATATGGGCCATTAATCCTTTGATGTCAACATCAGGGTTATCAATAAGCTCAATGAGAGCATCTACAACTTCACCGAGGTTATGGGGGGGAATATTTGTCGCCATTCCCACAGCAATTCCGGCGGCACCGTTAACCAAAAGGTTAGGATACTTACTGGGCATGACGGTAGGCTGCTCAAGGGTTTCATCAAAGTTCGGATAGAAATCCACCGTATCCTTATCAATATCTTTGAGCATTTCCATGGCCAGATGCGAAAGGCGAGCCTCAGTATAACGCATAGCCGCTGGAGGATCTCCGTCAACGCTTCCAAAGTTTCCGTGACCGTCTACAAGTAGGTTTCGATACGAAAAAGGTTGTGCCATTCTCACCATGGCATCATAAATGGCCGAGTCCCCATGGGGATGGTACTTACCCATGACTTCGCCCACGATTCTCGCAGACTTTTTATGGGGTCGATCCGGCCTGTTACCCAGCTCCAGCATACCGTAGAGAATACGTCTTTGTACTGGCTTTAAACCATCCCTGACATCAGGTAACGCCCTTTCCACAATAACACTCATGGCATAATTGATGTAGGAGGTCTTCATCTCCTCGGTAATTTTTATCGGGAGCGTCTTTCCATTATGCAGATTTATACCCAACTAGATTCACCCCTCGATTAAATGTCAAGATTTGTAACTTCATGGGCATGCTCTTCGATGAAATCACGTCGCGGTTCCACCTTCTCGCCCATGAGGGTATTGAAAATCTCATCGGCCATGATGGCGTCATCCACTTTTAACTGCAGAATCGTCCGTTTATCGGGATCCATCGTTGTCTCCCACGGCTGATCCGCGTTCATTTCTCCAAGACCCTTGTAGCGTTGAATCGTCGAACCTGAGCGGCCCACGCGCTCCAGGATTTCGTCGAGTTCTTGATCATCAAAGGCATAATAGGACTCTTTACCCTTGCGCACTTGGTAGAGGGGTGGCAGAGCAATATAGACATAGCCCTCTTCTAAGAGAGGCCTCATGTAGCGGTAGAAGAACGTCAACAGCAAGGTGCGAATATGGGCTCCATCAACGTCTGCGTCCGTCATGAGCACAACCTTGTGGTAGCGGGCTTTGCTGATATCAAAGTCCTCACCAATTCCTGTGCCGAACGCGGTGACCATAGAGCGAATTTCCGCATTGCTCAAGATCTTGTCGAGACGAGCCTTTTCGACATTCAAGATCTTACCCCGTAAAGGTAATATGGCCTGAAAACGACGATCTCTGCTCTGTTTCGCTGTACCGCCTGCAGAGTCACCTTCCACAATGAAGATTTCGCAGAGCTCAGGATCCGTGAGACTGCAATCTGCTAGCTTGCCTGGCAAAGAAGAGATCTCCAATGCGTTCTTGCGTCGCGTCAGTTCTCGAGCCTTACGTGCCGCATGTCTGGCCCTGGATGCTTGAAGTCCCTTTTCGACAATGCGTTTCCCATCCGCTGGGTTCAGCTCCAGATAATCAGCGAGTTCCTCAGCCACAATCGATTCTACCAAACCTTTCACTTCGCTATTTCCGAGCTTTGTCTTGGTCTGGCCTTCAAACTGGGGATCAGGAATGCGCACGCTAATGAGGGCTGTGCAACCTTCCCGCACATCATCGCCCGTCAGGTTTTCGTCAGCTTGTTTCAGGAGACCCCTTTTTCGAGCGTAGTCGTTAATGGTACGCGTTAGGGCACTGCGAAAACCAATCAAGTGGGTTCCACCTTCGTGGGTGTTGATGTTATTGGCAAAACTAAGCGTTGTCTCTGTATAACTGTCGTTATATTGAATGGCCGCTTCTACTTCAATGCCGTCCTTCTCGGCTGCGAAGTAGATGGGGTTCTTAACGATAACGGTCTTGTTACGGTTCAGGTAATCAACAAAGGACACGACGCCACCCTTGTACAGAAAACGGTGCTGACGTCTCGAACGCTCATCCATAAAGGTAATGGTTGTTCCTTTGTTCAAAAAGGCCAACTCTCTCAGGCGATAGACAATCATCTCCGCCTGGAAATCCACGGTGTCAAAAATCGTGGCATCCGGTTTAAAGCGAATCAGGGTTCCGTGCTCTTTAGTGGGACCTAAATCCTGCAGAGTCTGTTGGGCTACCCCCCGCTTATACATTTGAGAATAATGGCGTCCATTATACCACACATGTGCTTCAAGCCATTCGGACAAAGCGTTTACAACGGAGATGCCCACACCATGGAGTCCACCAGAGACCTTGTAGTGACCCCCCTCTTGCCCGAACTTACCGCCGGCATGGAGAATTGTAAGTACCGTTTCCAGGGTAGAGATTTTGGTCTTGGAGTGGATTTCGACCGGGATACCACTTCCATTATCTCGTACAGAAAGAGATCCATCTTCGTGGATTACGACCTCGATGTGGTCACAATAACCGGCCATAGCTTCGTCAATGGAGTTGTCTACTACTTCGACGAAAAGATGGTGCAGACCATAGACATCGGTGTTGCCGATGTACATACCTGGGCGAAGGCGAACAGCCTCCAGACCTTCCAGTACTTGAATCTGGTCCGCTGTATAGTTAGGCGCTACTTGCTTTTTTTCCAAAATCAATCAACTCTCCCTTACAACTCAGTCTCTGATTCCCAGATCTCTATCGATCGCCCGTTTATAAAGCGTTTTAGCCGAAATAGGCGAAAGGTAAATCGTCTTCGTGCAAATCACAATGGAAACAGGTGTTTCACTCAATTGTACCACAAAACCCTCTTCTTCTGCAGTCCTTAGAAACTCTCGGTTTACTTGCGAGGGTTCTTCCGTTAAATCGATGATTCCCACTACCTCACGTAAGGGTACCACAACATCGCTTCCAATGTGCAAAAACATACGCTCTCCCCTCCGCTACTGCAGAATTCTACCCTTCTCGATGGTAAACACAAGTGCCCGTGCTTTGGTCTCGGGAGTAAAGCTGTCTAGATTTGTTGTGGTCACAATGGTTTGGGCTTTTTCATTTAGTATGGACAAAAGAAGCATTTGTCGCTTCTTATCCAGCTCACTCATGACATCATCCAAAAGGACCACAGGATATTCTCCGGTCTCTTGGCACATTAGTTCAAGTTCGGCCAGGATATACGCCAGTACGGCTGTTCGCTGCTGCCCCTGGCTTCCATACTTCTTCAAATCTGTATCGTTGATCAGAAAAACCAAATCATCCCTCTGCGGTCCAACAAGTGTATAACCGCGGCGTACCTCTTCTCTGCGACGTTCCTGAAGCTGTTTTCTCAAGATCGCTTCGAGTTCGTAGATCGTGTACGCTGAGCTCATACTTGCTCCTTCTTCTTCCTCAAAAAACGGCTGGTAGATAAGGCGCAACTCTTCTCTTTCGTCACTTATTGTCTCGTGCGCCCTTTGGCAATAGCTCTGCAGAATCTCCACAACCTCTTGTCTACGCATCATGATTTTAGACCCCAGCGTCACGAGCTGGTTGTCCCAGGCCGGCAACTGGTTGAGTTGAACTCGATTATCCCAGGCATCTTTTAAGAGAGTGTTGCGCTGGCGTACCACTCTCTGGTATTTTAGCAGATTATTGCGGTAGACAGGGTCAATTTGGCAGATTTGCACATCCAAAAACCGCCGGCGATCGCCCGGCGAACCCTTCACCAATTGGAGACTGTCAGGAATAAATAGTACTGTGTTCAAGCAGCCCACAAAAGAATTGGCCGTCGTTGATTTCTGATTTACTAAAAGGCGTTTCTTTTCAGCGTGACTTACCATGACGCCCAGATCTAGGCTCGCCATCTTAGCCACTTGTGCTGTAATGATGGCTCGATCGGCTCCATGGCGAATCAGTTCAGTTTCGCGGACTGTACGGTACGATTTACTGAGCGACAGAACGTAGATGGCCTCAAGAAGATTTGTTTTCCCCTGGGCATTATCACCCACGAAAATGTTAAGACCCGCGCTCAAGCTAAGGCTGGCGGTTTCGTAATTGCGGAAGTTATGCAAACTAAGCGTCTGTATGTGCATTTAGTTCTTCTTCCTGATCAGAAACTTTTCTCCATTCGTCAACTCAACTATTGTTCCTGGTACAAGCTTAACAGAACGCCGGGTTTCAACCTGACCATTAACCAAAACCTGTCCGCTTTGAATAAGAATCTTCGCCTCGCCACCACTGCCCACTACGTTGATCCATTTCAAAAACTGATCAAGCTGGATCACATCGGTCTTGATCTCAACTTCCTTCACAAGCATCCATCCTCTTTATTAGATTCTAATGGGCATGAGAATATAGAGATGTGAGTCATTGTCGGCCGCTTTCATTAAAGCTTGTCTGGAACCTTCGAAACGAAACTCGACTTCGTCGGCGTCCATGGTCTTGAGCATATCCAGCATGAACTTGGGTGAATAAGCTGCTTGCTCTGCAGGGCCGTCGTGCTGCACGTTATATTGCTCTTGAGACTTACCCAGTCTCGATGTTGTTCCTATTTCCAAGACTCCTTCTTGAACCTTGAGAAGTACCGGAGCATTGTCAATCCGTCCCACAATGGCGGCACGTTCCAGCGCTTGGATGAGCTGGGTACGTTTCATCGTCAACTTTGTCTTCTGCTCGGTAAACAGAACAGAAGCATAATTGGGGAATCTACCGTCAATTAAGCGTGTGGTAAAGATCGTGTCATCGAATCGGAAAGCGAGCTGGTTGTTTCCGGAAAAGACATCAATCATGGTCTCGTTTACAGGCAGACAACGTCCTAATTCCACGAGGTTTGCCTTAGGAATGATATAGGAACCTTCGTTCACAAAGGCTGTACCCGTTTCTGCAACCACAAAGGAGAGTCGATTAGAGTCGGTGGCCACGAAGTTGATCTTTTTATCCTCGATTTCCATTAAAACCCCAGAGAAGATTGGTTGGTGATCATCGTTCGAGGTAGCAAAGGCGCTGTTCCGAATGAGTCGTAGGAGCTCATAATCGGTTAGGCTGACGACCTTCTCTTCACAAACTGGATATTCGGGGAATTCCTCACCTTCAATGGTATTTAAGGAGAATTCCATCATACCAGATCGGACAAGAACTTGCGATCCATTCCACTCCACTGTCACGTCGCCATTGGGCAACTTTCGAACGAGTTCTGCAAATAACTTTCCGCTAACAACATGTTCGCCTTTCTGAAGTACATTGCAGGATGTTCGGGTTAAAATGGCCATTTGCAGGTTGTTCGCACTGATCGCCAGGCCATTGTCATCGACCAGGAGGTGTAGTCCTTCAAGGATTGGACTTTGACCTGCTGTTGAGATGGCTTTTTCTACCATGGCCACGCTTGCTACTAAATCAGTACCGCGGATCACAAAATGCATAAATATACCCCCTGTGGAATATTGGCTTGTTTTACTTAGCAGCCTTTAATTAGATCTTTTTTAGTAGTAATAGTAGTAGTGCATGTGCAAAAGTGGAAAACGAACAACGGTCGTTAGGGATATGCGTCCGGTTGAATGACAAGTTGTTGAAGGTTGGTCAAATGTATCCACACTCTCAACAACGCCAGAAACGATCGAAAAAGTTATCCCTAGGGTTTTCCACAGATTATCCCTAGCCTCGTTGAATAAGGTTTTCTAGTTCCTTAATGACGTTTTGAAGCGAAGGATCCATCTTCAGCTCCTTTTCAATCTTGTCTACCGCGTGGAGCACCGTTGTATGATCTCGCCCCCCAAAGGCTTCACCAATTTCGGGAAGGGAACGGTCGGTCAGCTCGCGGATCAGGTACATGGCAACCTGCCTGGGAAACGTGATGTTTCTCGTACGTCGTTTTGACTTCATGTCGGCGACCTTAATGGCGTAGTGATCGGCTACGACGTCCATAATGCCTTCCATTGTTACAGGCTTGCTCGGTGGTTCTTTAAGTATATCTTTCAGTGCAGCAGCCACGGTGTCGAGTTCCAGGGGTACGTTGTGTAAGGTACAGTGAGCGGTAACTCGTACCAGTGCGCCCTCGAGTTCTCGGATGTTGGACTGTACGTGGGTTGCGATATAGCTGAGCACCTCATGGGAGATCACAAGATTATCATCAATCGCTTTCTTGCGCAGAATCGCAATTCTGGTCTCAAGGTCGGGTGGTTGGATGTCTGCTGTGAGACCCCATTCGAAACGGCTTCGCAGCCGTTCCTCTAATGTAGGAATATCTTTGGGAGGACGATCCGATGAAATGATGATCTGTCGGTTCGCTTCATATAAAGCATTGAATGTGTGGAAGAATTCTTCCTGTGTGGACTCCTTGCCCGCGACGAACTGGATATCGTCGACCAGGAGGATGTCTACGTTGCGGTACTTGTTTCGAAAATCGACCATGGACTTCTTTCCGATGGCGAAAATGAGATCATTGGTGAAGGTCTCTGAAGTCACGTAGACCACAGAAATGTTCGGATCCTGCTCGAGCGCATAATGGCCGATCGCGTGCATTAAGTGTGTCTTGCCCAGACCTACGCCTCCATATAGGAAGAGTGGGTTATAGGCCTTGGCCGGCCCTTCAGCTACAGCCAGAGAGGCCGCATGGGCAAAGCGGTTGGAGTTACCTACAACAAAGGACTCGAAAGTATAGCGTGGATTTAGAATCGATGACACGGGAGCTGCCTCGCGGCTCGGTGTTTCAATGATAGGCTGATCGTCTGGTTCTTCGATGCGTTCAACCTGCTCTTGCTGGCGTCGAGGTTTTTCGTCGTACGTACGTTCGCCTGGTGTTGACAAAGACTTGACGCCTTTGGGAATCGTGAATTTGATGTCCCAATCGCGATTGGCCACCTGCCGCAGTGTTTTTTGTAGAGGATTCATGTAGCGTGCCTCGACCCAGTCTTTGGTAAACTCGTTAGGGAATTCAATGTACAACGTGTTGCCATCGAGTTGTACCGGGCGGCTATCTTTCAGCCAGGCGTCGAAGGAACGCTCGGGTAGATCCGCTGCCATAATTTCCAGGACTTCATCCCAGACCAAACTTAACTGGTTTAGTTGTTCCATGAGGTAACCTCCCGATACTTGTTCACAGTTCAATTCTTGATTTATCCACAGGTTCCTGCTTTTCTTGTGTCAAAAAGCACAAGTCGTGATTCGCGTTATCCACAGAAAAAGGGCGAGAGGGATTGGACACCTTCGCAAAAACAGGAGGGTTTATCCACAGGTTCCCCAGTTTATCCACAAAAGAAACGTAATGCAATGGGTGGGCATCTTCTAGAAATCGACAGGAAATTCTCCCCAAAGTTATGCACAGATTGATCACAGGATGGGTTAACGTAAAGATGACGAAATTGTTTAGAAAATTGTCTAACGAGGTTATTGGAGGTATAGGGTTATTGTCCACAGGGGAGAAAAGGAGAGTTATCCCCAAGTTATGCACAACCTGTGGATAAAATAGTGGCTAGCCATGGGGAGATCCGCTATGGGAACGTGTGTTTAGATCGGTTATCCACAGGGATGGGGATCGTTTGGTGTGAATTCTGTGCAAATAATGGGGATGTCGATTGCTATTGACATGGTTTTGCAAATTGCGATATAATCGCCTTGACTGTCGTTTGCTTTGTTGTGAAAGGGGGAAGACTTGTGAAGAGGACATTTCAGCCTAAGATTCGTAGAAGAAAACGCCTACATGGCTTTCGCGCAAGGATGAAGACTACTGCCGGCCGTAGAGTGTTGGCCCGTAGAAGGGCAAGAGGGCGCAAGAGTATCTCGGCTTAACGGTAGGTGCTTAGACGCTCGGGAGGTTTTAAAGTGGAGCGTTTGAAGAATCCTAGGGAGTTTAGTGTAGTCTATAACCAGGGGAAGCCTCATTTTGGAAAATATGTGGTGGTCTCTGTCCTACCCATAGACAGACCTGTCTCGCGGGTAGGTTTTGCTGTAGGCAAAAAGGTTGGGAACGCGGTGACTCGCAACAAGATTAAAAGAAGGCTCCGGGCCATTATGCAAGGTCAGTCCGGCCGCATCGTAGCCGGTTTTGATATTATCATCGGGGCGAAGCAAAGGTCGGTCACCGCAAGTTTTCATGACCTAGAAGATGATCTATGCCGGGTGTTAAAGAACTCTGGTCTGTTGACCTCAAACCGGAGTGGACCCACCAGGATTGGTGAAGAGCATGCTTAAGGTGGCGCTCTTTTTCATTAGGGGATACCAACGTTTCATTTCCCCCTTACTACCCCGCAGTTGTCGGTTTTACCCCACTTGTTCTGAATACGCTATCCAGGCGATTACCAAGCATGGGTGGAGGGGACTGTGGTTGGCCATAAAGAGAATTGGCAGATGCCATCCTTGGCATCCGGGAGGGCATGATCCCGTTCCTTAATTGATAGGAGGACTTACCTTGATGGATTTCATTGCCGGTGGACTCGGCTGGATACTCGAACAAGTAGTATCAGTAACAAATAGTTATGGACTCGGCATTATTCTTACCACGATTATTGTTCGCTTATTGCTGTTTCCCCTTACGTTGAGTCAAAACAAGAGCATGGTAGCCATGCGTAAGATTCAACCCGAGTTACAGGAGATTCAAAAGAAGTACGCGAATAATAAGGAAGAACAGCAAAAGTTGACCATGGAGCTGTACCAAAAGCACAAGATCAACCCCTTGGGAGGTTGTCTTCCTATGCTGATCCAGCTCCCCATTTTGTGGGCTTTTTTCCGGGTGCTGCAGAACATTCCAACCAATGAGACGGCTGTATTCTTAGGTATCTGGACGCTCAGCGAAGCTGATCCCATGTACATTTTCCCCATTCTCGCGGCTGCATCAACCTACTTACAGAGCAAGTTGTCGATGACAGGCGATATGGGACAACAGAAGACGATGCTGATCATGATGCCGTTGATGATTGGCTTTTTCAGTCTGAATCTTCCTTCTGGTTTGGTCTTGTATTGGATTACCAGTAATGTATTTTCCATTGTGCAACAGGCGTGGATCAATAAGATGTATCCCGTGAAATAAGGGGGAGAATATATGAAGTCGATTGAAGTGGTTGGTCGGACGGTGGACGAAGCCATCGCCGAAGCGCTTCGAGAGTTGCAGGTGGAGCGCGACGATGTAGAAGTGACAGTATTAGAGGAAGGCAACAAAGGCTTTTTGGGAATTCTCGGATCCAAGCAAGCTAGAGTGCGTGTGGAGCAAAGGGTGCCTGAGCATCAAGATAAGTTAAACAAGGCCCTGGAGTTTGTTAGAGAGCTGCTCAGACACATGGGTCTAAACCCCGAGATTGCCGGCGAGGCCGACGAAGAGAGCGTGAATTTACATATTCACGGCGACGATCTCGGCATCCTGATTGGACGCAGGGGGCAAACCCTCGATAGCCTGCAATACATCACAAGCCTAGCGGTGAATCGCCAAGGCGGAGAATGGATGAGGATCAACCTCGACATCGGTGACTATCGTGCGAAGCGCGAAGAGACCCTGCGCTCTTTAGCTCAAAGAGCGGCAATGAAGGTAGAGTCCTCTGGTCGCAGAGTAGCGTTGGATCCGATGAATGCTGCTGAGCGACGCATTGTCCATCAGGAGCTGCAAGAGTTTGCAGGTGTTACAACCCAGAGTGAAGGGCAGGACCCTTATCGCCGGGTAATCATTCTTCCTGAATAGACGTTTGACGGAAATGGGCTGCTGCAAGATGAAGTTTCTAACATTCATTTTGCCAGCCCTTTTTTTGATTTTGTGGTAGAATATAAGCTGAGGTGATAGCGATGAACGATGGAACGATTGCAGCCATAGCCACCCCCATTGGTGAGGGAGGGATTGGTATTGTGCGCCTGAGCGGACCGGAAGCCATTGCCATTGCCGACCAAGTTTTTCGACCGAAACAAGGAGGCAGACTCCGTGATCAAAAGGCCGATCGTCTCCGCTATGGCCGTATTGTGAATCCTCATAGCGAAAAGACCGTTGACGAGGGGTTAGCCCTGGTCATGCGGGCACCTTATTCCTATACAGCGGAGGACGTCGTGGAGTTGCAGTGCCATGGAGGCGTTATCGTAGTACAAGAGGTCTTGTCACTGTGCTTGAATGCAGGTGCGCAAATGGCGGAGCCTGGGGAGTTTACCAAACGAGCCTTTCTAAATGGTCGTCTCGACTTAAGCCAGGCTGAAGCGGTGATAGATATCGTACGTTCTCCCACCCGTTTGGGACTAGAAGTCGCTGTCGATCAACTCGAAGGTAGTCTTAGTCGACGTATTAAGGCTATCCAGGAAGACCTTTACCAAATCACAGTGCAGGTCGAAGCCAGTATCGATTTTCCTGAAGATGACGTACCCGACGTGGAGCTTCAACAGATTGAAGACACGCTTACGCGCGTGCTTGAAGACATAGGAGAGCTCCTCGAGACAGCCGATGATGGGAAGATTTTGCGAGAAGGTCTGAAAACGGTGATTACTGGTAAGCCCAATGTGGGTAAGTCCAGTCTACTCAATACGCTGCTTGATGAAAACCGTGCCCTGGTGACAGATATTCCAGGGACGACACGTGATAGTATTGAAGAGCTTGTCAACGTGCGCGGCGTTCCTCTGCGCTTGATTGATACGGCGGGAATTCGTGAAAGCGCCGATGTTGTGGAACGCCTTGGAGTGGCTAGAAGTCTTGACCTTCTTCAAGACGCGGACCTCGTCTTGCATGTGTTGGATCGCAGCGAAGAACTCACAGACGATGACTTTGAGGTTCTGCGCAGAACGAGTAATACCAGACGCATTATCTTAATCAACAAGGTGGACTTGCCTCCCCTCTGGGATGTTGAGGCCTTAGGGGATGTAGGCGATTCGCCTGTTTTGGAGATCTCTCTTGTGCAAGATAAGGCGGAAGCGGTGGATCAACTGTCCGATGTGATCCTGCGTTTATCAGGAAGCGGCCACATCACCAGTTCAGCAGGATCTCGGGCACTACTTACCCGCACTCGCCATAAGCAAGCTCTGCAAGAAGCCAAACACTCTTTGAATGAGTCGCTAGAGACGCTCAAAAAGGGCTTGCCTTTGGATCTGATTGCTGTCGATCTTTATGCAGCTCTGGAGCACTTAGGTGAAGTCACTGGAGAAACAGTGCGGGAGAATATATTGGATCGCATTTTTGCCCAGTTTTGTATTGGCAAGTAGTAAGGAAGGGGTTCATTATGCCTCAAAGTTATGATGTGATTGTGGTCGGCGCTGGCCATGCCGGTACCGAGGCGGCGCTTGCAGCTGCTCGTATGGGGAGGAAGGTTCTGATTCTGACCCTTAACTTGGACAATGTAGCTTTGTTACCGTGCAACCCAAGTATCGGCGGATCGGGCAAGGCTACTTTGGTGCGCGAAGTTGATGCCCTCGGTGGTGAAATGGGTCGTAACTGTGATGCTACATTGATGCAGATGCGCATGCTAAACACGAGACGTGGACCAGCTGTTCAGTCCTTGAGGGTACAACTCGATCGCAAGCTCTACCAGCGACGGATGAAGAACATTTTAGAGACCACGGAGAATGTCTATCTTAAGGAAGCGCTGGTAACAGATTTGCTTGTCGACAACGGAGGCATATGCGGGGTCGAGCTCCGCGGTGGGGTTAAGATTCATGCTCCCGTAGTCATCTTAGCTACCGGGACATACTTGCGCTCGGTGATTCATATTGGGGAGCTTCACTATGAGTCGGGTCCACAGGGGCAGCATACAGCCGTAGCTTTGGCTGATGTACTTGCCCGTTGGTTACCTGTGGTGCGTTTTAAGACTGGTACCCCACCCAGGGTTAACCTACGATCTTTGAATTTTGACCTCTTGGAAAAGTTGCCCGGCGATGAGAACATTCCTGGATTCTCTTTTGAGACGGAGAACTTAGAGTTAGAACAGGTTCCGTGCTGGGTGACGTACACAACCGCGGAAACCCATCGCATTATTAGGGACAACCTAGGACGTACTGCGATGTACAGTGGTGCCATCACAGGAGTGGGTCCTCGGTACTGCCCTTCCATTGAGAGCAAAATCGTAGAGTTCCCCAATCGGGAGAGCCACCATGTGTTCATTGAACCGGAGGGTTGGCAGACCAACGAGGCCTACTTGAGTGGGGTTTCCACTTCCCTTCCCTATGAGATACAAGAAGAGATGTTAAAGACGATTCCAGGCTTTGAGAATGTGGAGATTCTCCGACCAGCCTATGCCATCGAGTATGACTGCGTTGATCCTTTGTCGCTACGAGCTTCTCTTGAAAGCAAAGAGATCCCTGGTCTTTTCTTGGCCGGTCAGATTAACGGCACCTCGGGCTACGAAGAAGCTGCAGCCCAAGGCATCATAGCAGGGATTAACGCAGTGCGTTTGCTGGAGGACAAAGAACCCATCATCATTCCCCGCTCGCAAGGATACATCGGGGTCTTAATTGATGACTTGGTGACGAAGGGTGTTACGGAACCTTATCGCATGATGACGTCCCGTTCCGAATATCGTTTGTCCTTACGCATGGATAATGCCGAT
This sequence comes from Bacillota bacterium, assembly GCA_012837925.1. Lineage (GTDB taxonomy): Bacteria > Bacillota > Limnochordia > Darwinibacteriales > Darwinibacteriaceae > UBA5420. Next base: position 15,678 of record DUQE01000057.1, read on the forward strand.
GCTCGTCTTACTCCCTTGGGCTATTCTTTGGGCCTAATTAGTGAAGAGCGTTATGCAGCCTTTGAGGAAAAACAGAGACAAGTTACAGATGAAGTGGAGCGTTTGAACAAGACGGTGCTTGGTGGAACGCCGGAGGTTAACGAAAAGCTGAAGTCTTTAGAGACTACGCCCCTAAAGCACGGAGTAACGCTGGCCGATCTTTTGCGGAGGCCGGAGCTAAAGTATGAGGATTTGCGACACTTCACAGAGTTGCCTGATCTTGCCCCGTTGGTCCGTGAACAGGTGGAGATTCAAGTGAAGTATCAAGGATACCTCGCTCGTCAGGAGTCGGCTATTGAACGTTTTGAGCGCATGGAAAAGAAGCATCTGCCCCATGATCTTCCGTATCACGAGATTAAGGGTCTTTCGAGGGAAGCCGCGACCAGACTCAGTGCGATTAAGCCAAGTTCGGTCGGGCAAGCTTCCAGGGTTTCTGGCGTCAATCCTGCCGACATTAGCGTGCTTCTTGTCTATCTTGAACAGATGCAGCGGAGGGCAGACTAATGGACTTCGATATCCAGATCTTCGAATCTGTATTGCGGCAGGGACTAGGCGAACTGAGTCTTGATCTTCCCGAAGAGGTGTTCCCCACTTGCACGCAGTTTGCTCAGGCCATAGTGGAAACGAACAAGTCTCTAAACCTAACGAGGATCATTGAGTCGGAAGAAATGGCGATCAAGAATTTTGTGGACAGTCTCGTGCTTCTGCGCATGGAATGGCCTAAAAATCTGCGCTGTCTTGATCTTGGAACGGGTGCTGGTTTTCCTGGAGTACCTCTCGCCATCGCACGGCCATGCTGGTCCATTACACTCTTAGATTCACTTCGTAAGCGGCTACGGTTCCTTGATGACGCCACAAGAGACGCAGGTCTGTCGAATGTGGCGACGTTACATGCCCGCGCTGAGGATGCGGGTCAAAGCAAGGAACATAGGCAGGTCTATGACGTGGTTGTGAGTCGTGCCGTAGCCCACTTGCCTGTGCTCTTGGAACTCGCCACTCCTCTTGTGAAAGTAGGAGGTCGCTTTGTAGCATATAAGGGAAGCGAGGCCGAAACGGAGCTTGCGGAAAGCAAGAGGGCCACGAAGCTACTGAGGGTGGATATAGAACAGGTGTTCGAAATAGAGTTGCCCAAGCAGATGGGTCGGCGTAGTATCCTGGTGTTTAGAAAGACGGCGGCTACTCCCCCCACCTATCCCAGAAAGGCTGGGATACCCAACAAGCAACCCTTGGTGTAGTCAGCAAAGGAGCCTCGTTCCTACGAAACGGGGCTCCTTTTTGTTTACATCTCTCGGAAGGAACTTCTTCTTATGTACAGAATTACATCACTAATTGGGAATGGGGTGAGCGTGTGAAGTTGACTGATGTGCTCTTGAGCAGAAGACGTACGGAAAGACCTAACAACGAGGCGTTTGACAGCTGGAGTGAAACGGTACAGGCTGTGCCAATTCATTTGATAGGGGCCGGAAAGTACCAGCCGAGGCAAGAATTTGACGAAGAATCTCTAGAGGAGCTAGCCGAGTCCATCAAGACGCATGGTCTCTTGCAGCCGGTTGTTGTGCGGCGGGGCGCCATTGGCTACGAGTTGATTGTCGGAGAGCGCCGCCTGCGCGCTTGTAAGAGTCTTGGCTGGGAAGTGATTCCCGCCATCATTCGGGATGTTCAAGATCGAGAGGCTGCAGAACTAGCCTTGATTGAGAATCTCCAGCGGTCGGATTTGCACGTTTTTGAAATAGCTGAGGGATATGAAAGGTTGTTGACGGAGTTTTCCCTCACCCAGGAAGAGTTAGCAAGTAGGCTTGGTGTGAGCCAGGCCAACATAGCCAACAAATTGCGCTTGCTGAAGTTGCCGCAGGAAGTGCGTGAAATTATTTCCCGGGAAATGCTTAGTGAGCGCCATAGCCGAGCACTCTTGCGGCTTCAGAATAAGGATCAGCAACTAAAAGTTTTGCAGAGAATTATTGAAGACGATCTCAGCGTCAAACAGACCGAAGAACTGGTCACATCGTTAATCGACCCGAGGACGTCAAAGAAGGCTGATAAAACAAGCAAACCCGAAAAGAAGCGTAAGCTGATCATCAAGGATCTTAGACTTTTCACAAATAGTGTGAAGCAGCTTACCAACACCCTGCAGTCCAGTGGTCTAGTGGTTGATATTGATGAGAAAGACGATGATGAGTTCTATGAGATTGTGGTGAGGGTGAAAAAACCGCATGGGGGTGAAGCAAATGGCTAAAGTGATAGCAATCATCAATCAAAAAGGTGGAGTAGGCAAAAGCACTACGGCCGTGAACTTGGGGGCATACTTGGCCCTAGCAGGCAAAAGAGTGCTTTTAGTAGATGTAGATCCTCAAGGAAATGCCTCAAGTGGAGTGGGTATCGAAAAGCGCAACATTCGCCGGTGTATGTATTCCGTACTTATTGAAGGCGAGAAAATCGAGCGAATTATAGAACCGACGGCCATAGAAAACTTTGATGTGGCTCCTGCTACCATCGACTTGGCTGGTGCTGAGATCGAGTTAGTGTCGACGATTTCTAGAGAGTTTCGTTTAAAGAAGGCTCTGGAACTCGTTCAGGATCGCTATGATTATGTGGTCATTGACGCCCCACCCTCCTTGGGATTGTTAACGGTGAATGGATTGACAGCAGCAAACTCGGTGTTGGTACCCATTCAATGTGAGTACTATGCGCTAGAGGGACTAAGCCAATTGGTCAGCACCATCGCCATGGTACAAGAGCATCTAAATCCAGCCTTGGAATGGGAAGGTGTCGTGATGACAATGTACGATGTACGCACGAACCTCTCGCAACAGGTGATAGAAGATGTGCAAACATACTTCCAGAACACGGTGCGTGTCTACAAGTCGATTATTCCCCGCAACGTACGTCTGGGCGAGGCACCCAGTTTCGGACAACCTATAGCTCTGTATGATCCGAAATCAAAGGGTGCCGAGGCGTACGAACGACTGGCGCAGGAGGTCTTAGACTCATGAGTAAACAGAGATTGGGAAAGGGTCTCCGGGCGCTAATTCCACAAGTTGAAGAGCCAGACCTTCAGGACGTTGCTCAGGGAGAAGTTCAAGGAGACGTTCAGGAGATCGCTCTCGATGCCATTGAACCAAACCCCTTCCAGCCCAGACGCCATTTTGATCCTGAAAAGTTGCAGGAGCTAGCCCAATCCATTGCGGAGTTTGGACTCCTGGAGCCTGTGCTGGTACGCGAACATGAAAAGGGTTACCAGCTGGTTGCCGGCGAACGCAGAATTCGTGCAGCTGAACTTGCAGGGCTTAAGAAGGTGCCGGCACTCGTGAAGAATTTTGATGATGAGGAAATGATGAAGGTTGCTCTGGTTGAAAACCTTCAACGCGAAAACCTCAATCCCATCGAAGAGGCCGAAGGGTACCAAAGGTTGATTAGTGAGTTTGGTTTTACGCAAAATCAGGTAGCTCATGCTGTAGGTAAGAAGCGTCCGTCCATTGCCAACACTCTCCGGTTGCTAAATCTGAGTGATGTTGAGAGAGAGATGGTCCAAGATGGCAGGCTATCTACGGGTCACGCCAAAGTTCTTCTGGGTGTTAATGATGCGAAGAAGAGAGTGCAACTAGCAAACAAGGTAATTAAAGAGGACCTAAGTGTCCGCCAGTTGGAAGAGTTGCTTAAGAAACCAAAGACTGTTCCACGTGGAACACTTAAAATGAAGAGTCCTGAACTGGTCGACCTAGAAAACAATTTGCAGCGGATATTTGGAACGAAGGTATCCATGACATACAAAAAAGGAGCAGGACGAATCTCCATTGAGTATTACTCCGACGAAGAGTTGGAACGTTTGCTGGAAATGATGAGAAGGATTTAAAAAGGGGAGTGTTCCACGTGGAACACTCCCTCATTTTATACCCAAAAAACCAACGTTGTTCCACGTGGAACATTTCCCTCAAAGTGTCTGCCAAGAACCAAGCGCAACTTCAGCCTCCGTGAAGTGACTGCCTAAACATAAGGTCAAGGCCTCTGTAATAACATCGGCCATTTGAATTACCAGACTTAAGCGGGTGTTCTGTAACACAACGTGTTCCATGAAGCCAGCAACATTTACAACGCCAATGATGTGGTAATCGCCAACGGTAGGAAGTTGTTTGCTGACGCCGGTACCTGGGTGTAGTGGACCTTTTTTTATCGAGATGTAACCAATACTCTTCATACGACCTAGACAAGCATCGATCGCTATGATGGTACTATCGCGACCTTCCATTTCAATCTTATCTATCGTCTCCGCCAGGTTTAGAGCATGCACAGGCTCATCGATGGTCCCATGAATTCTAATATGGGCAGGCAAGATCCCTTCTTCTTGTCGTTTCATAAGTGCTGTACCAATGAAAGGGCCCAAGGAATCGCCGGTAGATCTGTCTGTCCCCACGCAGACAATATCGATATGAGGTTTTAAGGGCAGACCTGCTAGGGTAATAGCCAGTTGTGAAGAGGACAGGGGATCGCCAAAATGGGTTCGTCCCAAGACATCTGAATCAAAAAACATGCTCCACCTCCGACGAATAAACTTGTCTTAGTCTATGCGCCTTTTCCATATTTTATGCACAAATGAACTTTGCTTCATCAGTCCATCTCCACATGAATAGGCTTCATGGGGGTGATGTTGTGCGCTTGTGGTCCATCGTAGGGCTCTATATTGGAGGAATTATTGGAGCGGGGTTCGCCTCAGGTCAAGAGCTGGTCGTGTTCTTCACCAATTATGGAGTCGCAGGAATGGTGGGAATTGTGGTCGCCATCCTGCTCCTATCGTTGGGCACTATGCTCGTGCTCGATTTTTGTGCTCGTCACAGTGTCTCATCCTACGCAACACTCTTGGGTAAACTTGACCCCAAACGAACACATATCCTCGATGTTCTTTACTCGGTCTTTTTGCTGATCGGAAACAGCGTGATGTTTGCAGGCATAGGAGCAATAGGAGACACGCCCTGGTCTTCTTTCCATCTCCGGGTAATAACAGGTCTACTTGTACTTCTCGTACTTCGACGTGGTGTTGAAGGTGTGGCTAGGGCCAGTGCCTGGCTCGCTCCTGTCTTGGTTTTCATTCTCTGTGCTCTCTCTATTGACCGCCTTAGAAACCTTGGCATACGAATCCCTACACATGGTTCGTGGCAAGCTATGGAGGCCGCCACCCTTTATAGTTCCTACAATTTGGGCTTCTCCATGACGGTACTGGCCAGTATTCAAACGAGCCTGAAAAGCCAAAGGGAAAGGCTGGCGTTCGTAATAACCGCCAATATTATCTTGGGCATAAGCATGGTTCTGCTTTTTTTCGCTTTGGGAACACTGACTCCCGAAGAGCTATCCAGTCCTTTTCCCTTGGGTCATCTCTTCAACTCTCGCGGCGTTTTGGCCATTGGATTCTACCGCCTGATGCTCTGGGGAGCCATGTATTCAACAGCAATGGCCCATTCTTTAGCCCTGGTCAGCCGCATGACAGAGATGCAAAGATTCTCTTGGACGAAGTCCAGCATCCTTGTTGTCCTCCTTTCGCTAGCGCTTTCTTATGCAGGATTTGCCACGTTGATCCGAGTAGCTTATCCCATTTTAGGTCTGGCTGGGCTATGGATTCTGGCAAATCTCGTTCGTGAGAGGATGGCATAAGGTTGGCATTTATGGCAGATTTTAGGTATAATAGAAACACTGAAGTACGAAGGTGGTGGCCTGATGACACCAGAAATCGACAGCTTATATAATGAAGCACTTGGTTATCTCGAGGCTTGGCAGCTCGACGAGGCCGAGGAATGTCTACGAAAAGTGATCGAACTTGATCCCGAGCATGCACGTGGATTCAACAAATTAGGGGTTGTCTTTGCGAGGCGCGGCGATTTAAGGCAGGCTGAAGAATGTTTTGATCAAGCCATAGCTTTAGATCCTCAACTTGGTGTAGCCTACTCGAATTTAGGGAACATCTACGCCGAACGCAATTGGATTGACCGTGCAAAGGCAGCCTACGAAAAAGCTCTAGCCTTAGACCCCGGTAACCCGACTGCAACCCATAACCTTGGAGTCTTGTACCGCAAGAGTGGAGATATTGGTCGCGGAATTGATTTGATGAAACAAGCTAACAAGGCCGACCGGCATCGGTTCCGTGAAGAAACGCGGCGCGATCCAAGAAGCCAACGCATTGTGCGCATTGGTTGGGCCATAGTGATCGCCATAGGGCTTTTGCTGTACTACGTGTTTAACAGGTAATATCCACATACTTATCCACAGCGGTTGTGGATACTGTGCATAACCAACAACAAAAGCCCAGCTAGCGACGTTTTCGACGCCAAATAAGTATCATTGTTTTGTGACGTGCTTTCAATATGGGATCCATAACCTTCTTAAGAAGAAACATGTTCACATCCCCCTCACTTCCGTCATTGCCCTTTATAATATCCATCGCAAGAAAAAAGGTGACAGAAGGAAACTGGTTTCCCATGGAGAAAGGTGTATTGCTGAGGCAGAAGCTACCAAATGAAGGGAAGGAGATGGACAATTGAAACAAACTCCATTAACGGCTAGACATCGGGCCCTCGGGGCTAAGATGGTTGACTACGCAGGTTTTGAGATGCCGGTTCAATACGTTGGAGTTCTAGAAGAACACAATACGGTGCGGACGAAGGTGGGAATTTTCGATTTAACGCACATGGGCGAGTTCGAGCTGACGGGTCCAGGAGCCCTTGCGACCGTGAACTACGTCACCACTAACGATGCCAGCGTGCTTAAAGAAGGTGAAATCCAATACACCTGTCTGACCAAGGAAGACGGCGGGATCATTGATGACATCCTTGTTTATCGCACGTCTAACGGTTTTTGGCTGGTTGTCAATGCCTCCAACGCAGCGAAAGACTATGCCTGGATCGAGAAGCACCTCAAACCGGACACCCAACTGAAGGATCTCAGTGACGAGGTAACGCTCATTGCTGTGCAAGGTCCCAAGTCAGCTCCAGTCGTTGAAGAGATCTTTGGTCTGTCACTCACCGATCTCAAGAACTATACCTTCACTACTGTTACATTCGAAGGTGTAGACGTACTGCTTTCGCGCACGGGCTATACAGGAGAAGATGGCTTTGAACTCTATTTCCCTAACGCCCTCGCAGATAAGCTGTGGGATGCATGTTTGGAAAAAGGCGAGAAGTACGGTGTGCAACCTATCGGTTTGGGTGCCCGTGATAGCCTGCGGCTTGAAGCAAGAATGCCTCTCTACGGAAACGACATTGACGAAAGCACAAGTCCACTAGAGGCCGGACTGTCTCGCTTCGTGAAGTTTGACAAAGGTGAATTCATCGGAAGGGATTTTCTTGAGAAGCAAAAAGAGGCTGGCGTACAGCGCAGACTCATGGCCTTTGTCATGATCGACAAGGGAATTCCCCGTCAAGGTTATCCACTCCTCAATCTCGATGGTGAAGAGATCGGCGTTGTCACGAGTGGAACGCATTCCCCCACCCTCGACTATCCTATCGGTATGGGCTATGTTGATGTGGCTTTTGCAAAAGCAGATACAGAAGTACAGGTTCAGGTCAGGAAAAAGCACGTTCGGGCGAAGCTCATTAAGGGGCGCTTTTTAGCATAACCCAAGGTCCGGCGTCAAGCTTTTTGCCATACACCAAAAAAACTATCAGGAGGTTACAACATGAGTGAACAATTACGGTTTACCAAAGAACATGAGTGGCTTTTAGTGAAGGGTAACATCATCCGCGTAGGTATTAGCGACTATGCTCAAAACGAGCTCGGCGACATCGTTTTCGTTGATCTCCCCTCCGTCGGTGATCGGGTAGAAGAGGGCGAAGGCATTGCTGCACTCGAGTCCGTCAAAGCTGTTTCTGACGTTTACTCTCCTGTGGCCGGTGAAGTCGTAGCCGTTAACGAGGCTCTCGAAGACAGTCCTGAACTGGTAAATGAATCTCCGCTTGATGAAGGTTGGATCGTGGAAATTGAAGTAGAAGGTGTTGCTCAAACAGGCGACCTAATGACGAAAGAGGAGTATGAAGCATTTCTGAAGGGGGTATAAGTATGCGCTACCTTCCGTTAACAGAGGAAGAAAGGCAGGAGATGCTGCAAAGCCTCGGCGTTGACAAGATCGAAGATCTGTTTACTGCCATTCCAGAGGAAATGCGTCTTCGCACCGATTTGGATCTCCCCGCACCCCTAAGTGAAGCCGAGTTAATTCGTCACTTCACCGAACTGGCCAACAAGAACAATGATCTCAAGTCCTCCGTCTCTTTTCTCGGCGCTGGGTCCTATGATCATTTGGTGCCAAGTGTAATTAAGCATCTCGTGGGTCGGGGTGAGTTTCTCACCGCGTATACGCCCTATCAGCCAGAGATTACCCAGGGCGTACTGCAGAGTATTTTTGAGTTTCAGACACTGATTTGCCAACTGACAGGCATGGAAGCTGCTAACGCTTCGATGTACGATGGTGCCAGTGCCTTGGCCGAAGCGGCCCTGATGGCCTGCGCAGCAACCCGTCGTGAGTTGGTCGTACTGCCCAGCTCGTTACATCCAGAATGGCAAGACGTTGTCCGCTTGTATCTGGAGAACCAAGACGTTTCCATCGCCTACCTGCCTTATGATGAAAACACAGGAATCGTTGATCCCAAAGCATTCGACGGAATCTCCTGGTCTGAAGTGGCCTGTGTTGTTGTTCAACAGCCCAACTTCTTCGGACTGTTGGAAAACGTAGCCTCATTCAAGCAAATTGCGGAAGAAAGCGGCGCCTTGTTGGTCATGGCCGTTGATCCCATCAGCTTGAGCCTACTGAAATCGCCGGGCGAACTTGGTGCGGATATTGTTGTTGGAGACGGTCAAAGCCTAGGTAGCGCCATGGGCTTTGGAGGTCCTTCTCTTGGCTTCTTTGCCACGAGCAGCACCAAACTGATTCGACGCATGCCTGGTCGTGTTGTAGGCGAAACCGTGGATTCCGAAGGAACGAGAGGATTCGTGCTTACGCTACAAACCCGGGAACAACACATTCGCCGGGAAAAAGCGACATCGAACATTTGTTCCAACCAAGCTCTAAATGCCTTAATCGCTGCTATCTATCTCAGTGTGATGGGCAAAGAAGGATTTAGAGATGTGGGATACCAGTCTCTACAAAAGGCCAACTACATGAAGGGGCGTCTACTCGAAATTGACGGCTTATCATCGCCCTTCAGTGCACCTTCGTTCAGGGAGTTCGTGATTCAAGGTGCAGTAGACTGGGATGAAGTAAATATGCGCCTGGCCGAGCATGGCTTTGTTGGAGGTTTGCCTTTAGCCCGCTTTGGTCTGCCAGAAATGGTCCTTTTCTCCGTCACTGAAGCGCGAACCAAAGAAGAAATAGACAGCTTTGTCAATTTACTAAGGGGGTTGATCTCATGACTACACGGAAACTTGTCCCCTTAATTTTTGAGCGTTCTACACCTGGTCGTCGCGGCTATCGCCTTCCAGATCTCGATGTACCCGAAGTTCCCGTATCTGAGTTGATCCCAAGCGAGTTCTTGCGTGACGAGCCTCCTGCGTTGCCAGAGGTTAGCGAACTTGAAGTTGTTCGGCATTACACGCAGCTTTCCAGATTAAATCATGGTGTGGATGTAGGGTTTTATCCCCTTGGTTCTTGTACCATGAAATACAACCCCAGGGTGAATGAAGATGTAACCAGTCTTCCAGGCTTTGCAGCAATTCACCCCTACCAGCCTGAAGAAACTGTGCAGGGCGCACTTGAGCTCATGTACAATTTAAGCGAGTACTTGGCAGCGGTAGCTGGGCTTGATGCCACAACACTGCAACCTGCCGCGGGTGCTCATGGCGAGTTGACGGGTCTAATGGTCATTAAAGCCTACCACGCC
>DUQE01000058.1 GCA_012837925.1 Bacillota bacterium
GACCAGCCTACTCTCTAAGTACCCATGGTCTGCTACTGATTCCTTCATAGCCCATAGTCATCTCCAATTAACAAGAATTCTACCACAGCAAAGTCAATGCTGTCAAGCCGTAGACTGGGTTCACTCGCCATGGTGTCCCCCTTGAGCCTGGTAGTTTCGCAGAATCATTCCATGCGACTTGACCATCCCCAACCGTGCATAGTAGTCCTGCAACTCTTGGTCGCAGCACAAGTCAACCATGTATATGTGCGAAAGCTCATCCAGCACACGTTTGACTAAGAGCGCACCAATCCCTTGTTTGCGATACGCAGGCAACACTTCAAGGAGGGGTATGTACGCCGATAACACACCATCACTGATGGCATTAACAAAACCCACTATACAACGCTTATCCGTATCAACGGCTACCAAGGACAGGTAACTACCCTTGAGAATCTTTCTGTGGATCTGTTCGTTTGGCGGATTGGGCCATCCTTCGAAGAAACCTTGACCCATCTTGAGTCCATCGAGTTCCTCCGTATACCGTTGAATCTCGATCATGTATCTCCCCCCATTCAATGCATCACTTGAGTCAAAGAGAGAGGTGCTTCCATTCAGTCCTGCACCTCTCTGCTCTGCTCTTCAATTTACTTCAGAGTCTCAAGTACGCGAACTCCAATGGTCTCTTCCAGCTCTTTCACTTCTTTTAAGAGCTCGTCAAGTCGTGTCTTCGTCTTGGTTACAAACTCCTCGTCTTTTAGACCTGGAAGATTAATCAGTACATTATACGCCGCGCCTCTACAGGCTGCTACACCTAGGAGGCCAGCTACCCCTGCATCACTAAGGGCATTCTTGTTACCGAAAAAGGCCATTTCCTTGGCCAGTTTCAGCGCCTCGAGGGAGACTTCCACAACGCGAAAAGGAACTTCTGTAGCGAGGCGAGTTGCTGCTTGGATCGCCTGTCGACGCTGTGCTTTTTCTTCGTCTGTTCCCTTGGGAAGTTTAAAGGCTGCCATAACCTGGTTAAAGGCGTCCGTATCACGGTTGACAAGATCCATAAGTTCATCGGCCAGTTCTTGAGACCGAGCGATGATCGCTTCCTGCCCTTCACCAGTCAAGTGCGCTACCATTTTCACTAACGAGGCTGCTAAAGCTCCCGCCAGTCCCGAAGCGCTTCCCCCGCCAGGTGCGGGTTTTTCGGACCCTAAATCGTTCGCAAACTCTTTCAATGTCATTTCTGTGAGCAAAATACCACCACTTTCCCCATCGTTTAAGCTTCAGATAACTTGACCTCGTTTAATAACCGTTGTCACTAGATTAACGCCAAAGAAGTATGGAATCTTTTTGTAGTTATCCACATCAAAAATCGCAAGATCCGCTTGTTTTCCTACCTCAATGCTTCCGATTCGGTCATTACGACCCAAGGAATACGCTGCGTTAATCGTGACAGCATGAAAAACCTCCTCAGGAGTCATAGCCATATATAGACAAGCAATCGACATCACCAAACCTAGGTTAGCCGTGGGGCAAGAACCTGGATTAAAGTCCGTGGCCAGAGCAATGGGCAAACCCTTGTCGAGCATCTTTCTAGCTGGTGCATAGGGCTTGCGCAACGCAAAGGCGGTACCAGGAAGCAAGACCGGTATAACATCACTCTTTCCTAAATCGTCAATCCCCTGATCAGAGATCATCAACAGATGGTCTGCACTTGAGGTCCCAAGTTCGGCTGCAAGTTCCGCACCGCCTAAGGTGTTCATCTCATCCGCATGAACTCGCAGCTTAAAACCAAGGTCCTTGGCCGCCTGAAAAATCCTTCGGCTCTGCTCCACCGAGAACACACCTTTTTCGGTAAAGACATCCACGTACTCAGCAAGGTCCCGTTCCCTAACGAGAGGCAAGACGACCTCTATCAAATAGTTTACATATCCCTCTTGATCTTCCTGAAACTCTTCAGGCCAGGCATGGGCTCCTAAGAATGTGGAAACAAGCTCAACGGGTTGCTCGTCCTGGAGAATTCGCACCGCTTCCAGTTGCTTTAGTTCGGTCTCCAGATCCAAACCATAACCACTCTTGCACTCAACGGTCGTCACGCCCATCTTGAGCATCCAGTTTAGGCGCTGGCGTCCAGCAGCAACCAGCGCATCAAGCGGCGTCTGCCGCGTAGCACGGACCGAGCTGGCAATTCCACCGCCTGCCGCCATAATGTCCATATAATCTGCACCTTGAGCCCTCATGTAGAACTCGTCTTCTCTGCTACCACCAAAGATAAGGTGCGTATGGGGGTCGATCAATCCAGGGGTAACAACTTGGCCCGTCGCATCAATGATCACTGTTTCGTCGGTTATGTCCACCTGGCTTTGCACTGCGTCAGCTGGACCCACAGCCACAATTCGATCTCCCGCACAGGCGACCCAACCTTGGTCGATGACCTCCAGTTGTTTCATTTGCTTTCCACGCACCGGGTATTCTTTGTGTGCCGCAGTTACCACCTGTCCATTCTTGATCAGAAGATCGACGCTTACTTTACTCCCCACAGTCTCACCTCCTAGCGCAGGCGATTCTCTAATACCTGATCAGAATCGAAATCTTCTAGCTGTAAGTACCATTTGGCCACATCCAGCATTGCTTGTTGTGGAACTAAGCCGATGAGCTCCGTGCCCACAACCGGGACACCATAACGGGCGGCCTCACGCCGAATAGTCTCCAGGACACGAAAGATCGGGGTAGCCTGATAATTCTCGAGGTTCATGGAGACCTGAACTTGGTTTCTTTCCTCCAAAACAACACCCATACCTTTCACGTTCTTGAAACCACCATTTCTCTCGCGAACGCACCTCGCGATCGCATCCGCAATGTCCTTTCTGTCTGTACCCAGGTTTACGTTAAAAGCTACTAGAGGCATCCGGGCACCAACTACCGTTGCACCCGCCGTTTCATGCATCTTAGGTTCTCCAAAATCAGGATGCCGCGATTCCTCATGGATAGACTCTTTGAGTCCTTCGTAATTACCTTTGCGGATATTGCTCAAATTCTTTCTCGTGGCGTTCGTTGCGGCTTCACCATAGAGATACGTTGGAACGTCTAGTTCCTTGTTAATCCGCTCCGCGAGTGCGGTTGCCCCTTCAACACATTCCTTCATTGTGATACCCTCAATGGGAATGAAAGGAATTACATCCACCGCGCCAATCCTGGGATGGGCGCCCTGATGCTCCTCCATATTGATCAAGTGAACAGCCTCACGTGTCAAGCGAAAACTTGCTTCCTGAACACTTGCGAGGTCACCAACATAGGTGATAACGCTCCGATTATGATCATGGTCGGAGGAATAGTCCAACAGTTGCACACCCTCGGTCTGGCGAACTTGATCAATGATCCTTTCCACCACATCCAGACGACGTCCTTCGCTAATGTTAGGTACACATTGTACGATCTGTTCTTGCGTCATACACTCTCCTCCTCTATTTCTCTAGCATGGGTACCCGAATACCCTTTTCTTGTGCGGTCTTGATGGCAAGATCATAACCCGCATCTACATGGCGAATCACACCCATGCCTGGATCCGAAGTCAAAACCCTTTGGAGGCGTTCTGCACCTTCATCGGTACCGTCCGCAACAACAACCATACCGGCGTGAATCGAGTAACCGATTCCTACTCCGCCGCCGTGGTGTAGAGAAATCCAGCTGGCGCCGGCGCAGGCGTTGACGAGCGCATTTAGAATGGGCCAGTCGGCTACTGCGTCACTACCATCCTTCATGCCTTCGGTCTCTCGATGCGGAGAGGCTACTGATCCGGCATCAAGATGATCTCGACCAATAACAATGGGCGCAGACAGTTCACCGGACTTGACCATTTCGTTGATCAAAAGACCGAAACGAGCTCGTTCACCATAGCCTAACCAGCAGATGCGCGATGGCAAGCCTTGAAACGCCACTTGCTCTTTGGCCATCTTGATCCAGCGAACAAGGCGTTCGTTGTCGGCAAACTCTTCACAGAGTCTGTCATCAATCTTGTGAATGTCTGCCGGATCGCCAGACAACGCTACCCAACGGAAAGGCCCCTTGCCTTCACAGAACAGAGGTCGAATGTATGCTGGGACGAATCCAGGGAAATCAAAGGCATTCTCAACACCGACATCTTTGGCCTGTTGTCGAATGTTGTTACCGTAGTCAAAGACGATAGCTCCCCGCTCTTTCAGATCAAGCATGGCTTGCACATGGGTTCCCATGGACTCCTTCGCGAGCTGGATATAGCGATCGGGATCCTCTTCACGTAGCTTCTTCGCTTCATCCAGGGTGAAACCAATCGGAATATACCCATTCAGAGGATCATGGGCTGACGTCTGGTCTGTAACGGCGTCAGGAACAATGCCTCGCTTGACAAACTCCGGCAGAACTTCAGCAGCATTACCCAGAAGGGCAATGGAAAGGGCTTCACCCTTTTCTTGAGCTTCCTTCGCGAGTCGTAGAGCTTCATCCAAGTTGTCCGTGGACACCTGACAATACCTAGTGGCAATGCGTTTTTCTATTCGCTCTGGATCGACCTCAACCACAATCGCTACACCACCATTCATGGTGACAGCTAAAGGTTGAGCACCACCCATGCCTCCTAAACCAGCGGTCAAGACAAGACGTCCCTTAAGGGTGCCTTCAAAATGTTGATGGGCTAGTTCTGCCAACGTTTCGTACGTTCCCTGCAAAATGCCTTGGGTACCGATGTAAATCCAGCTTCCTGCAGTCATCTGCCCGAACATCATCAGACCCTTTTTCTCCAGTTCCCGGAAATGCTCCCAGTTACCCCAGGCGGGAACCAAATTCGAGTTAGCGATAAGTACTCGGGGCGATTGTGGTGTGGTCATAAATACACCAACGGGCTTACCCGATTGAACTAAAAGGGTTTCATCATCCTCCAATGTCTTGAGGGTGCGCACGATAGCCTCATAGCTATCCCAGTTACGCGCTGCTTTGCCACTGCCACCATACACAACAAGATCCTCGGGGCGTTCTGCGACCTCTGGATCCAGATTGTTCATCAACATGCGCATGGCCGCCTCTTGATGCCATCCCTTACAGTTTAGTTTCGCTCCTCTTGGTGCACGAATCATGAAATGACCTCCTCTATTTTATGTTTCCAATAATATCTTCTACCAAATTCAATACTTTGCCAGAGACAACTAAATCCCTCGCCACTTTGATTTCTGGTTCCAGGAAGCGATCTTCCTTCAAAGGTGGAACCTGTTCACGCACTAAGTCATAAACGGCCTTTGTGGCGGGAGAAAGCTTGCTTCTGTCACGATACTCCAATGCTTGACACGCACATAAGAGCTCAATGGCGATGATGTTCTGCACGTTCTCCAGAATGCGGAGCACCTTTCGGGCAGCTATACTTCCCATACTCACATGATCCTCTTGGTTGGCGGACGTGGGAATGGAGTCTACCGACGCAGGGTGCGCCAACACCTTGTTTTCTGAGACGAGGGATGCAGCGGTGTACTGAATAATCATGTAACCTGAGTTCAGTCCGCTTTCTTCCGATAGGAATGGAGGCAACCCACTGAGCTGCGGGTTCACCAAACGTTCGATGCGCCGCTCCGCTATATTTCCGATCTCAGAGAGTGCGATCCCCAAGAAGTCTAGGGCTAAGGCCACCGGTTGCCCGTGGAAATTGCCCGCTGAAATCACATCGCCATCCTGAGGGAACAAAATTGGGTTATCTGTAACAGAGTTGATCTCGGTGTTCAGTACGGTTTCTACATAACCATAAGCATCCTTTGAAGCACCGTGAACCTGGGGAATGCAGCGCAAAGAATACGCGTCTTGAATTCTCTCGTGCTCCTTACTGTAGACAAGCTCACTGCCAGCGAGAAGTCTCCTCAAGTTGGCAGCTGTTGCGATCTGCCCCTGGTGTGACCGCAGCAAATGTACTCTTTCATCGAAAGCATTGGGAATGCCACATAGTGCCTCTATAGTGACACTGCTGGAGATATCTGCCGTCTTCAGGAGAACATGACTGTCGTGTAGCGCTATTACTCCCTGGGCCGTCATAGCCTGGGTTCCATTAATCAATGCCAGCCCCTCTTTGGCCTCGAGAATGACTGGACTTAACCCCGCCCGTTTCAATGCCTCGGCGCCCGAGTAAAGCTGGCCTTCATAATAAGCCTGCCCTTCCCCAAGGAGTACGGAAGACATATGTGCCAACGGAACCAGATCGCCACTTGCACCCACCGAGCCCTGACTGGGAATAAGCGGGGTGACACCTTTGTTTACCAGGCCCACCAACAGCTCTATGACCTGAGGCCGAATGCCCGAGTGTCCCTTCATGAGAGCGTTCGCTCTTAGGATCATCATGGCCTTAACTACCTCATCAGGAAAGGGGTCGCCCACTCCGCAACTGTGACTCAAGATCAAGTTGCGTTGAAGCTCAGCCACGTTATCATCAGATATTGACGTGTTGGCCAGCAAACCAAAGCCTGTGTTGATTCCATAGATGGGCTGACCCTTGCTGACCAACTCCACGACAAGTTCCCGAGCTCTAGCAACCTTCTCTAGCTGCGTAGCATCTAGAACCACAGGATTTCCCTGTCGAATGTTTCGAACCACCTCATGACCACTTAACGAAGAACCACGTAATTTCAGCATACATCTACTCCTTCAACATTGCTATAAAACCGACTCCGTACACTATTCCACATTTGGTAACATAGTCCTTGCAGAATTTACTCAATCTTTTCTTTGTAAGAAGTGTTGCCAAAAACTGTTTTATCGGTTAAAATAAAATTAGATGTTTTCATAGTGGAAAAAAGTTGGTGAGCTTGATGAGTCGACACATAAACAGCACAAGACTAGTACGCACTTATAACGCTTCCACAGTGCTCAAGACTTTATATGAACACGGCAGCTGTTCTCGCTCGCAACTCACGGAACTAACCGGGATGAGCCCAGCAACTATTACTCGTATCATTACAGAACTCATGCAACAAGGGATTGTCTTAGAAGGAACGCATGGGAAGTCTACCGGTGGAAGACGCCCCATCTATCTACATATCGATCATACGAAACTCTACATTGCGTCTGTCAAGCTGGTGCGTGATGACTGTCTGGTAGCCGTTTTGGATTTACGGGGTCAGATCTTGGCTAAAGAACCCCTCAGACCCTCTTCTTTCGAAGCTCGAGCACTGTTATCCGACGTCGCATCATCATTACGTGCAATTATGGCTTCCTTGTCTATTAAGCCAGAACATGTTATTGGAGTTGGCGTGTCCGCCTCAGGCATTTGTCACCCTGTAGAGGGCATTGTCATTCGCTCTCTCAATCTTGGCTGGAAGGATGTACCCGTTGCAGATATTCTCGGCGAACTCTTGGGTCTTCCCGTCTTATTAGAAAACGACGCAAATGCCTGCGCATTAGCTGAGCATTGGCTGGGTAATGCAAGAGAAACCATGAACTCCATGTATATTAAGGCCGAGTCTGGCGCAGGCGTTGGAATCATATCCAACCAGGCACTACTAACGGGTTCACGGTTTGTCACCGGAGAGATTGGTCATGTGCCGCTGATTCCCGGAGGAAAGTTGTGCAGATGCGGTCAACGAGGCTGTTTAGAGCCCTACGTTTATTTTCAGGGTGTTAAAGAAGACTATAAAAAGGCAACTGGTAAAGATATTACCCATGCTGGATTTGTGGAACTGGTCAGAGAAGGTTGCCAATTTGCCGTCGATATCGTGAACGACGCTGCATCGGCCTTGGCTTTGGCCTGTGCCCATTGGGGAATTATCCTCGACCTTGAAGTGATCACGATCGGTGGTGTTTGGGGCGAATTCCAACAAGAAATCGTGGACCATTGCCAGAAGTATTACGATTCTATCTTAGAGCAATCGGTCATCCCCTCAAGCGTATCAATACGTGGCGCGAGTTTTGATGATGTTGCTGACCTGCTGGGAGCAGCGGGACTAGTTGTCTCCAACTGGTTTACGCCCGCTGCAGTACCATTTGCGAGGTAGGACCAAAGATGTACAAGAAAAACGTAGGAGGTGGTATTCTTACAGAAGTGTTTGATTGTCCGTTGTCACTATCAACATAAACTAGGAGGTAAACTGATGCTTAAAAAGTCTACGCTTTTGTTGTTAGCTCTGCTTTTGGTGTCAAGTGTGTTCGTTCCAACAATGTTTGCCGAAGAACCCATTCGTATTAGCGTGTTGAACTATTTCGACCTCACATCACCTGGTGCCGAAAGAGAACTCAACGAAGTATGGTACGAGTTCTCCGTACGCAACCCTCACATCATTGTTGAGAGAGAAGACCTCTTCTTGGAGCCTTTCCATCAGAAGACCGAGGCCTACGCCGCAGCCGATAGACTGCCTGACGTAATTTACATGTGGCCAGGTGGTCGTTCCACCTCCCTGCATACCCTCGGACTCGTGAAGGACCTCAGACCACTTCTAGGTGAAGATGCTAAGTACTACAAAGAAGCAGTACTAGCTCCACAAGCAGGTGGATTCCTAGCTGAGTTGCCACAAACCATGACCTCTAGCCATGCCTTGTATGTCAACATGGCCTTGTTGGATAGTCTAGGACTGGCCATGCCAGAGACATACGAAGACCTCGTAGCCATGGTTCCAGTGTTGAAAGCCAATGGACTTGACACCATCCTCATGGGTGCTCAAGATGACTGGGTCATTCAGTCCTGCTTATTCTCCATGATCGTTGGACGTCTCGTTGGCGACGAGAAACTGAATCAAATTCTTGCCGGCGAAGCCAAGTTCACAGATCCTGAGTTTGTCGGAGCACTTGAGTTCTATGCCAAGATGTATGAAGATGGCGTGCTCAACCGCAAGATTATGCAAACCTCTTACGCTGAAGTAAACGGCCTGTTTGCCACTGGTCGCGCACCATTCCTCGTTGACGGTGACTGGAAGACAAGTAACTTCCTCACAGACCAAACAACGGGCGAAGCATTGATTCCAGTTGACAAGCAACACGAGTTCAAGATGACCATCTTCCCAGCCATCCCCGGAGAGATCAACAAGGCATCCTCCTCTGGTGTCGTGGGTGTTGGTTTCGGAATGAACGCTAAGATCGAAGCTGGCTCCGCTAAGGAAGCTGCAGCTTGGGAACTGATTAAGTGGCTACAAGGCCCAGAAGTACAAAAAATGCGTCTAGAGACTGCTGGTACCATTCCAAGCCGTGTCGACGTAACGTCTGATAATATCGAACCATTAGTTGTTGAAAGAATCCGTTACTACGAGGATATTATGGTAACGACCGAGGTCCTTGACAACATTTTTGTTGGAGAAGTCTACACACCAATTAACATTGGTCTCCAAGAAATCGGTTTGGGCTTCGCAACCCCCATGGAAGTTGCCGAAAGGACACAAGAAGCCTTTGACGCATGGTTTGCACGTCAATAGTATAGCAAAATACCACAAAGGGGTCGGGTCGGATCTAGACCCTACCCCTTTCTTCCAAGGAGGAGCGTTTCCATGAAAAGGGTTGCCCATTGGTGGACCGAGGAACGCCGTGCATACCTTTTACTAGTTCTACCAGCGGTGGCGGTATATTGGGCTGTAATGGCATTCCCTACTATTTTTTCCTTTGTGCTAAGCCTTACGAACTACAACGGCGGTGCTATCTTCAATAATCCCAACATCGAACTGGTTGGTTTCAAGCACTACCTACGAATGTTCAATGACAGGTATTTCTGGATCTCACTGAAGAACAATGGATTAATTATGGCCGTTTCTGTCTTTGGCCAAATACCCCTTGGGTTCTTGTTTGCCTATGTCATCCATAGGAAACTCGTGAAGTTTGGTGACTTTTTTCAGACAATCATCTATCTACCATGTGTAATATCCACAATTATCGTGGGTCGTTTGTGGCAGTCCTTCTTCTCTCCCTATGGACCTTTTACAGAGTTCATGCAAAAGCTCCAACCAGGATGGGAAAACGAGCTCTTTTTCGATCCGCAGTTGGCTATCTTGCCAGTCCTCTTTGTTATTCTCTGGATGTACACAGGAACATACATGATCATTTTCTTAGCCAATCTTCAAAAGATTGACCCTGCACTTATTGAAGCAGCAAGGATCGATGGGGCCACCGAATGGCAAGTGCTGGTTCGCATTATGTTGCCTGCTTTGTCTGGTGTAATCGTAACCGCCTGTATTCTGGCCATCTCAGGATCGCTGAAGAGTTTTGATCTACTCTACGCCATGACTGGCGGCAATCCAGCCCGTAGGACCTCAGTACTAGCCCTTTACATGTATGATACCGCCTTCAGACATTCGCCCAACTATCCACTCGCCAATGCCATTTCTGTTGTAATGGTCTTGTTGAGCTTTGCGATCATCCTTATGGTGCGATTTACTGAAGCCAAGTTTGGGGGTAGAGAATAATGAAGGACCAGAAGATACGCAAATCTGATTTTCATCCCGTCCTCCGGATTTTTGTCTACCTAATGGTCATTGTGTTTACCGTCCTGACCTTGTATCCGTTGTATTGGCTCTTTATTAGCTCGCTCAAGACAAACACAGAGTTTCAGTTGAATCTAATAGGTTGGCCCCAAAGACCAACGTTCAACAACTACCCCAGCGCGTGGCGGTTGGCACAGTTTGACACTCTGTTTGTCAACAGCATTTTCTTTACTGTTGTCTCCACCTTACTCATTATTGCCTTTTCGCTCATGGCTGGTTTTGCCTTTGCCAAGATCCGCTCTAAGCTGACGACATTTTTGCACGGTAGTTTCATCATTGGCATCCTGCTTACACTGCAATCGATCATGGTTCCACTTTTCCTAATGTCGATTGCTGTGGGATTGTATGATACTAGGTTGGGTGTTTTGATCCCCTATGTTGGAATGGGTTTGCCCATTGGCATCTACCTTTGCACCGAGTTTATCAAGTCGATTCCAGACTCGGTTGTCGAATCAGCACGCATTGATGGGGCCTCCTACTTCAGGATCTTCCTGTCGATCATTGCACCCATGGCGAAACCTGTAGCCGTAACTCTGGCCATTCTGAATGTGTCTGGTGTATGGAACGAGTTTATGTTAATCAACATCCTCGTCTCGCGCGATGCTCTTCGTACCCTACCTGTAGGAATTCTTAAGTTTTCAGGTGCTTTAGCGTCAGACCACGGCCGCCAGTTCGCAGCTCTAACCATTGGTCTGGTGCCTATGGTGATCTTCTATCTGATCTTCAGAAAGCAGATCACCCAAGGTGTATCAGCCGGCGCTGTCAAAGGATAGTCTTGAGACATACAAGAAAAAAGGAGACTCTCTCGGGAGTCTCCTTTCCATTTAACGCGATTATTAGTAGTCTTCACGCAGACCAAACTCTGCCGCTTCGACCCATTGTTTGGCCTTCATAACGTGCTCAATGATATGCTGAAATGTATTGTAATGGATCTTTTCTTGTTCGACAAGGAACTCGAACAAACTTCTTTCTTCCTCTGACGTCGCATCGGATCGCATCTTCTCATAGAGTTCGATACTCTCTTTTTCTTTGCTCAGAGCTAAACGATAAGCATCCAGCTGTTCTGGCCTTTCTTTGAACGCAATCTGCAAGTCCTTTTCATTGTCAAAGATCCCTTTGATCCTGGCCGGCACTTTGCTCTCATGCAATTGATAGTCTGTTTGAGCAGCATGTTTCTTCAAGAGATCAGCGTGTTCGTGTTCCTCAGCAGCCAATAAGGTAAACGCAGCCCGTAAACCAGCGTGGTCTGCCTTTTCAGCTTGTTCTAAATAATACTTTTCCCCATCAAGCTCCATTTGAATGGCAAACTCGATTGCCCTCATACGTTCATCTCCTCTCCAGAATGCGGTACATAGCCCATCGACAAAGTTAAAGGCACACTGCTCTTCTATGGTTGAAATGCGACTGTCCTATTCCTACCGCTACTCTTCGCGCAATACAGCGACTTGTCTGCTCGCTCCAAGAGAACATCATGAGCGCAGCGGTCACCTTCAAGGGACGCCGCAACACCAACGGAGATGGTCAACACCTGATCAAACGACGACGCCTCATGGGGGATCTGTAGATCGTAGACGGCCAGGCGCAAGCGTTCAGCTACCTGGACAGCTCCTTCCAGTGCCGTTTGCGGCAACAGGGCCACAAACTCCTCCCCACCCCAGCGCGCTATGAGATCGCCGGGTCGTTGAAGCGTATTATACAAGGTCTTGGCCACAAGCTTCAAGACGTCATCACCCTGCAAGTGACCATAGGTATCGTTATAGGCCTTAAACAAGTCTAGATCCATCATCAGGACCGCGAGAGGAGTTCGATTCCGTGTGGCACGGCTGCATTCTTCTGCGTAGGCCTCATCAAAACGTCTTCGGTTAGGAATTCTAGTTAATCCATCAACCCTGCTGTCGCGTTTTAGAATATCTTTATAGCGCTTCAGTTCAAGGTGGTTGCGAATTTTCGCCTTCATGACAGGGACATTAAAGGGTTTCCTGATGTAATCCATGGCTCCCAGTTCTATACCATACGCCTCGTTCTTATCACCCTCAAGGGCGGTTAGAAAAAGAATGGGAATGTCTCGTGTGCTGGGGTTTCCTTGCAGTTCAGCGCATACAGCATAACCATCCATTTCGGGCATGACAATATCGAGCAATATCAGATCAGGCATTTGCTCCTTCACCATAGCCAGCGCCTCGAGGCCATTACTGGCAACACTGAGATCATATTCATCCTGGAGGACGTTCAGCAGAATCTCTGCATTTAACCTGACATCCTCAACAATCAGGATGCGTTGCCTTCGCCCCAAATCTAATTCATCAAACATCACGCACGAAAACCCCCGACCTAATCAACTAGTTGATTCCCATATACCTAATTCGACAGTTCTAAGGAAAACCCTTGCACAAACCCCAGTAATTTCCCTGCTATACGAGAGTGGCTTCAATGATTTGCAGGTCTATGGTAACGCTCGTTGGAAGATCACCAGACACTTGACGATGCTGGCTCAGAGGGGTCATTTGCACCATGGCCTGCCACAAATCCAAATCGACATCAACCTGATAGCACAACATCGAACTTCTTCGCACATTCGCTTTCTCTTCTAGTTTTTCAACAACCTCATCGTTGGAATAGGGTGCGAGACCACCTAGACGTTGCCTAATTTCCTGGAGGTACTCCTCGCCTGGCAACACCTTTATCAACCTACCACCAGACCGCAACACTCTTTTGAACTCACTGTAGTTGGCGGGAGACAGAACATTGAGTATCACATCTGTACTCCCAGTGGCAAGGGGAAGGTTGGCTAAGTCGGCAACACACCACATTATTGGTTCACAGTGCGACGCGGCCTGCCGGATACCATCACGGGATATGTCAACTCCTAGAAACGTGGCTTCCCCTAGGTGCTCATAGAGCCGTACCAAAAAGGAACCCTCTCCGCATCCTGCATCAAGGACAAACGGACTATGGTAGTTCTGTTCACGAATCCAATTCGCGATCAAGGAGACCAGAGGATCAAAGATACCGGCCCGAAAGACGTGCTGCCGGGCTCGAAAGAGATCAGCATCATACAGCCCTTTCTGTTGACCCAAGAAAAGATTAACGTATCCTTTGCGTGCAACATCGAAACTGTGCTTCTGTCCGCAACATACACCACTAGCCATAACGGACAGATCGTCACCACACACAGGACAGCGGAGGAACCCATTATGTGCTGCAAACCTCTGTAAGGCCTGCTCTTTCTTGGATAAGGTTTCCTTCATCACTCTTCCCCTCCCCAATGCAAAAAACTCCCCACATAGTGAGGAGTCAACTCGCTTTCATCGTGCCCAGCCGGTCACGAACCCACCGGTATAATCGAACCCGAGTTGGAATGACTTCATTACTGGCAACAACGAGTTCTTTCAAATCCC
>DUQE01000059.1 GCA_012837925.1 Bacillota bacterium
ACCTTAACCCACACCCCTTAGCGGTTCGGTTATATTATTCACATCCACCGATGAGTGAGCGGATCGGAGCATTGCAGTAGAAGCAGATTATTGCAGGAGTGCAAACATGATACCACTGAATGGAGGTAAGAAAAATGGTGTTTGACTATAAGAAAGAGTACAAAGAGTTTTATCAACCCAGCACCAAACCGACCATCGTAGAGATCCCTCCGATGAACTTCGTGGCCGTTCGAGGTGCGGGCGACCCAAATGAGGAGGGAGGCGCCTACCAGGCGGCCATCGAAGTCCTTTATGCAGTTTCCTACACCATCAAGATGAGTCATAAGGGTAAACGCCAGATTGAAGGCTATTTCCCCTATGTTGTGCCTCCTTTGGAAGGGTTTTGGTGGCAGGAAGGCGTCCACGGTGTCGACTACACCAATAAAGCTTCGTTTAACTGGATTTCCGTCATTCGCTTACCCGACTTTGTCTCCGAAGAGGACCTTTTGTGGGCCAAGGAAGAAGTGGTTCGAAAGAAGAAACTGGACTGTTCTGTAGCGGAGTATATAACCATCAGAGAAGGATTGTGTGTGCAAGCCATGCATCTAGGGCCTTATGATGACGAGCCGAGAACGGTAGCAGAAATGGACAAGTACCTGGAAGAGCAAGGGTATGAAAACGACTTTTCTGACACCAGGATGCATCACGAGATCTATCTGTCCGATCCGAGGAAGGTCATGCCTGACAAGTACAGGACTGTGATCCGACACCCGATAAGAAAGAGATGAGGTCATGCGCGATGAAACGGCTGTTCTAGACACGCTCCGTGTCTGGGCGGACGACAATGAACGTATACGAGGCATGGTTTTAACCAGCTCTAGGGTGATTCCAGGTTCCACTATCGATTTTCTCTCTGACTATGACATCGAGCTCTATGTCGATGACTTAGCTCCCTTTGCGGCGAGCGATGAGTGGCTCGAGTTCTTGGGGCCAATCATGGTGCGCTGGCCCTACAAACC
Source organism: Bacillota bacterium (assembly GCA_012837925.1). Taxonomy (GTDB): domain Bacteria; phylum Bacillota; class Limnochordia; order Darwinibacteriales; family Darwinibacteriaceae; genus UBA5420. The sequence goes on from DUQE01000059.1 coordinate 999, forward strand.
ACGTTCCACCATGAATCCGGGCTGGATTACACGCCTAGTCATGTTTGAGGATGGCGTGCGCGTAGATTTTCAGATCACAGCGAACAAGGGCATTCCTGCTGATGCCTATGCTAACGGCAGGAAGGTCCTTGTCGACAAGGACGGTCTGTTCGAACAGTTGCATGAACCTACCTATACGGAGTACTTGGTGAAGCGCCCAACGGATGAGCGGTACGAAGAGATGGTGAACGAGTTTTGGTGGGACGTCATTTATGTACCTAAGTACCTGTGGCGGGGTGAGTTCTCCTTTGCCAAGTACATGCTAGACCATATTTTGCGACATCTCTTCTTACACCCCATGATCGAGTGGTATATTGGCACGAAGACTAACTGGAGCGTGAACCCCGGTGTGTGGGGTAGAAAGTTCAAGTATTACCTCGAGGCCGAACTATGGTGGCAGTTCGAGGCTACCTATGCCGGCGCGGATGTCGAGGAGAATTGGGATGCGTTCTTTACCATGCTCGACCTTTTCTCTACATTGGGCCGGGCTGTTGGTGAATCATTGGGTCTGCAGTACCCTGTTGACCTCGAGGAACGTGTCAGAAAGTACTGTCTCTGGATTCGGAACCAGTAAGGAGTTGGCGTTGTGGAGGTTCGTTTCTATAGTGTAGGCGATATTGATGAGAAAGCAATGCGATATGCAGTCATTGCGGCCCAGCATGGAGGCAAGTGGATTTTTGTCAAGCAGAAGGCTAGAACCACTTGGGAAATCCCAGGTGGCCGCAACGAACAGGGAGAGTCTATTGCACAGACGGCCCAGCGAGAGCTCTATGAAGAAACAGGTGCTTTGCAGTTCGTATTGACCGAAGTCTGTGATTATTCGGTCACGCGGGGTGAGACAACCTATGGCCGCCTATTTTTCGCAGACATTCAACAAATGGGGCCGTTACCAGAATCAGAGATCTCCGAGGTTTTGCTCCAAGAAGAATTACCAAGAGAACTCACCTATCCCGATATACAGCCACTCTTACTTCGGCGCGTCAAGGAGACGATTCAAGAAATCGTGGAAGTCACCGAAGAGCATGTCGAACCTTGGGTTCGCATGGGACTAAAGTTGTGGCCGGATCACTCTTTTGATGATATGCATGAATCGTTCTTAGAGATCCTGCATTCGGAGAAAGAAACGGCTTTCTTATGCCGAGTTGGGCAGCTCTATGCGGGATTCATCCAGGTTTCCATCCGCGTTGATTATGTGGAAGGATCCGATTCGAGCCCTGTTGGTTATGTAGAGGGAATTTATGTGGAGGAATCGTACAGAATGCTTGGGATTGCCAAGAAACTGCTTGCTAGAGGCGAGAGGTGGGCACAGGCCCGAGGATGTGTCCAGATGGGCTCCGATATTGAACAGCATAATGCAGCAAGCTATGACTTTCATACAAGCGTCGGTTTTGAGGAAGCGAACCGGATCATCTGTTTCATCAAGGATATTTGAGTACTTGGGTGTTATCTGCAAAAAGCGGGATAGCTTTTGAAACAATAACCCAAGGCCACATGTTAAGATAATGTGAAGTACGCATAACATGGAGGTCGAGATGATGAAACGAAAGGTCTGGGCTCTTTTTCTCGCGTTATTGCTTAGTGTCGCTCTCTTGTCACATGGAACTCTTGCTGCAGATTCAGAACCCTTTGTATTGGAGGCCCCGCTAAACCTGACGGTGGAGCTCAAGAAAGACCAGAATGACTGGTCGTATTTTGCCATGACTGTGGACGTGCCTGAGACCGTGCGGACTATTACCGAGAACTTAAGTGAAGATTACCAGTACTATGGGGGTGCGAACTGTCTACCGCCCGGTATTCGCTTTGAGTGTAAGTACGGTGACTACGACTGGAACGAAGGACCCTCCATGTACACGTATACAGAGATGGCCGTGAGCGACATGGTAGATGGGAATGTCTTTAGTTATTACCCCTATGAAGAGGAAGATGCAGATGGGGGCATTAACGTGGCCGCGGAAGTCTACACGTTCCGTGCCTACTTCTACTCTACCTGGGGTTACGTCAATAGTTTCATTGATAAAGAAGTACACTCGGATTATTCCAACCTGGTTGTGATGGGCAATCCCGCAGCATACAGAGGGGCTTCGGACTGGGCCGTAGAGGAGCTTGACCAGGCCGTAGAGTATGGTTTTATAACGGATCGGATCAAAGACGATGTGGGAGGATTCATCACTAGAGAGGAATTTGCCGAACTAGCCGTGCAGATGTATGAGCTCTACACAGGAAAACAGGCGGAGCCCGCGCCGACGGATACCTTCACTGATACGGATAATCCTGAGATACTCAAGGCGCATGCACTAGGAATTGTGGTTGGTATAGGCAACAACCAGTTTGCTCCCGATGTGTTGATCAACCGCGAGCAGATGGCAGCGATGCTTTACCGTTCAGTAGAAACACTGCGTCCAGATGCCGATATGTCTGTGACGGGAGCGCCCGTCTTTGTCGATGAAAAGGACATTGCACCCTACTTTATGACAAACGTCAAATTCGTCGCTAAGCATGGTTTTCTTGATGAAGTCGGTGATAACGCGTTCGCGCCAAAGGCTTTCTCCACTCGTGAACAAGCTGTGGTAGCGGCTGTCAGAATCTTTGACGCTTATGCAGAGCCAATGAAGTAACATGAAAGAATACACATGACCGAGCAGTGGTTTACAGGGGCGGCACTCACAACGGAGTTGCCGCCTTTTTTCGTAAGCAGTCTGGAGCATCAACCACGTATTCCGACTAGGAGTTCCAAAAAATCTGTCGAATGTAGTAATAATTGCCACGCAAAAGGGGGTTGGCTAAGATGCATAGCGACTATGCCCAGGTTGTCGAGGGAATGACTCTGGTCTTCTCTTTGAACGAAGCAGTCTATGATGCGCAAGGGTCTCTTCTTGATTACAGGTTGATTCGAATTAATCCAGCCTTTGAGAAGAAGTTTTCGCTCAGCGCAGAGGAAGCGCTCGGTAAGAAGCTGTCAGAGTGGCTCTTTCAGTCCGATGCGATTCCTGAACGATGGCTCGAGGCTTTTTCTCGGCTTCATGAAGGGATGCAGGATGGAAAGCTTGAGGAGCTGCTGGAACTGAACGAAAGGTTGTATCTGCTTACAGCTTTTGTTCTCCAGTCCGGTCACTTGGTTGTCCTGCTCCATGATGCCTTTCGTTTCAAGAAGGCCAGGCTCGACTTCGAGCGAGCGCAGGTAGCGTTGAAGGAATCGCTGGAGAGCAGCCAAGATTTTGGCGAGCGTGTCTTTGACAACAACCCTAGCGCGATTATCATTTATGAGGTGCAGGGCGACGGAACCTCGGGTCAGGATTACATTATCAAATCGGTCAATCCTGCGGCGTTGGCCACCGAAAGGTGGCGTCTAGAAGATGTCTTGGACCAACCATTAGGCCTTGTTCGACCTGGCGTCGAGGAGTTCGGTATCCTTGATACGTTTCGCACGGTGTGGGAAACCGGTGAAACAGCCTACTATCCCGCTAACGTGTATCGGGAGAACGAAGAACGCCGATGGTTTGAGAACATCGTATTCAAGTTGAGTACGGGAGAGATTGTGGCCGTCTATTCTGATGTGACAGAAAGCAAGTTGGCGGAATTAGCCCTTTTTGCCGAAAAGGAAAAGCTCAAGGTGACGCTCTACTCCATTGGTGACGCGGTTATTACCACGGATGTGCAGGGGCGGGTAGAGATGTTAAATCCCGTCGCAGAGAAGCTAACAGGGTGGACCCAGGAACACGCTCTTGGGCAGCCTCTTCCCAAGGTGTTTAACATCTACAATGAAGTCACGGGCGAACCATGTGAGAGCCCTGTGGAGAAGGTGCTGAAGACAGGCACCATTGTTGGGCTGGCCAACCACACCATTCTCAAGTCTAGGGACGGCAGACAAAGGGCGATCGATGATAGCGCTGCTCCCATTCGCAACGCACAAGGAGAACTACTCGGGGTCGTCTTGGTGTTTCGTGATGTGACGGAAATTCGGGAACGAGAGGCCAGAATTGAGTACCTAACCTTCCGAGATCCCTTGACAGGGCTTTACAATCGGGCCTTCTTCGAGGAGGAGTACAAGCGGCTTGATCAGGAAGCTTACTATCCTTTGACTCTGATTATGGGCGATCTAGATGGACTCAAACTGATCAACGATGCGTTTGGTCACCATAAGGGCGATGAAGCCTTAAACAAAGTGGCCGACGTGGTCCGGAGCTGTTGCCGGAGCAGGGACATTGTCTCCAGGTGGGGTGGTGACGAGTTCGTGATTCTACTGCCCAACACGCCAGAAGACCAAGGCGAGCTGATTTGCGAGAAGATCAAGGTTCTTGTAGCCACCACAAGGGTGGCTGATACGGAGCTGAGGATCTCCCTTGGTTGTGCGACGAAAGTTGATCACCATGAATCTCGCGGCGAGGTGCTACGACGAGCAGAGAACAATATGTTCAAGTCCAAATTGCTGGGTGCCAAGAGCTACAGAAGTGTGGTACTTGCTTCGATCACGAAGTCACTCTTTGAAAAGAGTTGTGAGACCGAAGAGCACGGAATTCGTCTGGGTGAAAGGTGCAGGCAGATCGGCGAGGCCTTGGGACTGTCCAGTGTGCAGTTAGCTGAACTTGAAGTGTTCTCGAAGTTGCATGATATAGGTAAGATTGGTATTCCGGAGAACATTTTGCGGAAACCCGGTCCATTAACACCAGACGAGTGGACGATTATGCGGAAACATCCTGAGGTGGGATATCGAATCGCCAATACCGTGCCGGAGCTGATCAATACTGCTGATTACATCTTGGCTCATCACGAACGCTGGGATGGTTCCGGCTACCCGAAGGGGTTAAGAGGCGAGGAGATTCCGTTACTTGCCAGGATCTTAGCTGTGGTGGATGCCTATGATGCCATGACCCAAACGAGACCGTATCGCAGAGCATTGTCGGTTTCGGAAGCAGTCGAAGAGCTTCGGACCAACGCAGGAACGCAGTTTGATCCTCAGATCGTCGATCTCTTTCTCGAACTTCTAAATAACGAACGGAGCTGATCCTATGAACCCTGTATTGGAGACCATTCACAGTCGGACCTCATTGAGACGTTACAAAGACACCGCTATCCGTGACGATGATCTGCAGACCATCCTCGACGCAACGCTGCGTGCACCGACAGCTGGTAACATGATGCTGTACTCGATCCTTACCATCAAGGATCAAGCAGTGAAGATCACGCTTAGCAAAACCTGTGACAACCAGCCCTTTATTGCCCGGGCTCCCCTGGTGTTAGTGTTCTTGGCCGACTACCAGCGCTGGTTTGATTACTACCGTTTATCGGATGTGGAGGACCTTCGAGAGCCAGACGTGGGCGATTTGCTTCTGGCCATTGATGATGCACTGATAGCAGCACAAACAGCGGTATTGGCTGCGGAAAGTCTAGGCATCGGGACTTGTTACATCGGCGATATTATGGAAAACTATGAGGCGCACCGCGAACTTCTCGGATTGCCTGACTATGTCTTTCCGGCAGCCATGTTAACGCTGGGCTACTATCCCGACAATTATGAACCGAAGTTCCGAAATCGCTATGACCAAGAATACATTGTACATAATGAGAAATATCGTCACTTAAATGACGCAGAGTTGAAGGCCATGTTCGCGAGTCTTGAGAAAGAGTTCTCTCCCAACAACAAGTTTGGGGCTAAGAACATGGGGCAGTTTACGTATGCGCGCAAGACCGGGAGCGAGTTCGCCCGCGAAATGAGTCGTTCGATTCGGGCGGCCTTGGAGAACTGGCAGGGACGACAGGCCGAGAAACAATAGTTCTGCGATCTATAGAAGAATCCTTAACGCTTTCTTGAATACCGTAGGTAACGCAAGCTGAGCCAGGGAGTTTAGGGGTTGCCATTGGTACAGGATGTCCTTTTCCATTGGCACTTGGAACGGCTCGTCTGTGTGATAATGGAAAATCGTCATCAACCAGTGCCTGTGCGAAAAGACATAATCCATTTTGGCGACCTTGAGGGGGTCTTGGGCTAGATGGGTTGAAAGCCAGTCGTGCTTGTCGGAAACCTTCAGCTTGGTTGACGCCACGTGCGATTCAGAGTCATACCAGGGAAGTTCCCACATACCCTGCAAGAACCCGCCACTCTCGCGTTTTCTCAACAAGAGCGCACCCTGCGATTCGACGAGGAACAGCTCGACTTGTACCTTTACAGGAGGTTTTGCGGCTTCTCTCTTAGGGAGTCCTGCAACTTCGCCTCCTAGAAGGGCTTGGCAGTGTTGCGCAAGGGGACATTCGGTGCAACGGGGATTTCTTGGCAGACAGATTCTTGAGGCCAAGTCCATCAGGGCTTGGTTGAAGTCTCCTGGGCGTTTCTGGGGGAGGAGTCCCTCAAAGTTGGCTTGAATTTTCCTCTTCGCTTGCATGCGGTTAATGGGATCCGAGACGAGAAAGAGGCGAGCTCCAATGCGTAGAAGGTTGCCGTCAATAGCGAGCTCGGTTTGGTCGAAAGCCATGCTCAAAATGGCACCACAAGTGTACTCACCGATGCCAGGCAAAGTGCGTAATGTGGTCTTGTCATCTGGAACAAGGCCATTGTGATCGTTGACAATGATTTGGGCGGTTTCATGTAATCTACGAGCGCGCGAGTAATAACCCAATCCCTGCCAATAAGTGAGAACTTCATCCTGCGAGGCCGCAGCCAAATCCTGAATGGTCGGAAAGCGTTCGATAAATCGTTCATAGAGGGGGAGCACAGCTTCTACCCTTGTTTGCTGTAACATGATTTCTGAAACTAAGGTTGTATAAGGAGTGGGCTTCCTTCGCCATGGTAAATCACGTCCATGAAGGTCATACCACTCCAGTAACGGTTGAGCCAAGGTCACTTTTTGCATTTCTCCCTTCCTATCTGAATAGGGTTTCTTGAACAGGAGACAGACTCCTCTTCACGGGCGGAATTAGACAAAGGGGAACACAACAAGGAGGCAGAGCAATGAAAGCATATGAAAGGCTGCTCAAGTATACGAAGTTTGAAGCAGCATCCGACGGAACGAGCGACACGTGTCCAAGCACGCCTGAACAGCTAGATTTTGGGCGCGCTTTGGTCCAGGAAATGTTGGATCTGGGAATTACTGATGCCACCATGGATGAAAACGGCTATGTCTTTGGCACGATCGAGGCGAACATCGAGGATTGGAAAGGTCCGGTCATTGGTTTTATTGCCCATATGGACGTAGTTCGCGATGTACCCTTCCAGAACATCAAAGCTCGGATTGTCGAGAACTACGATGGCGGTGACATGGTGCTTAATCCGGAAGAAGAAATTATCTTGAGCCCGGAAGAGTACCCCGCTCTGAGGAACTACGTAGGGAAAGACCTGATTGTCACAGATGGGACAACGCTTCTCGGTGCAGATAATCGCGCAGGAATTGCCGAGATTCTCACGATGGCCGAAGTCTTGCTGACCAATCCGAGTATCAAGCATGGAACAATTAAGATTGGCTTCACTCCTGATGAGGAGATCGGGCGCGGTGCGAACCGTTTCGATGTAGAGCGCTTTGGTGCCGACTATGCCTATACAGTAGACGGGGGCGGCTTTGGGGAGGTAGAATACGAAACCTTCAACGCTGCTACGGCCCATATCACGATTAAAGGCGAGAACATTCATCCCGGAACAGCCAAGAACAGAATGAAGAACGCTTCGTTGGTGGCCATGGAGTTTAACAGACTGCTCCCGGCTTGCGAAAGGCCAGAGCATACGGAGGGGTATGAAGGCTTCTACCATCTCATTGATCTGAAGGGTAGTGTGGAAAAAGCGACTCTAACGTACATCATTCGAGATCATGATGCTGAAAAGTTTCAGGCCAAGAAGGACTACCTTAAGCGGGTGGCACGTTGGTTAAATGAGAGTTACGGGGAAGGAACGGTAGCGTACGAAATCGTGGATAGTTACTCCAATATGGCTCCTCAGATTAAGCCTCACTGGCATCTGATTGAGACTGCTTATGAAGCGGTGAGAGAGGTGGGCGGTAACCCCCACAGCATTCCTGTACGAGGCGGTACCGATGGAGCCAGGCTATCCTTTATGGGACTTCCTTGTCCGAACCTTGGAACAGGCAGTCATAATCATCACTCCAAACTGGAGTACGCTTGCGTGCAGGCCATGGATGACTGCGTAGCCGCACTTGTGAGGATTGCTGAAAAGTATGGGGAGCGCTCTCGAGGATAAGAGGTGACAGGATGGGTCATACGGAGCAAAAGTTGAAGAATAAGAGAGTCTTCATCACTGGCGCCTCTGGTGGTCTCGGTGAACAAGTTGCCTACGAAGCGGCGAGGCGTGGTGCCCGGGTCATTGTCGCTGCCCGGCGCGAAGAGCGGCTTCTTGCCGTGAAGGAGCGGTGTGAGGAACTCTCTGGCGTGGAATCTTTTTCCTATGTGCTAGACGTGGGGGATCGGATGCAGATCTCGAAGGTGCTAAACCGCATCATAGGTGAGGCAGGAGGAAAGATTGACGTCCTCGTTAACAGTGCTGGTTTTGGCTTGTTTGAGCCTGCGCTCGAAACCCCTTACAGTGTTACAGAAGAGATGTTCCGCGTGAACGTTTTAGGTCTCATTCAGATCACCCAGAGAGTGGCTCTGGAGATGAAAAAGCGAGGCACCGGTCACATCATCAACATTTCTTCCCAGGCCGGTAAGATGGCCACCCCTAAGTCGGCTGTCTATTCGGGGACAAAGTTTGCCGTAAGGGGTTACTCTAACGCATTGCGTTTGGAACTCAAACCCTTTGGGATCCATGTAACGACAGTGAACCCGGGACCTATCGCGACGGACTTTTTTGACAAGGCCGATCAAGATGGATCCTATTTGGAACGGTTGCGTCATTGGGTTCTTGACCCGGAAGATGTGGCGCGAAAGATCGTCGATTGCATGTTGACTAGCAGGCGAGAGATCAACTTACCGCGGCTTATGGAAGTGGGGACACGTTTCTACGCGTTTTTTCCCCACGTCGGCGATTATTTGGCGAGTACGATATTTAACCGAAAATAAGGGGGTTCCCCTGTTGACAGTGGCAAGCAGACTTAATCCACCATTGAAGTGGGCGGGCGGGAAACGCTGGTTAATCCCTCATTTGCTCCCCCTTTGGGAGCAATATACAGACTATCGACTGGTGGAACCTTTTTGCGGTGGGCTCGCCGTGAGTCTGGGTTTGGCACCGAAGCGAGCTTTGCTCAATGATATCAATCCGCATTTGCTGAACTTCTATCGATGGCTGCAAAAGGGTTTGGTTATCTCATCCGAAATGGAAAACGAAAAGGAAACGTATTACCGGGCGCGTGCCCGGTTTAATGCGTTAATCAAGACAGTGGAAAGAGACAGCAAGGAGGCCGCTGGGCTTTTCTACTATCTTAATCGCACAGGTTATAACGGGCTGTGCCGTTTTAACCGGAAAGGTGAATTCAATGTACCTTTTGGGCGTTATAAAAGGATCAACTACGTGAGGGATTTCAGGGACTACGCTCCTCTTCTGCAGAGATGGGAGTTTGAACTAGGGGACTTTACGGCCTTAGAGACGAGCAGCGGGGATTTTGTCTACGCCGATCCTCCCTATGATGTAGAGTTCACCCAGTACGCGCAGCAGGGGTTTTCGTGGGACGACCAAGTAAGACTCGCCCAGTGGCTTCATGCGCACCCAGGGCCTGTCGTTGCCTCAAATCAGGCCTCGGATAGGATCGTTGAACTATACGGGGATTTGGGCTTTACGTTGACGTTCTTGGACGCTCCGCGGCGTATCGCCTGTACGGGCGATCGAACCCCTGCTAGAGAGATTCTTGCACTCAAGCTGAACGCGTAAAACTCGAACCGAGGGACCTTGTTTTTATGGAGGTAAAACGCAACATCCCTCGAATAATCCTTTGTGAAACCTTTATCTTGAGGAGGAAGTTTCTGTGGCGCATCTGTACGGCGAAAGGATCATGTTGCGAGAATACCGTGAAAGTGATTATGAACATATGCGGTCGTGGGTCAATAATCCTAGGATTGTTGATACACTGTCTGACATTTTCCTCTACCCCCATTCTGAGAAAAGGTCCAAGCAGTATCTGGAACTCGCTATGTCCTCCGATTGGAATGGTTTTGTAATCGCTCTCGTTGATACGGAAGAGTACATAGGGCAGATCGATTTTGTCAAACTCGACCACAAGAATGGTTGGGGCGAGCTGGGGATTGTCATTGGTAACGAGGAGAATCATGGCAAGGGTTATGGAACCGAAGCCTTGGAGCTCATTATCAATTTTGCCTTTGATCAACTTCGTCTAAATCGCGTGGAACTCGTATGCTGGTCCTTTAATGTGAAAGGACGTCGTGCTTACGAAAAGGTGGGTTTTGTGCAAGAGGGCGTGCGTCGGAAGAAACGCTACCGTAATGGGGAGTTTCACGATGAAATATGTTATGGACTCTTAAGGGAAGAGTGGACGGCGCGTAAATAGAACAGGGAGGTTGCCATGAACATCAACAGACTCGTTGAGACCATGACCCGGGAAGAAAAGGTGGCTTTGGTCTCTGGATACGATCAGTGGCATACTGTTGAGATACCGCGTTTGGGCATTCCATCTATCATGGTTTCTGACGGACCTCATGGTTTGCGCAAACAGGGGGCCGAAGGGGACCATCTGGGTATTGGGATAAGCACTCCATCTACTTGTTTTCCTCCTGCTGCCACTAGTGCGAATTCGTGGGATCCGGGGCTTCTGTACGCCATGGGCCAAGCGATAGGGGAAGAAGCGCTGCAAGAAGGAGTCTCGGTTGTTCTAGGGCCAGGGGTTAACATTAAGCGTTCGCCTCTGTGTGGCCGCAATTTTGAATACTTCTCTGAAGATCCGTGGCTCGCTGGAGAGTTGGCGAAAGGATGGATTGAGGGTGTACAGTCCATAGGTGTTGGGGCGTGCATCAAGCATTTTGCCGCCAACAGTCAGGAACGTTGGCGTATGCTCAATGACTCCTTGGTTGATGAAAGGGCCCTAAGGGAGATCTATTTAGCAGCGTTTGAACATGCGGTGCGCGAAGCACAGCCTTGGACTCTAATGCCAGCGTACAACAAGCTAAACGGTGCGTATTGTTGCGAGAATCAGGAACTACTCGAATCCATTCTCCGCACCGAATGGGGCTTCGAAGGGGCTACCATTTCCGATTGGGGAGCAGTAAACGACCCAACTCTTAGCATTAAGGCGGGCTTGGATCTGGAGATGCCCGCGTCCTACGGTGTCAGTGCGCAACAGCTTGAGGAAGACCTAGTATCTGGACGTTTGACAGAACACGCCTTGAACAAGGCGGTGCGGCGGGTGTTAGAACTAGTCGCCAAGGGTCAAGCTCAAAAGCGCGAGTTTCGCTATGACGCGGATGCTCACCATGGATTAGCTCGAAAAATAGCGGCTGAATCGGCTGTCTTGCTCAAGAACACGGACGGTGTTCTTCCGCTATCCAAGGAGCAAAAAGTGTGCATTGTGGGGCAGTTCGCCGAACATCCGCGCTATCAGGGAACAGGGAGTTCGCAAATCAACCCCAGCCGTCTGGACACCATACTTGGGTTGCTTGAGAAGGAGAAAGCGCCGTATACATATGCTAAAGGCTATGAGCTGGAACATGACGAGATCAATGAAGAGTTGATAGCTGACGCGTGCACGCTAGCAGCTGAAGCAGATGTGGCGGTTATCTTCGCAGGGTTGACTGCCAGATTTGAGTCCGAGGGCTACGATCGTGCGCATTTAGGGCTCCCTCCGAGTCATAACGAGTTGATTAGCAGAGTTGCCCAGGTGAATCGTAATGTCGTCGTGGTTCTTTCTGCGGGAGCACCGGTTACGATGCCCTGGCTTGACCAGGTCAAGGGAGTGTTGCACACTTACCTGGGAGGTCAGGCCGGTGCATCTGCCACCCTGGACCTTCTCTATGGCAAGGTGAATCCCTCAGGCAAGCTGGCCGAGAGCTATCCGTTGAGGCTTGAGGATTGCCTTTCCTCGGAGTATTTTTCCTATAGTCGCGACCAGACAGAGTATCGGGAAAGCATTTTTGTGGGATATCGGTATTATGATGCTGCACGAAAAGAAGTTCTGTTTCCCTTTGGCTATGGGTTGAGTTATACACAGTTTAGCTATGGGGAGCTAGAGTTGTCAGCGACGGAACAACTCGATTCAGATTCGCTTACCGTGCGGTGCAAAGTAACGAATACGGGAGATGTGGCAGGGGCGGAGATCGTACAGCTCTATGTGGGTAGGGATTCCTCAAGAATCTATCGCGCACCGCGGGAGCTTAAGGGTTTTAAGAAGGTTTACCTAGAGCCAGGAGAAACCCAGACCGTGGAGTTTGTACTCACTCCTCGTTCTTTCGCGTATTACAATATGGAGATCAGGGATTGGCATGTAGAACCGGGCGAGTATCAAATTTCGGTAGGAGCTTCTTCGCGAGATCTTCCCCTAGTCGCTAGCATAAAGATCAACGCAGTACAGCAAGATGTTGAAGTGCCGGATTATCGGTCTCTAGCTCCAGTGTATTACCACCTAGATCGTGGAGACATAAAGATATCCCAAGAAGACTTTCAGACCGTTTATGGCAGGCCGTTTCCCAAGTCTCATGATGCACTACCACGTTTTCATGGCAACTCAACTCTCGAGGATTTGCAGGTGACTCTCCTTGGGCGTCTTGTACTTCGGTTTGCCAAGAGGTATCTATGGAAAATGACGGGTGCGACTGATGAGGACGATCCGCTCTGGATTATGACCTGGACCAGTACTCGCGAGATGCCGCTTCGTTCTATGGTTGCCATGAGTGGTGGCACGATTCCCCCTCATATGGTTCAAGGTCTGCTCGCCTGGGCAAATGGAGAACGTCTGCGGGCACTCAAGTTGTGGGTTTTTGGTTGACCAGGTTCAAGAATAGAAAAGTCCCAGGGCCATGACCCTGGGACATAAATTGTTGTGTTAGAACATCAGATGTATAGGAAGCTGATTGTTAATTGGTTTCGATTGCTTTTGGCGGGGATGTTTCTCCCAATTCAGGAACTTCTGGATGCCATCCTTGTCGGCATCACGAGTGACGGTCAATACGTGCGGACGATAGGTTAGGTTCTTTTTCATGGTGAATCTCCTCTCGATAAATGAATTTGGGGAAAACAAAAAGCGTGTGGTCACCGGGATCTAAGATCCAGTGACAAGACGCTTGGTGTACTCCTGTGGGGTTAGCTGACGGGTTAGGACGCCCAAGTCGCCCTTCTTGCTCTGCAAGATTCACCCCAAGAGATTGGTTCCCCCACTCCCTATACGGTCTTCGGAGATTTCACCTAAATTGTAACATCGGAACTAATATATGTCAACATTGTTAGTAGTCATTCGCATTTCGTAAAATGGACATTCACGTTTGGTGATCTAGAAGGGGTTTATCTCGCTCGAGGGTGCATTCCTCCACATAGAGGCGTGAGAGTGGCGGAATTCTCACTTGCGCTAAGCAAGAAACCTGTGACTTTTGAGAAAGATTTTTGGAGGGTTTACCATGGTACGCAAACTAACACTGTTCGTCCTGCTCTTTGCTCTCTTAGGAACATGCGCGGTTGCAGATGCATCACTTCGGATAGCACCGGAGATGGAACTCTTGGCTGGTGTTTTGTCCCAGACCAGTTGGATTGAGGACAGAGGACCGACGGGATCAGGCAATGAGTATTTTCGTGCTCTGAAAGAGTTCTTCTCGGAGTACAAGGGTCATCAGGCTATTGCCATAGCCCAGGAGCTGACAAAGAAAGGGTTCTCTTATGATGCTCCACCAGCCTTCATCTGTCATCTCGGACCGTTGCCTGAATTAGAGGTGGTATATGAATACAGCGACTATATCCTTCGCAGAGCAGGTGGGCGTGATTTGCTGGAGTCGTTTCGGATCGCTCTGGCTGATTTGGCTGCTGAGATGGACTTCATGGCGTTTTACCGTGAATGGGAGCCCTATCTGGAAGCAAGCCTAGCACCTTGTTACGAGGGATTTCGGCCCGAACGGATTGAGAAGTGGTTAGCTGACTTTTTCGGTTGGATTCCGTCAGGCTTTCAGATCATCATGGCGCCGAGCATGTTCCCCGCCGGTGGCTATGGTGCTAGTGTTACAGATGCTGATGACAACAGTGTTACCATCCAAATTGTGCGTGAGTATGGAAGAAGCCAAACCACTCCAGAGTTCCCAGAGGGAACCACACTGGAGAGCCTTACGATTCACGAATTGGGTCATTCCTTTGTCAACCCGAGTCTCGAGGCCTACCCAGGGCGGGCTCGAAACTTGCGTCCATTACTCTCACCTGTACAGAAAGTCATGCGAGACCAGGCCTATTCAAATGTGACCATTTTCCTGAATGAACAGGTCTTGCGGGCTGTGGAAGTGATCGCGGCCCGAGATCTGTTCTCACCCGAGGTAGAGGCGCTGATCCTGGAAAACAATGAGAAAAACGGATTTTACCTCACACGTTATGTGGTTCAGCAACTAGAATATTATCAGGCAAATCGTGACTTGTACCCATTGTTCACCGACTTTGTGCCTTATCTCTACGATCAGCTGGATGCGTACCAAAAGGAAAACAGCACATGGCGGGATCGCTTTTTAGGAAGATTCATGCGCTAATCAGACTCGAGACGGAGGTACTACACAACCGTAGCCACTGTGGACTGAATGACGGACCTGGTAGAATGGACTCATCAAAGTGAGAAGAGGGATACGCATGGCAAAGGAACGGCGAAATTTCGGACAACGTCTCTTCATTAATCGTGACTTCGGACTGCTTTTTTGGGGACGGTTGGTGTCACAGATTGGTGATGGTGTTCATTACTTAGCACTGACCTGGCTCGTACTTGATTTAACAGGATCTGGAACAGCATTGGGGACGATGCTCTTCGCCTCGTCAGTTCCAATGGTTCTCTTGGCACCTTTCACAGGTGTTCTCGCAGACTTGTGGGACCGCAAGACGATTGTTGTTTCTATGGATGTTCTCCGTGGACTGATTATTGTGGGTCTAGCTCTCGTGTATCGTGCGGGCCATCTGACAATGCCCATACTTTATGCAGCAACCATTCTCACATCTCTATGCGGGGTATTGTTTGGTCCGGCTATCTCGGCCACGATTCCTGGTTTGGTGAAGAAAGAAGAGTTAGTGAAGGCCAACTCTCTCAATCAGTTTTCTAGAGCTACCACCATGATCGTGGGACCAGTACTAGGTGCATTCTTGCTGGGGAAAACAGGCTACTTCGGAGCCTTCTTAATCAACGGAATCGCCTTTCTGCTCTCGGCCGTCTCGGAGACGTTTATCCGATTTCCGCAGGTTGTAAGGGAGCCGAGCCATCCGTCGAATGAGCCATCGGGCTGGCAGTTCTTCACAAGTTTTAAGGAAGGGTTTGCCTACATTTGGAACGATATCGGTCTTCGATCCCTGATCTTTTATGCTACGGCTCTAAACTTCCTGGGCGCCCCACTTTTGAATGTAGTCTTTCCGTACTTCGGGAAAGAAGTTCTGTTGCTTGATGCCCAGCAATATGGGACCATTCAGGCCGTACTTCCAGTCGGGTTTCTGGTTGGGACTGTGTCGATTGGGTACCTAACCAAGAAGTTCCAAAAGACATCCCTTCTGACATTTGGCATCACCACCCAGGGACTCGTCGCAGGCCTTTTGGGAGTCTTTGCATTGCCGAGCGTTTATGGCAGTGCAGGACTCACCAGCACCATCCTAGCCATGTCCGGATCCTTGTTACTCATTGGCGTATTGAACACGATGGTGAACGTACCGTTTCAGGTTATGCTCCAAGAAACGGTTCCAGACAGCTATAGGGGTCGGGTGTATGGACTTATTGACAGCATCGGGCAAATGTTAGTACCCCTTTCCATGGCGTTGTCTGGAGTTCTCGTGGACAGTTTTTCAACATCAAGTTTGTTCATCTTCAGCGGACTCATCACCGCTGCTCTGGGACTGCGCATGGCTGCTTCTGCCAAGATTAAGCTTCTTTATGCCCAGCAAGATGCTGCGTAACGTCTTGAGACCATGTGCGGAAAGGGAGGGAAAGAACACGATGATTCATGTTCAGTCCTTGGAGAAGACCTATGCAGGTCGTAAAGGCGAACCGCCAGTAAAGGCCGTGGATGGAATTAGCTTTAGCGTTCCAGAGGGTGAATTGCTGGGTCTGCTCGGTCCCAATGGGGCGGGAAAAACGACCACAGTAAAGATGCTTTGCGGTTTAATTCGGCCTGATTCTGGTCAGATCTTTATTAACGGAAAAGACATGACCCGTCGTCGAATTCCAGCTTTGGCCGAACTCAGTGCCGTATTGGAGGGAAATCGCAACATCTACTGGCGATTAACAGCTAAGGAAAATCT
>DUQE01000060.1 GCA_012837925.1 Bacillota bacterium
CCTCTAGCATCCCACGAACTTAAATCCTATCTTCAGCAAGGGATGGAAAAACTAGCAGCCACACTAAAGGACCAGCACAAGGTCGCTGGTCAAATTAAACTTGAGGCCCATTTAGCCCAAGGAACGTATTTTGAGAAGACACGCCAACTTAAGCAGGCAACCGATGATCCGAAGGTTATACACCGTATTGCCGAAAGCCTTGTCCCCGAGGATTTCTTTACCCAGGTCGATGTTGTGATAAGCAAATTAGAAGCATCTCCCTTGGCTCAATTAACGATGTTTTGGGAACCACAGGCTCCTAGAGTAATGGACGATGATCTGAAGAATTATGCCCAGGTGGGCGTAAAAGTGCCGCGAAGAGAACGCCTTTTGATGCTCTGGGAGGAATGTTTTGCATGAGTAAACTCATCAACCAACCCGTCGAACCGGAGCTTGCGGGTAGCTTTCCCGTATCCTTTTCGTTCGGGCAAAACTTTATCATTAAGTATATCCTGAAGCACTGGCGCGAGGCCGGAGAGTGGTGGCTTAATCAACCTGAACTCTTCGTTTATGAAGTCATGACCAATCACTGCCGTTGCGAGCTACATTTTTTACCGGCTACAGGTAAATGGATTTTGTATCGTTTAGCTGATTAGGTGGAGGTTCTTTATGTTTGTCCATTTGCATGTTCATTCCCCCTATTCGTTTTTGGATGGCGCCTCCTCATTGGAGGCTTTACTTAACCAGGCAGCTCTATGGAATATGCCTGCCATGGCGTTAACTGATCACAGTAATGTGAGCGGTGCAGTCGAATTTCAAAGGATTGCACTAGGTTTAGGTGTCAAGCCCATCCAAGGAGCAGAAATCACTACAGAAGATGGAACCCACCTTACGCTCATAGCCGAGAACAAGGTGGGTTACCAGTCTATATGCCGATTACTCACAGCAGGCTATTCTCATGGTTCCAGGCATCAAGCCTTAGTGCCATGGAAAGCCTTAGCAGAAAACAACCGCGGATTGATCGTCTTAAGCGGATGCCATCACTCGGGTGTGGCCCAGGCCATCCTGGGAAAAAACTATGCACAGGCAAAAGCAGAAGCATTACGCCTCGTGGAGATTTTCGGCCGCAACCAAGTCTATCTGGAGATGGTACACAGTTACCTTCCCTTCACCAAGCATCTCCTCCGTGGGCTTTTCAAGCTCCACCAAGAACTGCACATTCCTCTTGTTGCCACAAACAATGTGCACTATTTGCGCAAAGACGACTTTCACATCCATGATCTATTAGTCTGCACCCGTACCCAGACAAAACTCGGTGAGCTCAATGTTGAACGTCCTTTAAATGGAGAGAGTTACTTCGCTTCAGCAGAAGAAATGAAAATGCGCTTTGCTCCTTTTCCCGATGCAATAAAAAACACGCTGGAAATTGCCGAACGTTGCACCTTGGCCTTAGACTTGGGACGCAATCTTTTTCCCCGTTATTTTCCGGACCAAGGGCCAAAAAAAGCTATCCGCTTTTTGCGTGAGCTGACCTGGACTGGAGCTAGAAGGCGTTATTCAAGCATCTCTTCTCCCCTTATCGAGCGAATTGAACATGAGCTAAATATCATTGAACAGCTCGATGTGGCCGATTACTTCTTGGCTGTATGGGATCTCGTACAATACGCTCAAAAGCAAAACATCCGTTATGCAGGCAGAGGCTCTGCAGCAGATTCAGTCGTAGTGTATTGTCTAGAAATCACCAATGTAGATTCCTTTGCCAGGGGGCTCTTGTTCGAACGATTTTTGAGTTTGGAACGGGCCCAAAAACCTGATATTGATATTGATTTTGATGCCCGCTACAGAGACCAAGTAGCCGATTACGTCTATAAACGCTATGGTTCTGAACGGGTGGCTTCTGTATGCACGTTTCAAACCTATCATGCCCGCTCGGCCATACGCGATATGGGAAAGGCTCTTGGCTTCTCCCCAGCTGAGTTACAGCAGTTGACAAAAAACATCACCAGTGTCCCCTCAGATGGTATTCGTTCCTTGTTGCATAGGCTCCCCGAACTAAAGCATCATCCCTTGCACCAGGCTAAATACTCGAAGCTCCTAGACTATTGTGCCGCCATCAACGGTTTTCCCCGACAAATAGGTACCCACCTGGGAGGGTTGGTAGTATGTGGTGAGCCTTTGACTACGGTTACTCCTCTTCAACCCTCGGCGAAAGGGGTCTTGATCACCCAATTTGACAAAAACACCATTGAAGATCTGGGGCTAATCAAAATCGACCTACTTTCTTTACGTACCCTTGCTGCAGTATCCGATGCAATGCAGCAAGTTGGTCCCCAGATTGCGTATGGAGAAATACCAACCGATGACAAACCCACCTTTGCCAGATTACAAAGGGGTGATACGGTAGGAGTATTCCAACTGGAGAGCCCAGCCCAGCGCAGCCTGCAATCGCGTTTGCAGGCCGATCGATTTGAGGATATTGTCGCTAGCGTAGCCCTAATTCGTCCGGGTCCCATCAAAGGTAATATGGTGGATCCTTTCATTGCACGTAGACATGGTCGCGAAGAAATCACATATCTCCATCCCAAGCTAAAGAAAATTCTTGCCCCAACTTATGGTGTTGTTCTCTACCAGGAGCAAGTGATTGAAATTGCGACAGAAATCGCCGGATTTACTCCCGGAGAATCGGATCGTCTCCGCAAAGCGATGACTACGTATCGCTCGCAAAGGGAGATGGAACAAATTGGAGAGGAGTTCATTACAAAGGCGACGGAGCGTGGAATAGAAAAGGAGCAGGCTGAACTGATCTTTTCCTATGTGGTGGGTTACTCTGGTTACGGTTTTTGCGAGGCACATGCTGCAGCCTTTGCCGACACAGCCTATCGCACCGCCTACCTATTGGAGCATTACCCTGCCCAGTTTTATGCCGCTTTATTGAACCAGCAACCTATGGGTTTTTATCCCCCTAACACCCTTTGCGTGCAGGCGAGAAACCGCGGCATTGCGATCCTTCCCCTCCATATCAATGAAAGCGATGTAGAATTTTCAGCAGGAGAGCGTTTCATTCGCATCGGCCTCAAACAGGTTAAAGGTATGGAAACCGCTTTCTTGGACTCCATCACTTTGGCGCGCACAGAGCGGAACTTCTCCTCTATGCAAGATTTTGTCTACCGCACCACTGTCAATAAAGATGTAACGGAAAACTTAATCCTAGGAGGAGCTTTCGACTGCTTTTCGATCAATCGCAGAGCGTTACTATGGAACTTGCCCAAGCTTTATCAAAGTAAACAAGGGAGCCTCTTTTTAGAGACTCCCACCACACATACGCTTCATGATTTTCCCCCTTTTGACCGTTGGCTCAAAGAGTATGCTGTCCTCAGCCTCACGGCCCAGGGACATATCATGGAGTTCTTCCGCCCCAGACTCTCTAAAAAAGTACTCACGACGAAAGACGTCGAGTTTGCCAAAGAGACTCTACAGGTCGCGGGCCTGGTCATACGTCCCCACAGACCGCCCACGCGGAGCGGCAAAACTGTGGTCTTTTTAACACTGGAGGATGAATACGGTCTGGTCGATGTCACGATCTTTGAGGACATCTATAAAAAGTATGCCAAAACCATTTACAGTGAACCTCTGCTGCTTATTACAGGCGAAATCTCCCGGCGCGACTTGAACGAAAGGGCCAGCATTGTTGCATCACACATTCAAGCTCTGCGCTAGAAAAACTGCGGTGAACCCACCTGTACAATGTGCTCTTCATCGCCTGTTTCCAGATTGAGATAGATGAGATAATAGTCTTCTTCATACTGCACGCCGAGCCTGGCCGTCAAGACTTCTTCGTGCTGTTCGTTCTGAATCAGTGCCAACTTCTGGTCCAAAATCTCTACACCCTCTTGCACCTTATCTTGCGGGTCCCAGCTGATTTCTCCAGCCAGGGCCATTTCTGATTGAGCCCGACTCTGGGCCACAAAGAAAGCAGTTGCCCAAAAACCGATGATACTTCCATCGGTCGCATTAACCTGAACACGTAGCGGTTCACCATAACGCAAAACACCGTCCCTATTGGGGACAAAGGTCAGAGTTGCTCGGTTTTGAAGCATCTGAACATCGGTTACATGTAGAGAGCCAAATCCCCGTTCATCCAAGAACCGTGTTCCCTGTACTACTATCTCTTCAAGACTCAGCTCCCTTTCTGTTGCTTGGTCTTGTGATGTAACCGTCATCCACAAGACCATTCCTCCCCTTTGGGATACTTCCAGAGCATAACGGGTTCCATTGTCAACCGCCTCAACGGTATAGGAAGGAAGGCTACCCCTCGTCTCATTGGTGACCTGAAAACTCAAATCCTCGCGTCCGCTAAACATGCGCGCCCTCTCTATGGCTTGTTCACGTTTAATACCCTCTCCCTGTATCTCGCCGCGACGGACGGGTACCTTGAACTCTTCTAGCCCCTCATTGATCCCTGTGAGGGCCTGCATGAACTCGGGTACAAGTACCATGGTAGAAAAATACTCATGCCAAGTCACCCAGGGAAACTCTCGCTCCTTTTTGACAAGCATCTGACCTAACTCTTGGCTGACATACGCTATCTGTCCGTGAAGTGTATGCAGTGATTGGGAATCGATTTCTCCTTGAGCATATGCATAGGTCTGTTCATAGAGACTACCCAAGAGATGTGAGATGCGCTCCAAATGAATTTCACCCAGCGGAAGCTCACCCATGTTGCTCTGAGCAGCATAGATTAAGCGACGGAGATTCGATGCAATGAGGCCTCGCTGCTTGCTGCTGACTGCAAGCCTTGCTCGTCCTAGTTCATTTGCGATTTGTTCAAAATGGGTTCCAAACTCTCCTAAGGCGCGCCGATAACCAACCTCCACCTGCCTTTGATAGATGCGATGGAGATAATATTGTCCCCCTGCAAACCCCAGAGCCAGAAGGGCGACCACGAAGACTATGGTTATGATTTTCCGAGTCCAACCCTTAGGCATGTTCTAACCCCTAACTCGCAAAGATGTGATCCCCGATTTTTTTGATCACGGTGCGACTTCGAATCCAACTACTCTTTGTCTTAGCAGGATTATAAAAGTACAGGGCACCACCAGAGGTGTCCAAGCCATTTAGCGCGCAATGGGCGGCCTGTACCGCGCTCTTGTCTGCAGGTTTGTTGACCTGACCATTGGCAACGACAGAGAAAGCCAGAGGCTCATACACTACACCTGGGATAGTATTGGGAAACTCAGGATGATTGACTCTGTTTAGAATTACCGCTGCTACGGCCACCTGACCATCATAAGGTTCTCCTTGGGCCTCCGCTCGTACCACTCTAGCCAGGAGATCGAGGTCCGACTCAGAAAACGTTTCTCTCCAACCCTCGAGGGGTCGTTGCTCACTGTCTGGCTCCTGGGGCGAAGGTTGTGGCGGAGTGGACATGTACCAGTGCAGTAAACCTGCCATGATAATCAGGACCCCTAGGGGCCAGAGTCGTTTGGCATATTTATTCATAATCTTTTCTCCCCTTCTCAACACTACAAAGGAAGGATAACATCTTCAGATCCAGAAGCTATAGAGAATGGTATTTGGCTCGGTAATACACTTGCCATGTACCTTTAAGGAGGATATGCATGCGTCTATCGAGATTTGCCGTACGTCGGCCCATCGCAGTTACTGTATTTGTGATTATAACCATCATGTTCGGATTCATCTCCATGCAACGAATCGGAATCGACCTTCTACCCAACCTCAATTTCCCCATCGCAGTGGTTATCACTGTTTATCCTGGGGTGGGAGCTTCGACAGTACAAAAAGATGTGACCATTCCTATAGAAAACAGTCTTTCAGGAATCGCCGGCCTACGGTCGCAGGAATCCTATAGCATGGAAGACCTTTCCGCCGTAATACTGCAGTTTGAATGGGGTACTGAGTTACGGGATGCCCTAGACGAGATCCGCAATAACCTGACCCAAGTGGCGTTAACACTACCCGATGGTGCGCAGACTCCCATCGTTGCTCAAGTCGATCCCAACGCCTTTCCCTTGATGCTTGTCGGGGTAAGCGCTGATAAGTTTTCTCCGGTAGAACTCACTGAAGAGCTGGAGCGTATCAAGCCACAACTGGAGCAGTTGTCGGGGGTGGCCAAGGTGAGCCTGTTTGGCACCAGCAAAGAAGAGGTCCAGGTACTCTTTGATCCCGATTACCTCAATGAAATTGGCTTGACACCCGTTGTCTTGCAGCAACTGATCATGTACCAAAACATCGTGGTACCAGGTGGCACAGTCACAGCCGACGGCACCCGATATACGACTCGGGCGGGCAGCCACATCAACAGTGTGGAAGATCTCAAGGACATTATTGTGGGCATGAAGCAAGGAAGCGGTCTCTTAGGACTTGGAGGTCTACTCCCTTCCCTGACCTATCTAAGCGATATTGCAGAGGTAACGACTCACATTGCACCAAGGGACGGTATCACCCGTCACAACGGGCAAGACACTGTCCTGATCCAGGTCATGAAACAAACTGGTGCTAATACCGTACGAGTCGCAGAAGACCTAAAAGAAACCCTAGAGCAAATTGAAAAGGATCATCCTCATCTTGAGTTTACAACCATCACAGATCAGTCGGTCTTCATCAATCAGAGTATCGACTCACTAGCTTCAAGTGGGATCATTGGCGGAATCTTGGCCATCGCAGTACTATGGTTTTTCTTAAAGAACATTTCCAGTCTTCTGATTGTAGGGATATCCATTCCTGTGTCTATTATTGCCAGTTTTGTCATGTTGTATTTTTCCAAACTATCCCTCAATCTTATGACCCTAGGTGGATTCGCACTTGGCGTGGGAATGCTTGTAGACTCGTCCATCGTAGTCTTAGAGAACATTTATCGCCATATGAATGAACAGCCTAGTGTCAAGCTGGCTGCTCAAAACGGAGCAGGAGAAATCGCCAGTGCTCTTATTGCGTCAACGGCGACATCGGTAGTGGTATTCCTACCTATCATTTTCCTAGACAGCTTTGCCGGTCAATTGTTGAAGGAGTTTGGATTGAGCATCTCCTTCGCTCTCGTTGCCTCACTGGTTGTCTCCTTGACTTTGTTACCGATGCTGGCGTCGAAGATTTTGCGTAGAAATAAAGCTATTGTAGGGATTAAGACAGAGTCCAAACCAGGAAAGTTTCGCGCTGGTTATGCAAGACTTTTGGACAAGGCTCTGAACCGAAAACCCATCATCTTTGGTTTCATTGTGTTGTTGCTTGCCCTGGCCCTGGTTCTTTATCCTCGTTTAGATCAGGAGTTCTTACCCAGTTTTGATGAGGGTTTCTTGGGGATTCACGCCATGCTTCCAACCGGCGTTCCTCTAGAGGACACGCGGAACTTGATTTTGGGTATTGAACAAGATCTGCAGGCCATTCCTGAAGTGGCTACTGTAGCGGTGCAGTCTGGTGACCAAGGAGAACTTGACATTTTATCTCTACTTACCGGAACCGGACTAGAAAACGCCATGTTTTCAATCACCCTTGTGCCCCATGATGAACGCCAACGCAGTGCTTCCGATCTCACAGATGAGATTCAGGACATCATGGCCAAACACGGTGTAATCAGAGCCAACATCTCCGACAACTCCCTCTTCGGATCGTCTACGAGTACTCTGCTGACACCGAACTTACACATTGACATTCGCGGCGAAGATGTGCAGATCTGTAACGCTATATCGCAAGAACTCATGGATGAACTCAGCAAAATCCCCGGTTTCCGAGATATTCAAGACTCGAGATCCCGACCAACGCAAGAGCTCTTCCTGGACGTAGATACCTCTCGCAGTATCCTGGGAGGCTTCACCGCAGGACAAGTTGGACTCGGTATGCGCTACGCCACGGCCGGTCTTAAGGCCACCGATCTCCATATCGGCAATCGCGTCCTTCCCGTGATGCTCAGAGCTAGTGCATCCATCGATTCGGTGGACGAGCTCATGAATACACGAATCACATCGCCTGTGCAAATTGACGGTCTCGGTGGAGAACCCATACTCTTAAGCGAAGTGGTGACCCCTGTAGTCCAAGACAACATCGCTCTGTTACAGCGTGTTGACCGTTTGAATGTCACCAGGGTCTTTGGAATCTTGGGAGAGGATCTATCTTTAACCCAGGCGGTAAGGCACAGTGAAGCCATCATTGACAAGATGGATATTCCTCCGGGTTATCACGTCACGATCGGAGGCCTGCAAACCTACATCGGCGACTCGATTGGTGAGTTGACTCTGGCCCTGGTCCTGGCCATCGCTCTCGTATTTCTAGTGATGGCGGCTCAGTTTGAGTCTTTCTCTCAACCGTTCATTGTCATGTTCACCATTCCCTTGGCACTGATTGGGGCCTTAATCGGCCTATGGCTCGTGGGTGGAAACCTAGGCATCATGTCCATCATCGGTATCATTGTTTTGGCGGGAATTGTCGTGAACAACGCCATTGTACTTGTCGATTATATCAACCTAAAGCGCAGACAGAATCCTGCGATTCCGGTGCGTGAGGCCGTCCTTGAAGCCTGCCAGGTGCGTTTGCGACCAATCTTGATGACGACGATCACAACTGTTCTTGGTCTCCTACCTGTGGTCCTCGCGCAAGGCGTAGGTTCGGAGTTCCAGCGTCCGTTGGCCGCTACGATCATGGGTGGAATGATCACATCAACCTTCTTGACTCTGTTTGTTATCCCGACCGTTTACGAAGCCTTCAGCCGCTTTGAACGAAAAAAGCCCGTTACAGAGTCTGACCAGACGTTATAGGCCTACAGCAGAAAAGGGGTGGTACCAAGTTTCCTGGTACCACCCCTTTATGTATTGTGTCTATAAATAACTGTCCAAAATCTCCTGCAAACGAGGTTTTGGCTGCACACCAATCAAGGTTTCCATGGGATTTCCATCCTTAAAGAGCATGATGGTGGGAACACTCATGATTCCATAGGTCCCTACTGACTCCGTCACATCATCGACGTTTACCTTTACGAATTTGACTTTGCCATCATAGGCCTCGCTGAGATCATCAAGAATAGGATTCATCTGCCTGCAAGGTCCACACCATACTGCCCAAAACTCAACCAAGACCGGTCCTGTAGCGTCTAAGACCTCGGTCTGGAAATTTTCATCCGTTACTTCAATGAACTTGCTCAACTCTATCGCCCCTCTACTGCGTGTGATCTTGTTTATTATAAACCATCCCCGAAAATCGGTCAAACACTCCCAGGGTCTATCCAATCAAGAAAACATCGATAAGGAAAGCCCCCATCATGACCAGCTGCATCAAACCCTTCGCAAAAGTACTCCCCACAAAAGCTACGATCGTGCCAAACGCTATGTTCAGTGCCTTCTCTACAGGGCGGTTCTGCAATAGTTCCAAAACGAAAACGAAGAGAAATGGAACCAAAACGACCCCAAAAGGCGGATACACGAACAAACCAATAAAGGCACCCACCACTGAGGCAAAGATGCTGATCTTGCTCGCCCCATAACGCTTAGCTACCACCACATTGCTAAGTTGGTCAACAACCAAAATCACGAGCGTGAAAAAGATCATGGTAGCCCATGTTACCCAAGTCAAGACCTGGGCGTTAATGAGGAAGTGATAGATCAACACACCGACCCAGACGAGGGCAACGGAAGGTAAAACAGGTAGAACGATACCTGCAATTCCCAAAACAAAGCATGCAATAATAATGATCCACCAAAGGACATCCATTAAGTTCACGCTCCTCACCCAGGCCTTCGAGATTATTATACATTTCCAGCCCAAAACTGTCCATGTGTCCGTTGGTGTGCATGGAAGCATGAACCGCAGTTCATACTAATTCAGAGGAGGCGAGACATGTATGAAAAGAAGGAGCCTTTACCTAATAGTAGTCCTCTTATTTGTCTTGATCGGGATCGGTATTGTCGCAAGTCTCTATAGTCAAGCAGCACAACATCTTACCAGTTTTGAAGACCAGAGGCCTTTGCCTGGTGCAGCACTAGTTGATCAAAATGGCGACATCATTAAACGTCTGGGTACCAAGACTGTCTATCTACCCTTAGGTCAGACTCCTCAAGACCTACAAAACGCCGTGAAATCAACCGAACGAACCACAACCATCACGGATCGTCTCGCCAGGCAGATTCTAGAGCCACAAGGGTTGTGGAGCCGATTGCAGTTGGCCATTCTTCCATCGGTTATCGAACGGCGTTACTCCGAGCGTGAACGTCTAGAGGTCTACTTAAACAACGCGTACTTCGGAGAAGGGGCTTATGGCGCTGAAGCAGCCAGCCAAACCTATTTTGCCAAGTCTGTCGACGATATTGACTTGGCCCAAAGTGCCTTGCTCGCGGCCCTGTCCCAAAACCCGGATACTGCCTCACCCTTCAAAAACCCAGATAGAGCTCAACAAGAGCGTAACGCTATCTTGGCCCAAATGCAGCAAGACGGATATATCAACAGTGCTCAACAAGAGGAAGCAGAAGCGTCACCCATTGATCCTAAACGTCGCGAACCAGGGTATGCCCACCATTTCTCAGATTACTTGGGTGGTATCCTCATCGACGAGTTGGGTGAAGACCGAGTTTTCCAGGGAGGACTCAGGGTGACGACTACCCTTGA
Source organism: Bacillota bacterium (assembly GCA_012837925.1). GTDB lineage: Bacteria > Bacillota > Limnochordia > Darwinibacteriales > Darwinibacteriaceae > UBA5420. Next base: position 10,585 of record DUQE01000060.1, read on the forward strand.
CCGTGACCTGCAGAAGTTAGCGGAAAGTCTCTTTCAAGAAGCCGAGCTCGATGGAGCTTTAGTCGCCCTTGACCCTAAAGATGGTTCCATACTGGCCATGGTAGGCGGTCGAGATTATGTTGAGGATTCCACAAATTTAGCCACAGTAAAACACCAAGAACTGGGTAGCAGCTTGCGACCCTTGATCTACGCCACTGCACTACAGGAAAATTGGGCCATGAATCATCTGGTGCACGATATCCAGCGTACATTTGGAGACTTCCAGGTGGACAACGCCAATGATCGCTACTGGGGTCCTGTAACGATGAAGCATGCTCTCGTGATGGACTTAAACAACGCTGCAGTCTGGACACTGGACGAACTTGGCATTGACAGATTTAACGAGTTCGCCGAGAGCGTCAATCTCAAAATCGAAGCCGTCGACCAACACCTGCGACTGGCCACTGGCGAAGTACGCGAAGGTTTGTCATTACTGAACCTAACGGCTGCTTATCTGCCCGGTATAAGCGAAGGGAACTACATGCCAGTTCGAGGCTTCACCAAGGTCACGGATACCCAGAACGACACTGTCATCTCCAATCAAAAAGCAAGCCCCCAGCGCATTCTTTCGAAAGAACAAGCCTATCTCTTTACCGATATGTTGATGCCTGGCACAGAGTACGGAAGCATTAGCGAACTGGAGGTTCCCTTCCCTGCAGCTCTCCATGCCAGCTCCTCACCGGATGGTACTTCCCAGTGGGCGATTGGTTACACACCTTCCCTTCTGGTTGGGGTTTTTATTCGGGCTCAAGGCTCTGAAGAGGAAACACCCACTCCCCTACAAGCTGGAGACATTTGGGTGCTGTTCATGACAAATGCACTAACGCAGAACGGCGAAAACGAAGACTCCGGCGATACTCACTCGGATCAAACGTCGGAGATCAGTGAGTTTGAAGTGCCGGATAGGGTGGAAACAAACGTACTCATTGACGTTTTCAGCGGTCTGTTGGCCAATGAACGTTGTCCTCAGGTGGAGCGAGACTCCTTTATCGAGGGGACAAAACCCACGCAGTTGGCTCCATGTGCCTTGCCTCCACCGGAACCACCGCCACCGCCTCGGGTGACCCCACCACGAGAGGAACCACCGGTTACCGTGCCGGAACCTGAACCTGAGCCCGAACCAGAACCGGAACCGGAGCCTGAACCGGAGCCTGAACCCGAACCCGAGCCCGAGCCGGAACCTGGCCCCATACAGCCTGAACCGGAACCCGTACCAGAACCTGAGCCCGGGCCCGTACCTACTCCAGAACCGGAACCCATAGAACCCATTGAACCCATAGAACCCATCGAACCAGAAACCGAATCGACCATGGCTGCATCTGAGCCTTCTGGATGAACCCCCCGAACCCCTCGTTTGGGGGGTTAGCATTTTTCTGCTAAAGAAACATAGACAGCTCGACTTTGAAGAAATAAAATATTCTCAAGGGAGTGAAAACGATGACCAAGTACATTTTTATTACCGGTGGAGTTGTCTCAGGTCTCGGTAAAGGAATAACCGCTGCATCCTTAGGTCGCATTCTAAAGCAACGGGGACTCAAGATCGCTGCACAAAAACTGGACCCATACATAAACGTAGATCCCGGCACGATGAGTCCATTTCAACATGGTGAAGTGTTCGTCACCGACGACGGAGCTGAAACAGATCTGGATTTGGGGCACTATGAGCGCTTTATTGACGAAAATCTCACGCACCTGAGTAATCTTACATCGGGAAAAGTGTACTGGAGCGTCTTGGAGCGGGAACGTGCGGGACATTACCAAGGTGGTACTGTGCAAGTGATTCCCCATGTTACGCAAGCCATTAAGGATTTCATCTATGCTGGGGCAGCGACGAGTCAAGCGGATGTTCTGATTGTGGAGATTGGTGGAACCGTTGGCGACATTGAAGGTCAACCCTTTATCGAAGCAATACGGCAAGTATCGCAAGAACAGGGGCCAGGCAACTGCCTGTCAATCCATGTTACTCTAGTTCCCTATATGAAAGAAGCCGGTGAGCACAAGTCTAAACCCACCCAGCATTCGGTTAAAGAATTGCGATCTATGGGCATCTTACCCAACATTATTGTCACCCGGTCGGATCAGCCCTTACCCGATGCCATCAAGGAAAAGATCGCTCTATTTTCTGATGTGAAGCCAGACTGTGTCATCGAAAATACGACTCTTTCGTCTCTCTATGAGGCTCCTCTGATGTTGCACAATAATGGTCTAGACAAGGTTGTCTGCCGTGAACTCGGTCTTGATGTTCCCGCACCGGATCTAGCAGACTGGCAAAGGATATTGGAGAAAGCTGCGAACCCTAAGACCTCGCTCACCATCGCTATGGTCGGAAAATACGTTAGCCTTCCCGATGCTTATCTCTCTGTGGTGGAGAGTCTCAATCATGCTGGGTTTGACGTTGGCGCACGTGTTGACATTCGCTGGATTGACAGCGAAGATGTGACGGACAACACGGTCCAGACCCTCTTAGATGGGATCGATGGAATCATAATCCCTGGAGGTTTTGGAGAAAGAGGAATTGAAGGCAAGATTGTCGCCTGTCGCTATGCACGAGAGCATGACATTCCGTTTTTGGGAATCTGTCTTGGCATGCAGATCGCAGTCATTGAGTTTGCACGACACGTCTGCAATCTGTCTAGTGCACATTCCAGTGAATTTGACGACAGTCCTCATCCGGTCATTGACATTATGCCTGGTCAAGAAGGAATGGTAGGCAGTGGAGGCACGATGCGCCTGGGAGCCTACCCCTGTAAAGTGATGCCCGAGTCATTACTACACAGATTGTATGAATCTGAAGAGATTAGCGAGCGGCATCGGCATCGTTTTGAGTTCAACAATAAATATAGGGAGATTCTTTCGAACGCAGGTCTACGTATTTCGGGTACTTCACCCGATGATAACCTCGTTGAAGCAGTTGAACTCCCTGATAGGGGATTCTTCATTGGTGTACAGTTTCATCCAGAATTTAAGAGCAGACCAAATCGGCCCCACCCACTGTTTGTTGGACTTCTAAGAACGGCAGTGGAGACAAAGGAGCGATCCCAATGAGAAATTATGCAGCTGAGACCACGAGTAGAGTGATGTTTATTAAGGAGCTACTGGCTGTTTCGGGTGCCAGTGGCATCGTATTTGGAAATAGTGGAGGCAAAGACAGTGCCCTCGTGGGAATTCTCTGTAAAATGGCCTGTGAAGATACTGTTGGCTTAATTATGCCTTGCGGATCGCGAAGAAACTACGAAGAAGACAAAAACGATGCTGAAACAGTCGCCGCGCAATACGGGATTGCCACTCGTATCGTTGACCTGTCCGCCGTAAAGGAAGCACTTGTTGGTGCAGTCGGTGAATCCACAGCTCTTACGGAATCTGCCCTGGCCAACATTGCACCAAGACTAAGGATGACCGCTCTTTACGCCGTTGCGGCAAGTGAAAATCGATTGGTGGCAGGAACCGGAAACTATAGTGAAAGCTACCTAGGTTATTTCACAAAATGGGGTGATGGGGCCTATGACTTTAATGTCATTGCCGATCTGACTGCGTCGGAGGTCCTGGATTTTCTGCGCTATCTCAAGGCACCTGAAGCGATTGTCACCAAAGCCCCCTCCGCTGGATTGTTCGACGGCCAGACTGATGAAGGAGAGATGGGTATGACCTACCGCAGCATAGACGCCTTTTTGCTGAGTGGAAGCACAAATGAACGTGATCAGGCCAACATCGAAAGGCTCCATCGCTCAACAGCTCATAAAAGGCAAATGCCTGTGCGATATGGAGAAAAACACGACCATGAAGATCAATGAACATGTCGCAACACTTGAAAGCAGCTACCTCTTTTCCCGAATCAGACAGAAAGTAAAGGAGTACAAGACGCAAAACCCCGGACGACCTGTTACCAATCTTGGAATTGGCGACGTCACACTACCTCTGGTCCCAGCCGTTGTCGATGCTATGACCAAGGCTGTCTCAGAAATGGGTGTCGCTGATACATTTCGAGGATACTGTGACGAGCAGGGTTATCTCTTCTTGAGGCAGGCTGTTTGCGACTACTATGTCAAGAAAGACATATCCTTGCATCCTGATGAGGTCTTCATCAGTGATGGGGCTAAGAGTGATCTGGGTAATATTCTGGACGTTTTTGCACGGGAAAATCGAGTGTTGATTCCCGACCCAGTGTATCCTGTCTACGTAGACACGAACGTCATGGCAGGTCGAGAGATCGTGTATATCGAGGGAACTATAGACAACGGCTTCCTTCCCATGCCCGACTGGAACGTGAAGGCCGACATCATCTATCTTTGCTCCCCCAATAACCCCACAGGGGCAGTGTACAATAAAGAGCAGTTAGAAACGTGGGTTGAATACGCCTTAGAGAATTCTGCCGTTATCTTGTTTGATAGCGCTTATGAGGCCTACATTCAAGACAAAGATCTACCCACGAGCATTTATGAAATTGATAGGGCCCAGGAGTGTGCCATTGAGTTCTGTTCCTTGTCCAAGACGGCTGGATTCACAGGAGTACGTTGTGGATACACTGTCGTGCCTCTAAAACTCGTGAGTAGTGGAGTATCCATCAACAAGCTTTGGCTGAGAAGGCAGACAACGAAGTTTAATGGCGTGCCTTATATCGTCCAGCGCGGTGCCCAGGCCGTTTTCTCCGAACCAGGCCTTGCGCAGATTCGAAGAAGCGTTGAGTATTACATGGAAAATGCCAGGCTCATCGCACAAAGGCTCGCTGAACTTGGCATCTGGTATGTAGGTGGAGACAATGCCCCCTACCTTTGGCTGAAGTGTCCCGACGGTATGTCTTCGTGGACATATTTTGATTATTTACTCTCCACAGCCGGTATCATTGGTACACCGGGAGCTGGCTTTGGCTTGATGGGTGAAGGATTCTTTCGATTTTCATCCTTCGGAAAGAGAAACGACATCATCACAGCCCTACAGAGACTGTAAATGTAAAACCCCCAGACATTGTCTGGGGGTTGCACTGTAAAACTAACGTTTCGAGAACTGAGGTGCTCTCCGGGCTTTCTTCAAGCCGTATTTCTTTCTTTCCTTCATGCGTGGATCTCTTGTGAGGTATCCTGCTCTCTTTAGAGGACCTCTCAAGTCTTGATCGACGGTAATGAGGGCACGAGAAATACCATGGCGGATCGCTCCAGCCTGACCCGTTGTACCACCACCGTGTACATTGACAATAATGTCATACTTACCCTCGGTATCGGTGAGTACTAAAGGCTGACGAACGATGGTGCGCAATACTTCGCGACCAAAGTAGTCATCGATCGATCGTTTATTAATGGTAATGTTGCCATTACCAGGAAGAATTCTAACGCGAGCAATGGATTTCTTTCTTCTACCGGTTCCGTAGTTGGCTTCTGTCTTACGAGCTACATTCATCCCGACTGCCTCCCTTCACATAGGGTTTTAAAGGTCTGTATTCATCTAATACTTCAATACTAGAGGTTCTGGCATTTGTGCTTCATGCGGATGCTCAGCACCAGCGTAGACTTTGAGTTTCTTAATGATCTGACGACCCAGTTTGTTATGGGGAATCATGCCCCATACAGCGGCCTTAATGACTCTTTCTGGATGGCGATTCAAAACCTCGCCTGCCGTTACGGACTTAATCCCACCTGGATATCCACTGTGGCGATAGTACCTCTTGGCCTGAAGTTTGTTACCTGTCAAATGAATCTTCTCGGCGTTGATGATGATCACATGATCGCCAGTGTCCACGTGTGGAGTGTATGTTGGCCTATGCTTTCCTCTGAGAATCGTAGCCACTTGAGTAGCTAGACGTCCAAGAGTTTGTCCATCGGCATCAACTACATACCATTTTCTTTCCACTTCTTGTGGTTTTGCTGTGTAGGTTTTCATTTCGGGATTTCCCCCCTTTATATGCAACGAATATGCGGACGTTTCACGTAGTGAAACTTGAGACAAATGCCGAGCACTTGTCAAGAAGCCTTATTCTTGGTGACGAACGGGGCTGTGTCGTGACCATAAGGCTATAAAAGAAAAATTGCCAACTCTTATTCTATCGCACCCACGGGTACGTGTCAAGAATAATCTACACTCTCCAAAAACAGTCCATGGGGCGCTATCGTCGCACTTGCCAAGCGTCGATCGCCACTTTTCATAATAGCACGCACCTCATCTAGATCGAGCTTACCCTTGCCAACATCGACGAGGGTACCCACCAGGTTGCGCACCATATTGTACAAGAAACCATTCGCCGTGAAACGAATCATTTTCAACGGTCCTTGCGAGTGCACTGTGACAGCATGCATTGTTCTTACCGTGGTCTTAGCACTACTGCCACTGGCCGCAAAGGCTGCGAAATCCAAACGTCCGACAAACAGCCTGCAACACTCATCAATAGCATCCCAGTTGAGTGGTTGTCTTATCCAGTATGCGTAACGTTCTAAGAACACGTTGGGAAACTCGCTCTCGTAAATCTGGTAACGATAGGTCTTAGCCCGAGCGCTAATCCGAGCGTGAAAGTCGCTTGATTCCAAACGACTTTTGATTACTCGAATATCCTTGGGAAGCAATGCATTCAACGCATAGGGCAAACGGTCCACGGGAACAGTCAGTCTGTCATCACGAAAACTCACAGTCTGGCCTTCACTGTGCACTCCAGCATCCGTGCGTCCCGCCCCGGCAATACGAATGTCGTTTGGACCGAGCTTTCGCAGAGCGGCTTCTAGTTCTCCCTGAATGGTACGCAGGCGCGGTTGAACTTGAAATCCTGCGTAGTCTGTACCGTCATACTGCACAATCAAGCAATACGTTTTCATGTCGTTCTCCTTAGAAAAAGGCACCAACCAAAACGGAGAATGTAATCACCAAACCCAAGGCCACCGCATCAAGACGCTGGAACTTGAGTTCCTTCAGCTTCGTTCTCCCCTCACCACCGCGATAACCCCGAGCCTCCATGGCAATGGCCAAATCGTCAGCCCTTCGAAACGCATTCACAAAAAGCGGTACTAACAGGGGTATTAGGCTTCGGGCTCTTTGCATGATTCCACCGCTTTGAAAATCCGCTCCTCTGGCCATTTGCGCCTTCATGATTTTCTCCGTTTCCTCTAGAAGAGTAGGAATAAACCGAAGTGCAATCGTCATCATCATGGCCAGCTCATGGGCGGGGATGCCAATCTTCTTTCCTGGTTTTAGGAGAGTTTCGATCCCGTCTGTAAGCTGCATAGGCGATGTCGTCAGGGTCAACATCGAGGTTCCAAGAATGAGTAAGACTAACCTTGTACCCATCATAAGACCGCGAATGAGACCTTCCCAGGTGACTTTCAAGAACCAAACCTGAAAGATTACTCGCCCCTCTGTCATGAAAAGGTGCAGAGTTAACGTGAGTACTAAAATGACCATGAGGGGTCTGAGCCCGCGAATAACGAACTTCCAAGGAATTCTCGATGCCCGAATCACGAGGGCAAGCCCCAGCGCTACCAATCCATAACCCACGAAACCTTTCACCACGAACAAAAGTACAATGAGAAACATGGCAGACAGAATCTTGGTACGGGGGTCGAGACGGTGAATGACGGAATCACCAGGGATGTGTTGGCCGATGGTCACGCTTCGAAACATCCTCATTCTTGCCACCCCATTACTCTGATGATCTCCTCTTCGGCCTCTTCCACCGTCAAGATATCGGTGTTCACGTCTAGGCCATGCGACTTCAACTCATACATAAGCTCCGTAATCTCTGGCACTCCCAGACCCATTTCCTTCAGTCTTTCTACTTGGGCAAAGACTTCCACGGGTGTTCCGTCTAGGGCGATGGAGCCCTTCTCCATAACGATCAAACGGTCAACAAGGCGTGCCACATCCTCCATACTATGGGTGACCAAGACAACGGTAATGCCGCCTTCATCATGCAGTTGCTTTATCTCCGCCAAGATTTCCTCGCGCCCTTGAGGATCGAGGCCGGCTGTAGGCTCGTCAAGGATCAAGACCGAGGGACGCATGGCTAAGACACCAGCAATAGCTACCCTACGCTTTTGACCGCCACTTAACTCAAAGGGCGACTGGTCCTTGAGGGTCTCGTAGTCCAGCCCTACATGAGCAAGGGCTTCTCGAACCCGCTGGACAACGTCTTCGTCAGGGAGACCACTGTTGCGAGGTCCAAAGCCCACATCTTCCAGTACTGTTTCACCAAAAAGTTGGTGTTCGGGATACTGAAAGACCATGCCGACCTTCTGGCGAATCAATCGTAACTGTGTATCTTTAAGCGTAAGGTCAACTCCATCGACGAAGACCTTGCCTGAACTGGGCTTGAGTAACCCGTTAAAGTGTTGAATGAGGGTCGACTTGCCCGATCCGGTCGGTCCGATCAACCCCACAAACTCGCCATCTTCGATCTCCAGACTAACGTTTCTAAGAGCCGCCTGGTTCAAAGGGGTATCTTCGAGATAACTAAAGATGACATTTTCTAATCGGATGGACATAAGAGCATCACCATTTCATTTACAGTCAGTGTTCCCTTGGGAATACTATACCCGCGGTTCCGCAGACGCTCAGCCAAGTCCGTCACCTGCGGAACATCAAGGTGCAGACTGCGCAAAAGGTCGACTTGACTGAATACTTCTCTGGGCGTACCTTCTAGCACGATGCGCCCTTCATCCATTACAATAACACGATCTGCACCGATCACCTCATCCATGTGATGCGTGATGTGCAGCACAGTGATGCCCTCTTCTTTGTTCAAACGGTGGATTGTCTTCATTACTTCCCTGCGTCCGTCAGGATCCAGCATAGCCGTTGGTTCGTCGAGGACAATACACTTCGGCAACATGCTGATGACACCGGCAATCGCAACTCTCTGCTTTTGTCCGCCCGAAAGCTGGTGCGGTGAATGTAGGCTGTAAGAAAGCATGTCCACTGCCTCAAGAGAGGCATTTACACGGCGCCTGATCTCGGCCGAAGGTACCCCGAGGTTTTCCGGTCCAAAGGCCACATCCTCTTCGACGGTTGTGGCCACAAGCTGGTTGTCGGGATTCTGAAAGACCATCCCTACTTTCTGCCGGATTTCCCACACGCTATCCTGATCAGACGTATCAAATCCTGCAACTGTGACTTGACCCGAAGTGGGCGTGAGAAGGGCGTTCACATGCTTGGCCAAAGTCGACTTTCCTGAACCGTTGTGGCCAAGGACGGCAACGAACTCGCCCTCAAAGACCTCAAGATTCACATCTTTCAGCGCGGCCTGTCCCTCTTCTCCGTGTGTCTTGGCATAGATGAAGTTGACATTCGTAAAACGAATCAAAGGTTCTTTCATACGACACCTCAAGTCTCTAAAAAACAAAACGCAGAGGGGACTCCTCTGCGACCTTGTTTGTATATCCTACACCCATTCAATGATCGCCATCGGCGCCGCGTCACCCCGACGAACACCGGTCTTGATAATCCTGGTGTAACCTCCGTTACGCTCCGCCATCTTGGGAGCAACTTCGTCGAAGAGCTTCTGTACAGCAACGGGATCCAATAGGAACCGAGCGGCTTGCCGCCTGGCGGCCAGATCTCCTCGCTTGCCTAGAGTGACCATTTTATCTGCTAAGGGTTTAATGCTTTTCGCTTTCATTTCTGTAGTCTCAATCCGGCCATGTAACACCAGAGAGGTCACCTGACCCCGTAGCATCATCTTCCGGTGGCCAGAAGTTCTACCAAACTTTCTGAGTCTCATCTCGCTCACCTACCTCATTCATCAGATTTGCGCAAGGAAAGCCCTAGATCGCCAAGTTTTTCTTTGATTTCCGCCAGAGACTTCTTACCGAGATTACGAACCTTCATCATGTCTTCTTCTGTCTTACGGACCAGTTCATCAACAGAGTTGATTCCGGCACGTTTTAGACAATTGTATGAACGTACGGAAAGATCCAGTTCCTCGACTGTCATCTCCATTAGGCGGTCGATACTTTCTTCTTCCTTCTCAACCATGATTTCCACACTGCCCACGCTCTCTGTCAGATCAGTGAACAGTTTAATGTGCTCCATCAAAATCTTGGCTGCTAAGCTCACTGCGTTATCTGGGGCTATGGTGCGATTTGTCCAAACCTCAAGAACGAGTCTGTCATAGTCCGTGATCTGCCCAACCCTGGTGTCCTCAATGTGGTAGATCGCCTTGGTCACAGGGGTAAAGATGGAATCCACCGGAATTAAGCCAATGGGGTGATCGGGGCTCTTGTTGCCCTCCGCGCTTACGTAGCCGCGACCCCTGGCGACAGTGATATCCATGTTGAGCTTGGCCCCTTTTTGTAACGTGGCAATCACCAAGTCCGGGTTGAGAATCTCCACTGAAGGGTCAGGGAGAATGTCCCCAGCGAGTAAAGGCCCTTCCTTGTCGGCTTCTACTCGAATGGTCACAGGCTCATCGGTGTGTAACTTAACCAAAAGTTTCTTTAGGTTCAGCACAATGTCAACAGTGTCTTCGACAACACCATCAATGGTGGAAAACTCATGTAAGACACCATCGATATGAACCGATGTGACCGCAGTGCCTGGTAACGATGAAAGCAGGATTCTGCGCAGGGCGTTACCTAAAGTGATGCCATAGCCGCGTTCTAACGGTTCTACAACAAACTTGCCATAGTTGTCCGTTAGTTCAACCTGGTCAATCCTTGGTTTTTCTATTTCAATCATAGTTCTTGCACCCTCCTTTGCGAACGCATGGGCCGAACTAATTATACTCTGCGTCGTTTCGGTGGACGACAGCCATTATAGGGGATTGGAGTCACGTCCTTGATAGTGGTCACGTCAATACCTGCAGCTTGTAGAGAGCGGATTGCAGCTTCTCTTCCTGCGCCAGGTCCTTTAACGTATACGCTTACTTCTCTCACTCCGTGATCCATGGCCAATGCTGCTGCTTGTTCAGCAGCCATGCCTGCTGCAAATGGAGTACCTTTTCGAGAACCTTTAAAACCCATGTTGCCAGAGCTTGCCCAGGAAATAACATTTCCTTGAGGATCACTGATGGTAACAATGGTGTTGTTAAATGTGGAGCGAATGTGCGCTACACCAACTGGAATATTCTTACGCGCTTTACGGCGTGGGCGTTGGCCGCCCTTACCTCGTGGTCTTGCCATTTGGTTTTCCTCCTTTCAATACGACCTATCTCTTCTTACCAGCAACTCGCTTGGGACCCTTACGCGTTCTCGCGTTGGTCTTAGTGCGTTGCCCGCGAACAGGAAGGCCGCGGCGGTGACGTATACCACGGTAGCAACCGATGTCCCGCAATCTCTTGATATTCATGTTAACTTCCCGGCGTAGGTCACCCTCGACCAGGAACTGCTTTTCAATGATTTCGCGGATTTGGTTAGCTTGGTCCTCAGTTAAGTCGCGCACTCGCGTATCAGGACTAATTCCGCAGATCTCAATGATTTTTTCAGACGTACTCCGACCAATGCCGTAAATGTACGTCAAGCCGACTACCACTCGCTTATCGCGAGGTAAATCTACACCTGCAATACGTGCCATCTATCTGGACACCCCCCTCTATTCTATCCTTGCTTCTGCTTATGCCTTGGATTCTCGCAGA